>PCSF01000058.1:5845-11610 GCA_002771315.1 Desulfobacterales bacterium CG23_combo_of_CG06-09_8_20_14_all_52_9 | reverse complement strand
CTGGTCACCGGCTTCATTACCGAGCGCGGTGTTTGCAGTGCTTCGAAGGATGCCATCAAAGAGCTGTTCCCCGAAAAATTCGGAGGGTAAAACAGGGGGGATGCTTTCCGAGCTTGAAAAAAAAATCATTGCCATGATCCAGGGCGATATGGCCGTCATCAAAAGACCCTACTCCCAGATGGCGCAACGGCTCTCCATATCAGAGGAGACGCTTCTCAAGACCCTGAAGGAATTATGCAGGAAAGGGGTCATTCGTCGCTTCGGCGCCACCCTTCGGCATCAGAAATCCGGGTATACGGCAAACGTAATGGCGGCCTGGCAGGTAGAAGAAGACCGGATCGAGGAAGTGGGTCAAAAAATGTCAAGGTTCCGCCAGGTATCTCATTGTTACCGCCGAAACCCGACAGGAGGTTGGCCCTATAATCTTTATACCATGATTCATGGGAAAGATGAGGCATCCTGCCTGAAAATCGTCCGAGAAATTGCAGAGAAGACGGGCGTGTCCCGTTACACCCTCTTGTTCAGCAAACAAGAGCTGAAAAAGACCTCTATGGAATACTTCCCGGGGGCGCTGCCGTCCGACGGCTGATTCCACCGTGGCCACCCGGTCTCCTCATGTCCTGATCGTCAACCCCTGGATCCATGATTTTGCGGCCTATGATTTCTGGGCTAAGCCCATGGGGATTCTGCTGCTGGGGGCTGTGCTGAGACGATGCGGCATCGACGTTTCTTATGTCGATTGCCTGGACCGTTTTCACCCCAGGGCCCCTTTCGCCCTTACCGGCATCCGGCTTGGCAGGGGTCCCTATCTAAAGACCTGGATCCCAAAACCCGTCGGGCTTGAGGATGTACCCAGACGGTTTTCCAGGTACGGTATTTGCCCTGACTGGTTCAGGGAAGATCTTCTTCGATTATCTCCTCCGGATTTGATTCTGGTTACTTCCGTCATGACCTACTGGTGGACCGGAGTTTATGAAACCATCCTTGTTCTCAAAGAAGTCTTTCCGGCAACCCCCGTGGTTCTAGGGGGGATCTATGCGACTCTATGCACCGAACATGCCCGACAAAGAAGCGGCGCAGACCGCATTTTAACCGGCCCCGGCGAAACGCATATTTTGAATCTAGCGGCAGAATTAACGGGGCGATCCCTGGAATCCTTACGGGCCCAAAGCGGACTTGATCCCTACAACCTCAATACCTGGCCATACCCGGCCCTGGATCTTTATAGAAAGATTCCCTACGTTCCTCTGTTGACATCCGTCGGATGTCCGTTTACTTGTTCTTATTGTGCGTCACACGCCCTTTCTCCGAAACGGATGCAACGTTCACCGGAGACTGTAGTTCAAGAGATTCGCCATTGGCACATGGCGCATGGGGTTGCCGATTTTGTGCTTTATGACGATGCGTTTCTCATCGATGCGCCACATCATGCCGTCCCGATCCTGGAAAGGACGATTCGGATGGGGCTGCCCATACGTTTTCATACGCCCAATGCCCTGCATATTCGGCAGATCACCCGATCGGTGGCTCGACTGCTCAAGCAGGCCGGATTTCATACCATCCGGCTGGGACTGGAGACCGCAGGTGTTGAAAATCGGGAAAGGCTGGACCATAAGGTGACCCTGGAGGAGTTCTCCCGGACCGCTGCTTATCTTTTAGAAGCGGGGTTTACCCGGGAACAAGTAGGCGCATACCTGCTGGTGGGGCTTCCGGAGCAGGATCTTGCTTCCGTGGAATCGTCCATCAATACCGTGAGGTCATGCGGGATCCGCCCCATTCCGGCATACTATTCTCCCATTCCTCAGACTCCATTATGGAAGGCGGCGATACGCTCCTCTCGATATCCTCTTGAATCGGACCCTATTTTTTCAAATAACACCATCATGCCTTGCCAAAAGACGCCTTTTTCATGGGAAAGGATCACAAAGATCAAACAATGGACATCAACCTGATGCTTTTGAGGATATGAAAACCGGTGAGGGCCGCGGCTGAATCTTGACATGGACTTCAGACGACCTGTATTTTGAATGCGCTTCATCCTGAATCCATGCTTAAATGAAGGTTCGGAATGATAAAAGAAAATAGAAAGGGGATTTTCATGCTACACCTGAGATGGGTCGACATCGAGAAAAAAGGGGTAAAGAATCTGATCGTTCCGGTCCTTGAAGATCGGGAGATCACCGATCACCAGGCGATTGCCGGACTTGTCAAGCAGGCCAGGACAATTCCGGAATTTAAAGGGGAAAAAGGGAACGAACTGGTCTTGTACCAACCCGGAAGCCTCCCGGTGGAACGGGTGTTCTTTTTGGGCCTGGGAAAATACAAGACGTTGGATCGGGAAGTCTTGCGCGCCTTTGCAGGAAAAGGAATTAAAAAAGGGATCGGGATGAAGCTTGCGGAAGTGATGATTGAAATCCCCTCCCCGGAACGCGTCCGGCGAGATCCGGAGGAAATCCTCGAACCCCTTCTGGAAGGCGCTTTTTTGGCCAACCATCTCTTCAGCCGGTATAAACAAGAGAAAAAGGAACGTGCGCTGGAAAAAATTGAGTTTCTCGCACCACCTGCGATGCAGCGAAAGTTTCGGGATCTGCCCAAATCCGTTGAGACGGTTTGCGGGGCGACACTTCTGGCCCGGGAGTGGGTCTCCATGCCTTCCAATGAGAAAAAGCCGGAGCAGTTTGCGAAAGCCGTCATCGGGCAGGCTAAAAAAGCGGGATTGAAAACGACGCTTCTGACCGAAAAGGTCCTCCGACAAAAGGGTTTTGGTTCCATGTTATCGGTTTCGGCGGGAAGCGAGAGCCAGGCCCAGTTGGTGATCTTGGAACACCATCCCGTCAAGACAGGAAAGCCCGTTGTGCTGGTCGGCAAGGGGGTAACCTTCGATTCCGGCGGAATCAACCTGAAACCCGGCACCGGCATGGAGGAGATGAAGACGGACATGTCCGGAGCCGCAACAGTGGCTGCGACACTCATCGCAGCGGCCCGGATGGGCATGAAGCAAAATCTGGTGGGTGTGCTGCCGATCGTGGAAAACATGCCCTCCGGAAGTGCTACCCGTCCCGGGGATATTGTGAAAAGTTTTTCAGGAAAGACCGTAGAAATTCTCAATACCGACGCGGAAGGAAGACTGATTCTCATCGATGCCCTGGCCTGGGCGGGAAAGACATACAAACCGGAGATCATGATCGATCTGGCCACCCTTACCGGAGCCTGTGTCGTAGCTTTGGGCGAGAAGATCGCCGGGCTTTTTACGGCAGATAACAGCCTGGCCAAGGCGATTGTGGAATCGGGAGAAAGAACCTTTGAGCGCTGCTGGCGGCTTCCCATGCCCGACGATTACAAGGAACTGCTCAAGAGCGACCTGGCCGATATCCGGAATGTGGCCGAATCCCGCTGGGGCGGCGCCATCCAGGGA
Organism: Desulfobacterales bacterium CG23_combo_of_CG06-09_8_20_14_all_52_9; assembly: GCA_002771315.1. Lineage (GTDB taxonomy): Bacteria > Desulfobacterota > Desulfobacteria > Desulfobacterales > UBA2156. The sequence goes on along the minus strand of PCSF01000058.1, from coordinate 8,195 downwards.
GCCTTGTTCCTTTCCGAGTTTGTGAAGGATTGCCGCTGGGCGCATATCGACATCGCCGGGCCGGCTTCCGCCAAGAAGGAGGGCCCGTATTGCGGCGTCGGCGGGACAGGATTCGGAGTCCGACTCCTCTGCGATGCCTTGGCCAGGCTTTAATCGCAACGAAAAAAGACCATGAAACGGGAGATCGAACGCAAATTCCTCGTCAAGGATGACGGCTGGAAGCACTCAGCCGGCGGCGTAGTCTGCCGACAGGGATATCTGAGCCGTACCCAGGATTGCGTGGTCCGGGTTCGGATTGCAGATGATAAGGCCTACCTCTCGGTGAAAGGCGCTGTGACGGCTGTCACCCGAACGGAATTCGAGTATGAAATTCCCTTTTCAGATGCCGAAGTCCTGCTTTCCGATTTCTGCGAAAACCCGCTGATTCAAAAGATCCGTCATGTCGTTTTCTACAAGGGATTCATCTGGGAAGTGGATGAGTTCTCAGGGGAAAATCAGGGACTTGTCATCGCCGAACTGGAACTCGAAAGTGAAGATCAGGTATTTGAAAAACCCGATTGGGTCGGCGCGGAGGTCACCGGCGATCCTAAATATTACAACGCCAATCTGGTGAAAAATCCTTACAATCAATGGACCGGAAAAGGTTGAACCCTTTAGATTTCCTCGGCAATATAGAGTAGGAGCGAAAAATTTTTCGCCCCTACTGATAGCCTTCTTTTTTTAGGGTATCCAGCCGGACCCGCACGGACCCGGAATGAGCGGAAAGTCCCTCGATGTCGGCCAATCGAATAACACTCTCGGCTTCCCGTAAAAATGCTTCCCTGGAATAGTAGATGAGACTCGTTTTTTTCAAAAAATGCTCCACCGAAAGGGCCGAGGCAAAACGAGCGGTGCCGGCTGTCGGGAGCACGTGATTGGGCCCGGCGACGTAATCCCCTATGGGCTCCGGAGAAAAAGGACCGATAAATACGGCGCCGGCATGGCGGATCTGAGACAAGTGCGCCATGGGGTCCTCGATTAAAAGCTCCAGATGTTCCGGTGCGATGCGATTGGCAAGCTCGAAGCCTGTTTCCATGTCCGGAACGAGCAGGATCAATCCGAACCGCTCGATGGATTTTCGGGCGATTGCTTTCCGGTCAAGGGTTTTCAGACGGATTTCAACAGCTTTTGAAACACCTTCGGCAACCCCAGGCGAATCGGTGATCAACATGGCCGATGCCAGCGCATCGTGTTCGGCCTGGGAGAGAAGGTCCGCTGCGATGAAATCCGGGTTTGCAGTGTTATCGGCCAGGATCAAGATCTCGCTGGGTCCGGCGATCATGTCGATTCCCACCTCTCCGGCCAGAAGCTTCTTGGCCGCCGTGACATAAATATTCCCGGGCCCGACGATGACATCGACTTTCGGAATCGTCTGTGTGCCGAAAGCCAGGGCGGCAATTCCCCATGCGCTTCCGGCCTTAAAAACAGCATCCGCACCGGCCGTCTCCGCAGCGACCAGGAGATGAGGATTCACCGACCCGTCCGATGTCGGCGGGGTGATCATGACCACTTGTTTGACGCCGGCAATTTTTGCCGGGATGATCCCCATTAAAACAGAGGAGACCAGGGGCGTCTTGCCACCGGCCCCTCCGGGTACATATACCCCTGCGCAATCCGCCGGTCTCACCAGTTGCCCTAAAAGCGTTCCGGTTCGCTCTGTGTGTATAACCGAGGAAGGAAGCTGCCGTCGGTGAAACGCCTCGATCTGGTTTTTGGCAAGCTTTAGGGCTTTAAGGAAGTGACGGCTCACCCGGGTTCTTGCTTGAGTGAATTCTTCGGGAGTGGCGCGAAGGGATTCGATTTTAAAGCCCGGCGCGTCGAAACGCCGCGCATAGGAAAGCACGGCTTGATCCCCGTTTTTCTTCACGTCCTCCAGGATCTTCTGCACTGCCGAAAGATCCTTTTTCCGGATGTGCAAACCCCGGTTAACAATCTGCTCAAGCCTCTTTTCCGCTGCCGTTGAGGGAAACGAATACCCTTTCATCATGAAACTCCGTTGATTTTAACATCCTGATGCTTTGGAATAAACCCTGTTGTTGCAAAAGACAGGGTAAATTTGACGACCAGTTTAGAGGGAACACCCGATGAAGTCAACAGATACGCCTGTGCCGGCGGAAATGCTGAATGCCGATCACGGAAGATCGGGGACAAAAAATGAAAAATGAGGTTCATCCGGTGTGCGCAGAAAAAGTGGATTCGACTCTATCATCCACAGCGCCTGGCAGAAGTAATTAGAGGAGTACAATACGTTAATGGCATTCATGAATCACGGATCGCCGCTTGATCCTTCATATAAAACTTTTGGCAGTAG
>PCSF01000058.1:2342-5751 GCA_002771315.1 Desulfobacterales bacterium CG23_combo_of_CG06-09_8_20_14_all_52_9 | reverse complement strand
GGCATCCTGGCGGTGATTATCGCATTCTCCTTTGCCGCCATGATCTACTCAGGGCCGCTGGCACCGCTGGCGATCCGAGGCGCCGGGCTCACGCTCTGGGGAACGCTGATGATATGCGCCGTCAGCGCCCTGGGCAGCACCTTCAAGAGTGTCATCGGCTTAACACAGGATGCGCCCGCCGCCGTCATGTCCACGGTGGCGGCTGCCATCGCGGCTGCTATGGCGATGACGGCCTCGGCGGACAGCCGTTTCATGACCGTTGCCGCAACGATGCTGGTATCGGCTGTCGCATCTGGGGCTGCCTTCCTGATTATAGGCCGCTTCCGGCTTGCAAACCTGCTCCGGTTCATGCCCTACCCGGTGGTAGGCGGATTTCTGGCAGGATCCGGATGGCTTCTCAGCGTGGGCGGCATCTCAGTGATGTGCGGGGTCTCCCCCTCCCCGGAAACCATGCAGGAAATGATGACGCCGGCCGTGGCGGCTCTTTGGCTACCGGGTGTGATTTACGGCGTCACGCTGTTTGCGCTGATGCTGCGGTGGTCCCATTTTCTCATTCTTCCAGGTTCCATGGCCGTGGCTACCATATTGTTCTACGTGGGATTTGCCGTCGTAGGGATCTCTATCGACAGCGCAAAATCTGCCGGATTCCTCGTATCCGGGCTCCCGGCCGACGGACTCTGGCCGGCGTTCAGCGTGTCGGACCTGTCCCTGATCGACTGGGCAGTGGTGTGGCGTCAGGCCCCCGGCATTTTGACGGTGGTGCTGGTAACCGTCGTGGGGATGCTGCTCAACATGAGCGGCATTGAGTTGGGCACCGGTTGCGATACCGACATGAACAGCGAGTTCACCGTGGGAGGCGCGGCAAACTTTCTGGCCGGCTGTGGGGGCTCCATTCCCGGCTACCCCGCCATTTCTCTATCGCTTTTGGGATTCAAGACCGGGGCCGATTCACGCTGGACCGGACTAGTAAGCGCGGCCGTTGTGGGCGCAGTCCTTTTTGTCGGCGGGAGCGTTCTGGAGTTTTTTCCCAAGCCTCTCCTGGGCGGCCTTTTGCTGTTGTTGGGTCTGTTTTTCATTTACGACTGGTTGATCGAAACCCGAAAACGCCTGCCCCTGGCCGATTACGGTATCGTGGTGAGTATTTTCCTGGTGATCGGTGTTTTCGGCTTCATCCAAGGTGTGGCTTTCGGCTTGGTAGCCACCGTGGTTTTCTTCGTGGTGCGCTTCAGCCGCGTCCCGGTAGTTGCGTCCAGCTTTTCCGCCGCAAACCGGCACAGCCTCAAGCAGCGCCCAATTCCCCACAGAAAAATCCTCACTGCCGAGGGCCAACGCATCCTCGGCTATGAACTGGCCGGCTATCTTTTTTTTGGCTCCGCAGCTACCCTGGTGGCGTCTCTCAAGGAGAAACTGTCAACACACCCGCACCCCGAAGTGGTTATTGTCGACTTTAAAAACGTCTCTGGATTCGATGTGTCGGCCATCAACAACTTCACGCGGTTTGTCGTCAATGCGGCCGCAGGCAGAACCTTTGTAGCGTTCACCTCGGCGCCTGAACGGTTTATCGACACCCTGAAAGCGCACCTGCCAGGGCAGGCAACATCCTTTGTCGCCTTTTTCCCGGACCTCGACCACGGCTTGGAGTGGTGCGAAGAGCGGATCATCGGAGGGGCACTGACTGAAACCGCAACCTCCGTCGGCAGCCTGGATGCCCTGTTTGACCAATCCGTGGACGACGTTATCGCCCACTTGGAGCGGCAGGAGCGTTTCGAAGCCTTAGTCGAGCGCTTGGCGCCCTGGATAGAGCATCGAGACTACGGTGCCGGCACCGTCATCATGACCAAGAACTTGAAGCTGGACGCCCTTTGTCTGGTGGTTTCCGGGGAAGCCACCGAAACCGATCCCGATACGGGGACGCGCCGGCGCACCTTTGTACCCGGCGATGTGATCGCGGCACAAGCTGCTTTCGGCAGAACCACCGCCGTGAGCACTGTCACCGCCGCCGAAACCTGCCAGGTGATCCTTTTGAAGCAGGATGCACGGCAGCTCCTGGAGAAGGAGGCGCCGGAGCTAGCCATCAGCCTCCACGTATACGTGATACAAAAACTGGCATGCTGACCGGTGTCCATCTAAGTCTCACCGGGGAAAAAAACTCAAAGCGGCTGAGGCTTATACCTTCAATTTTTTGCTGCAGTATTGATGGCTTCGTAAAAAGCCCATCTGCTGCGTTGCGCTGCATCCCCTGCCCGGTTGAATGCCGCTTTGCGGCTCTGCTTTGCAGGATTCAACCGGGTAAATCATTGCGGCGTACCTATAAATACGCCTCATTCCTCAGGATTTGCGCGCCTTGCATCTGAAGCTTTTTACTTTGCCATCCCAATTTTGAGTTTTTGTGATTTCATCAGTATTAATCCGCCCATAAAAAAGCGAGTTCTATCAATTTATAAATCCCGGAATTATCCTCCTAGGTAAAGCCGTTGCACCTCCGGATTGTGCAGGAGTTCTTGGCCGGTTCCTGCGATTCGATTTCGGCCAAGCTCCAAGACATATCCCTTGTGGGAAACGGAGAGGGCTTTTCGGGCATTTTGCTCCACCAGGAGAAGGGAGATTCCTTCCCGGTTCATTTCCACCGTCTGGCGAAAGATCGTTTCCATCATCAACGGGGAAAGCCCCAAAGAAGGTTCGTCCAGAAGGGCCAGCAAGGGTTTTACGATAAAAATCCGGCTCAAAGCCAGAATCTGGCGTTCGCCTCCGGAAAGAATTCGAGCGGGCCTATTCTTCTTTTTTAGGAGAAAAGGAAACTTTTCGAAAACGAGCTCCCTGCGCTCTGCCGCTTTTTCCCCATCCTGAAGCATGGCGCCGGCGATTTCCAGGTTTTCGTACACCGTAAGGCTGGGAAAGATGTTGTTTCCCTGGGGTACAAAGATGATCCCCCGCCCTCCTCTTTGAGCAATGTTTTCCCTACTGACATCCGTTTCAACGAAAACGATGTGACCTTTGACCGGACGAAGCTGCCCGGCGATAACCTTCAACAGCGTAGATTTGCCCGCCCCGTTGGGGCCGATGATGCTGACGATTGTCCCTTCATCCTGATGGAGGGAAACATCATGAAGGATAATCGCAGGCCCGTACCCGGCCGTGACCTGGTCCACCCTAAGAAGCATGATCGATCTTCCCAAGATAGGCTTCGATGACGTCGGGGTCCCGGATAGCGTCGGCTGGAGGCCCTGAAAAGATGAGGGTTCCCGAATCCATCACAAAGACCTTGTCGCAAATTTCCGCCACAAGGGGCATATTGTGTTCAATGAGAAAAACCTGAATCCCCTGCCGGGTCAGTTTCCTCAAAACCGCCACGAGTTGACGGATCAGCGCGGGGTTGATTCCTGCCGTGGGCTCATCCAGGAGGATCAGT
>PCSF01000058.1:0-2291 GCA_002771315.1 Desulfobacterales bacterium CG23_combo_of_CG06-09_8_20_14_all_52_9 | reverse complement strand
AAGCTGAGCTGACCCGACAGTTCATCGGCAAGGGGTGCGAGCCGGATGAGTGCCAGGACCTCATCGGCCCTGGCCCTGTTTTGCTTTTCTTCCCGCTTGACCGTACCGGGCCGGAAGAACAAAGAAGCGAGTTGTTCCCCCTTTTGGGTCGGTACGGCGCAAAGGAGGTTTTCGCGGGTGGAGAGAAAGGGCAAGACCCGGGTCTGCTGAAAGGTCCTCACCAGCCCCATCCTGCTGATGACATGAGGAGGAAATCCGCTGATCTCTTTGTCGTTGAAAAACGTCCGGCCTTTGTCGATGTGATAAAAGCCCGTGATGATATGAAACAGGGTGGTCTTCCCGCTTCCGTTGGGACCCACGAGGCCGGTAATCGGCGTCCTTTTAAGGTCCAGGCTTACATCGCAAACCGCCTCAAGGCCGCCGAACCGCTTGGTAATCTTTTCCACCCTCAGCATCGTCAGATCCTGTACTCCGGTATAATCCCCTCCGGATGCTTGAGCATGAGAAAAACCAGGACGGCCCCATAAACCATCCCTTGAATCGGTGCTACAACCCGGCCAAAATCCACAGGGATGGGTAGAAACCGGATGAACTCTTGAAAGAAAATGATCAAAAAGGCGCCCACCACCGGCCCCCATTGGGTCCCCCGACCTCCCAGGACCACGCATAAAAGAACCAAAATCGTTTCATTGAGGGTGAAATCCGAAGGGCTGATATAGGTGATGTAGTGTCCGTAAAGGGCGCCGGCAAGTCCTGCAATCAACGAGCCCACGGCCACGATCTGCACTTTCAGAGAGAACACGTTTTTACCCAGGGCCTGGGCCACGTATTCATCTTCCCGCACCACTTTAAGGGCGCGGCCGAAAGGGGAGCGGGCGATCCGGCAAGTGAAAAGGAAGACGGCCGCGGCCACAAGTGCGGAAAGGAGGAAGTAGAGGGGCAGCCCGGAAACGCCCGAGGGAATTCCCAAAGGACGGGGGATCCCAGGAAGCCCCATGGGTCCCTTGGTGAGCCATCGTTCGTTTAAGAAAAAAAGCCGGATCATCTCCGCGAATGCCAGGGTCGCCACGCCGAAGTAGTCTCCGCTCAGGCGAAGGGCTGGGACGGCGAGCAAAGCGCCTGCGGCGCCTGCCATAATCATGCCAGCCGTCATACTGAACGCCACCGGAAACCCGGCAAGACTCAACAGGGCGGAGGCATAGGCGCCGATTCCGAAAAAAGCCACATGGCCGAAATTGTACAGGCCTGTATAACCGAGTTCCAAGTTCAGGGAAAGGGCGAAAACGGTGTAAACGAGGGCCACCACAAGAATATGAAGGAGATAGTCCATGGCCTATCGAATCCCCCCGATGAGGCCGAACAGGCCTGTCGGACGGAAGAGAAGGAGAAGGATGATCAACGCAAAAGAAACGGCATCCTTGTATCCTGGGGAAAAGAAGGCGACTCCAAGGTTCTCCGCAATTCCGATACAAAGACCGCCAAGCAGGGCGCCCCACACATTTCCCGCTCCTCCCAAAAGAACAGCGGCAAAAGCCTTGAGTAGATTGATGAGTCCCATCACGGGTTCCAGGTTCGTGTCGATGCCGATGAGAATCCCGCCCACGCCGGCAAAAAGGGCCGAAAGAATCCAGACCGAAAGGCCGACTTTTTTCATGTCGATACCCATGATCTCGGCAAGCTCCGTGTTATCCGCAGCAGCCCTAAGGCTTTTGCCCAGCATCGTGAAGTTGAGCAGCATGTAAAGAAAGGCAAGGAACAAAAGAGCGGCCGCCACCATTAAAAGCTGTGTCCGGGTGACGATGAGGCCGGCAAAGGACATGCCCCGCCGGGTTTCGAACCCGAAGCTTACAAGATCGGAGCCCCAGATGAGCCGGAGGGCATTCCTTAACAGATAAGAAAGTCCGATGGAAGCGATGAGCAGGGTGATGCGGCTGCGCTGTCGCAAGGATCGGTAGATATAGCGTTCCTGTCCGATGCCGAGCAGGATCGTCAGAAAAAGAGCCGGGACAACGGCCAGGCCGAAAGGAAGGAACCCGGAGAACATGAGGGTGAGATAGGCGCCCCAGGCAATGAGTTCGCCGTGGGCGAAGTTGATAAACCGGAAAACGCCGTAGATCAGGGTGAGCCCAACTGCAAAAAGAGCGTAAACCGCCCCGGCGACTATGCCGTTGACGACAAGCTGTGCATAGTAGTCTAGCAATGGGTCCTTTCGTCAAATAGAAAGGGGGGAGCATCGTGTCTCCCCCCTTGCGAATTCAAAATTCGATCAGGGTTTATAATCCTGTATGGCG
>PCSF01000037.1 GCA_002771315.1 Desulfobacterales bacterium CG23_combo_of_CG06-09_8_20_14_all_52_9 | reverse complement strand
TTCTTTTTCCTGCCCGGCATGTGAAAGCGGCAGGCTGACGCTCCTTTCCGGGAGGGATCTCGACATCGAGTCCATCGAGATTGAAGAAGAGGATAATTGCAGCCGAATGGAAGGAAAGGCTTGATGGAAATCAAGGTGGTTCGAAAGGTATTGAGCGTCAATGAACGGATGGCCGAGCAGAATCGGCGCCTTTTTTTCGAAAAAGGGGTGTATGTCATCAACATCATGAGTTCTCCGGGGTCCGGAAAGACCGCTTTGCTGGAAAAGACCCTGTCACGCATTGCCGCGGATATCCCCACCGCGGTCATTGTGGGAGACATTTGCACCACAAATGACGCCGATCGTTTGGCCCTGTCCGGCGTTCCGGTTTTGCAGATCAATACGGATGCATTCGGCGGAGAATGTCATTTGGCGGCCCATGTCATTGAAAAGGCAGTCGATGAGCTGAATCTTTCCGGTATCCGGCTTCTTTTCATTGAAAACGTGGGAAACTTGGTGTGCCCGGCCGAATTTGATCTCGGAGAAGACCGTCGGGTCGTGGTCATGAGCACAACCGAAGGAGAAGACAAACCCTTGAAATATCCCCTGATGTTCAGGACCTGCCATGCAGCGGTCATCAACAAATCCGACCTGTTGCCCTATCTCGATTATGATCTTCAGCAAGCTAAAACCAATATTCTTACTGTGCATCCGGAAATGCCGATATTCACCGTTTCGGCTAAAACCGGTGAAGGGATGGAGGCATGGTTGGATTGGATTAAAAATCGGGTAAGGGAGAAATCATCGGGAGTTAAATAGCTGAAACCAAGGCGAACAGGCTCCGATCCGAAAAATCTATAAGGAAAACCTGCCGCAGAAAAAAGGAAAGCGCATGTGTATCTGTTTCGACAAACCGGGTCCGGAAAATACGGAAAAGGTGCTGCACTGCGCCTTTGAACGAGGAAAGGCGCTGGGGTTGAATGAGGTGGTCGTGGCCTCCAGTAAAGGGGATACGGCACTCAAGGCCGTAAAAGTCTTTACGGGGTTCCGGGTTACAGCCGTCACCTATCACTGCGGGTTCAAGGCCCCTTTTGAGAGCGTGATGGATCCAGGAGTCCGGTCAGACCTGGAAAAGCGGGGTGTCCACATCGTCCAGGCCACCCATGCCCTGTCCGGCCTGGAGCGTTCTCTGGCTAAAAAGCACAGCGGCATTTACCCGATCCTGCTTGTTGCCGACACCCTACGGCTCTTCGGCCAAGGGACCAAGGTCGCTGTGGAGGTGTCCATCATGGCGGCCGATGCAGGCAAACTCACCGGCGCGGACATCGTTTCCATCGGAGGGACCGGGAGGGGGGCCGACACGGCCCTGATCCTTAAGCCGGTCAACCAATCGGACCTGTTCAACATGAGGATCCGGGAGATCGTCTGCAAGCCCAGGGATTTTTAATTCCTAAGGCCTGATGATGTTTTTATTAGCCGGGATTTCACCGAGAACCAAAGTGTTGGATCAAAATCCCCAGCTTTGCCCGGTTTGCGGGCTTGCCAGGGCATATTACCGTCGGGTGGACCACTACCTGAGCCTTTTTTTCATTCCCATTTTAAGGGTCAAGACCGGCGAGCCCTTCCTCCTTTGCGAAACATGTGAAAAGACCGTTTCCGAAATGAAGGCCGACTATCGGTCGGAGTCAAGCCGGGTGCTGCGTCGCTGTAAAATGTGCGGTAAAGGTCTTGAGCCCGAATTCAAGTACTGCCCCTTCTGTGGGGCTTTGGCGCCTTGAGGGTAAAAATCCAAGAGCTTCGACAGGTTAAAATAGCTTTTTCAGATATTCGTCCTTATCAGTGGAAGTATATCGGAGTGGTTCCGGAAGACCGAGAGACTTTCTCGCAAAATCCATGACAAGATTATATTCAAACAGTAACCCCAATTTATTATAATAATTTTCAAGAATTCTTTTAGGTCTGAAATCTTTATATTTACAGGGCACCGAAAGAATGGGGATAGATCGATCCTGAAGATATTCGATTATTTCAGGCGTATTATACTGGAGCAAAGGTCTGAAAACCATATATCCTTCCTTCATATGAAGGAGGGGGTAAAATCGCTGTCCGGTCTCGATGAATCGCTGTAGTCCCTTATCAGGGGGTGTTGGCGAAGAAAAAAGATTGGATAAGAGATGCTCCACAGCATATCCAACGAGATCCCAAAGCGTATAGCTAGCGACAAGAACGACCTGAGACCAGTCATGCTCCCACGACAGGAGCAGATGATGCATTAATTTCTTTCTCACTTTCTGGCACACTAAACAAGGATTTTGAGCGGACTCCAGATCCGAGTCCATACTATCCACATCATGCCATTGTACGTGGATCCCCCTATCTTTCCAATAGATTGCCAAGCGCGACTTTTCCTCTTCCAAATAGCGATGGAGCGGAAAAGCCCCCCCGTGCGCTTCAATTAAAAATCCGAATTCGGACGAGGCTTCCAACATCATATCCAAACACAAGGAGGAATCTTTTCCTCCAGAGTATAAAATATACACTTTTTTCCCGGAAAAAACCTGTAGTATTTCCCGGTATTCTTTGCTCCATTCCTTATAACTTATACTCATATTCAGTTTTCTCCAAAGCGATTACATTTTTTAACTGCCATTAATTTCAAGTTCACATATGTTAAACCTTGTCGAGTTTCAATAGAAGTCACTTGAAGTCAGACTTCACCGTTGGGCTGAGTTCGAACGAAAAATGGTTTTAGAGGGAATTAACGGCGTAAAAGGCATCGCAGAGACTTCTGAGACTTTGAAGATCTACTTCTACACCCAGTCCGAATCCTTGAAGCGCTCTCGCCTTTCCACCTAATCCGAATGAAACCGGATGGGTGGTGATATTTTGTTTAAGCAGATAGGCATCATAGGATCCATCATAATAGATGGCATCTTTGCATAATAGCGCCAAGACTCGTCCTGCGGCGGAAAGGATTCCGGACTCCCCGAGATGACATCCGATTTGGAATCGAAGGTTTTTCTTTCTGGCAAGTTCGATCATCTGAAGCGATCTTCTGAATCCTCCGCACTTGGACAACCGAATATTGACCATGGTAAATCCCTGATCAAGACTTTGCTGGATATTTTCGAAGCAACAGACCGATTCATCGGCCATCACGAAGACTTTTGACCGATTCATTTGCCTTGCAAAATCGCTGAGTGCGGGATCTTTTGGGTTCAAGGGTTGTTCGATTACCTTAACGTGGTATTTCTCGATCAATGGGATATGATCGAACGCATCTGATTTGCTCCAAGAACCGTTAGCATCGATTTTCAAATCGTAGCCATCGCAAAAAACGTTTTTTATAGATTCGAAGTTGGCTTGGTTTTGATAGAAATTATTTCCGACTTTGAGCCTTACCCTGTTGATTTTGTAATCTTTAATCCGACGGCATAATAGTTCGGTAGCCTTCGTATCCAAAAGGGGGATAGTAGTACCGTAGTGGACCGTCTCCGTGGCGAAAGCACCCGAAAAGTACATTGTTAGGTAACGGCTTTCTTTTTTTCCGAAAGTATCCAACAAGGCGCATTCTAAAGCGCATATGGCAGCGTGATGCCCGTTATCTTTGGGGAGACTGTCGATGAAATCCCAAATCTGGGAAATGTGTTCCATGTCCCTGGGGAATTTGTCTAGTTTGACAAACCGGGTGATGTCCTGTACCGCGCTATTCGGTGTTTCCCCTGTAACATAGGTCCTTGGAGCGCCCTCCCCATACCCTCGAATCCTGCCACCTTCAGCAATGATTTCACAGACGACATTTTGAGCGTACCCGCCTTTATTCAATGCATGAGGGAAATGACTAGCAAAGGGAAGTGCGATCTGATAAATATTCACTTTTTCGATGTGCATCGAGGGCTTTCAGCCGTCCTTTCCATGGGTCTTGGAGGGAGTGGATTGCTCTTTGCTTATCGCAGGAAGGGTCAGCGTGAACGTGGTCCCCTTGTTGATAATGCTTTCTACTTCGATGTTGCCGCCGTGGTCCTGCATGTTCTGGTGTGTGATAAAAAGACCCAGGACGGTACCATTGTGCATGGAACTCTTATATTTGGTGGTAAAATAGGGGTCGAAGATCAGGTCCATGTTCGATTTGGGGATACCGATGCCGGTATCCCGGATTTTAATCTGGATCGCCTCCGGTTTCCCTTTTAACTGACGTCGCCGGGTCTCAATATTGATTTTTCCCTTTTCAGGCGTAAATTCGATGGCATTGGAAAGCAGGTTCAGGATGACCTGCTTTATTTTTTCAGAATCCATCCACACTTTTTCGATGGATGGATCCAGATGAGTAGTAATTGTAATCTTTTTTCCTTTGCTCTGGGGCGTGACCAGCATCACCATCTTTTTGATGAGTCCGTGCAGGTCGTCCAGCTCGAAATTGGATTCCTTGGTCTTTGTAAGATCCAGCAATTCAGTGATCAGATTGTTTACGCGATTGGTTTCCTCCAGGGCAATATGATAAAACTCGTTTCGAAATTCGGGATCGTCGAATTTTTTCGGGAGCATCTGTATAAAGGTGCCGATGGCGGTGAGGGGATTCTTGATTTCGTGGGCAAGCCTGGCTGCCATGTTTCCTAAAAAAGAGAGTTTTTCCGCTCGGCTCAGCAGTGCCCTGGATTGGTTCAGCTCCTTCATCTTCTGTTGAAGGTTCTGATATAACCGCGCGTTTTGAATGGCGATGGCAATCTGTGGGGCGAAGACATTTAGGGTCTGACGGGTTCCTTCGGGGATCCCGTGATCTTCCACAGCATCGGTGGCGATGATCCCGATCACCTTGGATCGGGTTATCAGCGGCACCACATATACCGAAGTCGGGTTCGCCCGCGCTAAAAGGACATTTCCCTTCCGGAGGCTGGAGCGCTTGACTTCCGGGACATATTCGGACTGTCCGGTACTGGCCACGCGTGCCAGGATGTTGCTGAGCCGGTCCATGGGGACTCGATAATTTTTAATTTCCTCAGGAACTTCTTCGCCGAATCCTGTGCCATAGATGTACTCGAGGCAACTCTCTTCTTCATTGACCAGCATAATGGTGGCCCGCCGAATCCGGCAGACGGTGGCCAAAAGATTCATGATCACCGTGAGCAGTTGCTCCAAATCCAGTATGGAAAGAATGGCTTTTCCGGTCTCCTGGATGGCGGTGAGCTGTTTGATTTTGCGGTTCAATTCGATGTTGAGGCGATTGACTTCTTCGTATTTTTGTTCAATAATCTCTTTGTCTTTTTCGATTTCCTTGATGGTTTCCAGAAGAACCGACTTGGATCGGAAAAAATCTCCTACGAAACTGAGAAGCTTTTTCCTTTCAGCCCACTGCAGGTGGTATTCACAATATGGAGCCCCTTCAAAGTAGCATGCATCCTCGGTCAGTTTAAGAGGACCCTGTCCCCAGAGGGTAGGCATAAAGGTGTAAATCCCTTTGTTGTACAGACAAAGATCTTTATTAATCGACATTTCAGGATGCCAACGCAGTCGGATGATCGCCGAGTCGTAATCTTTTTTAACTAAATCCACAACCTTCGTTTTGTTCCATTTGGCATTGATTCGCTGGGCATTTTTTAAAGCCATATCAAATGAACTGAATATCTTAACAATAATACCTTTAAATCCAAGATTGGTTTTTTCAATGGCGAATTTGGCGATATAGAAAGGCGCCAAGTCATCATTAAGTATTTTTTTGGTGCGGTCGTAAAGTTTTGTAATGATATCGCTGGATATCCAGTTGTTGGGATCGCTGAGAAATGCTTCAGGATCGGGAAGGGCGTCAATTTCCGGGTGCAGGTCCTCAAGAAGCTCCGGAAGACGCTCTTTGGCGTGTGTTTTGATGTAACTTACGATAACACCCGAGTTGGTGCAATTGACCTCTTTTTCCATATCAACGGGTTCGACTGAAGGTGATCATAAGGGGTTTGGTGAAAGAATCGTTTTTCGTGTCGGTTTCAACACGGTGGTGCTAAGCACCGGTTCCGGCACGAGAGGCTCTTGAAGAATCTGTTCGGAAGGAACGGTTTCCATGCGGAAGTATTTTTTCCACTCGTACCAATCCTCCGGATACTGATAAATAAAGCTTTCCAGACCCTTCAAAAGGATTTCTCCTAAAGACGCTTCGGCGTGATGTTTGAGCTGCTTTGCCATATCATTCAGGGGGGTCACGATGAATTCATACCCGCTGCTCTTGGATCGGTGCATCAGTCCGAACAGGATGGCGGCCTGGGTTCGCTTGGTCAATATGTTCATGGTCTTGTCCAGCCAAACGAGCTTTCCAAGAAAAAAGATTTTATCTTTCTTTGAAGGGCGCCACTCTTCGATTTCGTCGCACTGGGTGACGACGATTCGGTTTTCCTTTAGGTTCGAACAGATCTCTTTAATCACATTGGGAGTCAGGTTGGGATCGATGATGCGGGTGGAAAAGGCGGAGCACTTATCGAACAGCGTCTGCCGGAGATGGTCGGTCTTGAATTTGGCGATGATGGAAACAGGGATCTGGTTGACGCCGAGGTAGCCCGGGATGAGCTCCACGCCCCCGAAATGTCCGGTGATCAAAAGCGCGCCTTTCCCGTCGGTAAGCGATTCCTTCATGACGTTGATGTTGTCACATCGGACGTGGCTTTCAAAAAAGGCCTTTAACAATTCCGTAGAGGAGTATGCATTGAATAACTTTTCGAAATAATGGGAGATGATGCCACGAAAGACTGCCCGGGTGGTTTCCCGGATCTCAGCTTTGCTCTTTTGGCCCAAAAAGACGGCGTGAATTGCATGTTTGATGGTTCTTCTTTCTTTTCGCCTGAAAAAAAAGTAAAGTTTACCTAAAAAGGCAATATAACCGTAGCTGAAACGCCATCCCAGTGTTCGGCATATAAAAAGATTGGTTTTGGATTGTAGGAATGTACTGAGTTGCATGCCGTTTTTATTATCGCCTGTCCAATATTTGCTGAAAAAACCTCTGATAACCAAAGATAGGCCTTCAATAATCATGCCAACTTATTAAAAACGCGGATTCTTTTTATATCCTGATAAAAAAAAGAGATATATTCGTTTTCGGTCAAAAAAACCCTGCCGGACAAGCAGTTAGGAGCGGAAAAAAGCATCAAAGACATAGCACAAAGAAAAACCGTTCAAAAGCTTTTTTATGAAAGAAAAAAACGCCCTGGTTTTTGTGCAATATTGCACTGAAATTTGGGCGCTTATTGGGTTTAGCCGATTCAAAAGGCTTCCTAAAATCAGGCCGGCCTGGAGAGGGATGGCATGTAAGCAAAAAAGGGATAACATTCATCAGAATTTGTGATATATAAACATCCATCTACAGCCCGAAGGGTTTTACCCAGGCCGGTTCGCCTATAAGTATAGGAGTATCATGAATTTAATGAAAAAAGCAACGATTCTGGTGGTCGATGACGAATCCGGCATCCGCCAATCCTTCAACATGATTTTGAAAGAGGATTACCATATCGTCATTGCCTCTTCAGGATCCGAAGCCTTGGATTGTTTCAAGTCTCACGCTGTTGACCTGGTCCTTCTCGATATCCTGCTGCCGGATATCGGAGGACTCGATCTTTTAGAGAAATTCAAAGAGATCGATCCGACCGTCGAGATAATCATGGTCACCGCGGTGAAGGAAGTTCCCATTGCCGTCAAGGCCATCAAGCTGGGCGCTTATGAATACATCATGAAGCCCTTCACCGTGGACGATATCCTGGCCGTCATTCAGAGAGCCCTGGAAAAACGCTCCATGACCCAGGAGATCGCCTACCTGAAAACCGAACTTGAACGTGTCCTTCCCTTTGAGATGATGGTGGGCGAAGACCCAAAAATGAAAAAGGTATTCGACTTTATTTCTACGATCTCCCAAAGCGACGGCACGGTCTTGATTCAGGGGGAAAGCGGAACCGGAAAGGAACTGGTTGCCAGGGCGTTGCACAATCGAAGCCACCGGAAAGGGGGGCCCTTTGTAGTTGTCAATTGTGCTGCCATTCCCCTTACTCTCATGGAGAGCGAGGTTTTCGGGTACAACAAAGGAGCGTTTACCGGCGCGCTCTCCACCCGCATCGGAAAACTCGAGATGGCCAACAAAGGAACCGCATTTTTAGACGATATCGACTCCCTGGACCTGAAGATGCAAGCCAAGCTTCTCAGGATCATCCAGGAGCGGGAGTTTGAACGCCTGGGGAGCAACAAGGTGATTAAGGTGGATGTGCGGTTCATCGCGGCCTCCAATAAAAACCTTTCGGAATTGGTCGAAAACGGTGAATTTCGCGACGACCTGTTTTATCGGATCAACGTATTCCCGGTAAACATCCCCCCCTTGAGAGATCGGAAATCGGACATTCCCCTGCTGCTGGAGCATTTCGTCGATCTTCATGCCAAACAAACCGGAAAATCAAAAATACGATTTTCCGAAGAAGCGGTTAAAACCCTGATGAATTATGACTGGCCCGGGAACGTCAGGGAACTTCAGAACTTGGCGGAGCGCCTGGTAACCATCACCAAAGATCCGTTAATCCATGCCAAGGCCTTGCCTCCCCTTACAGGTTCCCTAAAAACAGGGATCAAGGATCTTCCGCTCAAAGACGCCGTCGACGCCTTTGAAAAGCATTACATTGCCGAAGTCCTGGAAGACGTGGGGGGAAATAAAACCAAGGCAGCCGAAAAACTCGGCATTCATCGCAACACGCTGCTGGCCAAGACCCATGCCAAAGAGCCATCATAATGAGCATTACTTTACAAAATGCCTTTTTTATGATTGAGTTCCCTTTTCCCGTGCATAAAAAATCAGGCATCTTTTTGCCACATCGGGGCACATGATGGCCGGATGTAGCATTATTGGATTGAATTTCAACGGATTATGCATGGCATGAGATTTGCTGTTGATCACATATTGGCCGATGCGTCTCCTCGCATCTGCGATATAATTGCGGGACCGCTTTGGCCTCTGGTAAAAGGGGAAAATGGGACCTTTCAAAGATAATTTCATCTCCCCCGCCTCCCAGATCCGAACCCGGGATTCCATAGCAAAGCAACGGATGGGGGAGGATGAAAAAGATGTCCAACTCAAGGACATGGCCCTTTCTGAAAAGCAAATTCAGGAAAAGCTCAAAAAATTAGCCGCCGAGCTGGACCGGAAGGTTTTCGAAATAGACGAAATCAACGCATCTCTCGAAACCCTCAACAAGAATTTGACTATTCAGGAACTGGTTGATTTTGTTTTAGAAAAAGCCATCAAGCTCACCGGTGCACGAATCGGATCATTGTGCCTTGCCGGAAAAGGGGAAAATCGCCTCCAGGTAGTGGCATCTCATGGTTTTCAAACAGAATCCAAAACCCCTTTTTATATCGATTTGGAACAATCCATCATTCAGCGCGTGATATCCGATAAAAAGCCGCTTGTGGTCAAGAACATCGAAACCGACCCTCGCGTTAAGAAAACCAATAATCCAAGATACGGATCCCCTTCTTTTGCGATCATTCCCATTTT
>PCSF01000132.1:1388-2312 GCA_002771315.1 Desulfobacterales bacterium CG23_combo_of_CG06-09_8_20_14_all_52_9 | reverse complement strand
TTGCGCTCAGCTTCTTGATCATGCTGGTTCCCACCACGCTTATGGGAGGGAGCCTTCCCGTACTCAGTCGTTTTTTTATCAAGGACTTAAAGGGCGTTTCCTCAAAATTAGGTATCCTTTATTCTGTGAACACTTTCGGCGCTGTGGCAGGGACCTTCCTGGTAGGGTTCTATTTCCTCGCCACATTCGGCCTGAAGGCCTCCATTCTGATTGCTGCCACCATCAACATCGGCATCGGGATCGTCATGATCCTTTATTCCCTGAAGTTAAGACAAACAACGTCTACCCTTGAAGAGGCCGCTCCATTTCCGGCCGAAACACCTCTGACAAAACAGGAAAGGACGGTGATTGCTTTTGCCGTCTTTGCATTTATGATTTCCGGATTTGCATCCTTGTCTCACGAAGTGGTATGGACCCGTATCCTGTCGCTCATCATCGCAAGCTCGACCTATGCATTCTCCATGATCCTCATCGGGTTTCTTATCGGGATCGCACTCGGCAGTTACATCATCAGTCACAGAGAACTTATCCCGCAGGAGCGCATCAATCTCACGATGTTTTCCTGGATTGAAATAGGGATAGGGATTTCCGCTTTTATTCTGATCCCTCTGTTTTCAAGGCTCCCTTACATCATGTTGAAGGCTTTTCAGATTTGTCCAGGCAGCCACAAATTTATCACACTCTATCAGTTTTTTCTTGTCCTGCTGATCGTCCTTGTCCCCACGACTTTGATGGGCGCCACCCTTCCTGTCATTGCCAGGATTGTTTCCAGGGAGGTGCGTTCGGTCGGCGCATCCATTGGGAACATTTATTTCTTCAATACCTTCGGTGCGATCTTCGGTTCCTTTTTCGCTGGGTTCTTTTTCATCCCTTACCTGGGAACGCTCAATACCTTGAAACTAGGAATCGGGATCAACATCCTTC
>PCSF01000132.1:492-1352 GCA_002771315.1 Desulfobacterales bacterium CG23_combo_of_CG06-09_8_20_14_all_52_9 | reverse complement strand
GTCAGCAAAGAGCGCCCATCGTGATATCGCTGGTGGTCGCGGCGTTAGCTCTTTCAGGTGTCGTGAAGGCAAGATGGGATGCGAGCCTCATGGATGCGGGTGTTTCGATTTACGGGCCCATGATGGTAAAAAACGTGCAGGAAAACAAGGTATTAAAAGACGGCTCCAGGCTGCTCTATCTTCACGAAGGCATCAATGCAACGACCACGGTTCGAAAGAATGAAAATGTAGTTTTTCTGAAGACCAATGGGAAAACCGATGCCAGTACAGGAGGGGACATGGCCACTCAAACATTCAGCGGCTACCTCCCCATGATGCTCCATCCAGGCCCTCGCAATGCTCTCATCATAGGACTGGGAAGCGGTGTTACAGCAGGGACAGTAGCCCAGTTCAATGAAATAGAATCGGTAGACATAGTGGAAATAGAACCATCTATGGCAGAGGCGGCAGCCTTCTTTAAAGAAGTGAACCACGATGTCATGGGCAATCCAAAGGTCCGGATGATCTTCAACGATGGCCGCAATCATCTTCTGGAAACACAGGAGAAATACGATATCATCATATCCGAGCCTTCCCATCCCTGGATCAGCGGTGTCGGCTGTCTTTTTTCGACCGAATTTTTCACCATCGCACATGATAAACTTCAGCCGGGGGGTATCTTCTGCCAATGGATGCACTTTTACAACATGTCCTCGGACAACTTCAAGATGGTCGTCAAGACACTGGCTCACATTTTTGAGGACGTTCAATTATGGTACTGTGCTTATGGAGATATCCTTCTCATCGGCTCCGACAAGGGAATCCATCCGGACCGTGCGCGCATCGAACGGGTGATGAATTTCAGCCCAGAGAGCAAGGAC
>PCSF01000132.1:0-451 GCA_002771315.1 Desulfobacterales bacterium CG23_combo_of_CG06-09_8_20_14_all_52_9 | reverse complement strand
ACTGGGGCGTCTGCTGCTGGACTCGCATGGCGTCCTTTCTTTCTCTGAACCGGCCCGGATCAATAGCGACAACCATCCCTATCTTGAATTTTCAGCCCCCATGGATATGTATCGGGATATGTCGGCATATATAGGGCAGCTGCTATCTGAAGCAACGGAAAAGGAAGTGCCCAGGGCCTTACTGGAGATAAGTGATACAAAGGACCTGGCGCAGGTTGATCTCCACCGAAGTAAACTATATACAGAAATGGAATGGTTTGAAAAAGCAAAAGAATATATTGACAAGGGAATGATGCTTGACGAAAGGAACGAGAACTTTCAACTCCAGTCGGGAAAACTCCTGTTCCAGACAAAACAATACCCGGAAGCTGAAAAGGCCGTGATGAAGAGTCTGGAAATAAACAAGACACCGGATGCCCTTCGGCTGCTTGCGAACATATTGGTCTCCCAG
>PCSF01000083.1 GCA_002771315.1 Desulfobacterales bacterium CG23_combo_of_CG06-09_8_20_14_all_52_9 | reverse complement strand
GCCCTTGGGCGCCTCACAATTTTGTGGACGTGGAACTCCGCTCCTGAAGATATTCCCCGACGGAGTCTCGCATTCACTTTTCGTCCCTGCGGAGGATAGAAATGTTCCTGGTTGATGACATCCTTTTGGCGCCCGCGCGAGGCCTCTTCTGGATCTTCAAGGAGATCCACCGCGCCGCCGAGGAAGAACAGGCGAACGAGGCGGATGCCATCACGGCCAAGCTCAGCGAACTCTACATGATGCTGGAGACGGGACAGATGACGGAGGCGGAATTCGACGCCGCGGAAAAGACGCTCCTCGACCGTCTCGACGCCATCAAGGAGCGGGAGGGCGGCGAGGAAGAAGACGAAGACGATGAAGAGGTCGTTATCCGGAAAAGGCGTCCCAAAAAACGGGCGAAGTGATGAAGTAATGAAATGGCAAATCGGTTAAGATTTTTCAATGATACTCTCCGGGAGGGATGGATCGATGCGCGGTGCGTCAGGGGAACCGGGTTTCTTAAGCGATGGCAACATGCGGCTTCTGCTGTTCGGCGGCAAGGGCGGTGTGGGGAAAACCACGGCCTCAGCGGCAACGGCGCTGGAGCTCGCCCTCCGTCATCCTGAAAAATCCCTGCTTCTAATTTCCACCGATCCCGCCCATTCCCTTCAAGACAGTTTCTCCGGGGCCAAGCCGCCCCCCAATCTGAAGGTCCTGGAATTGGACGCCCAGGCCTATCTCCACGACTTCCAGGAGAAAAACCGGCAGAGACTCCGGGAAATCGCCTCCCGGGGGACCTTCCTGGACGAGGAGGACATCAACCGTTTTATGGAGCTTTCCCTGCCGGGTATGGACGAGCTCATGGCCTTCCTGGAGATTAGCCGCTGGATCAAAGAGGGGGCCTATGATGGGATCATCATGGATACGGCGCCGACGGGGCATACCCTGCGCCTCATGGAAATGCCCGATATGATCCGGAAGTGGTTGGAGGCCCTGGACGCGCTCTTGGCCAAACACCGTTACATGAAGAAGCTCTTCCGGGGGTCCTATGAGCGAGACGACCTCGATCACTTCATCGAGGGACTCGCCGCCTCCGTCAAGCAGATGGAAAAACTCCTCAAGGATCATCGGCAGTGCCGGTTTGTCCCGGTTATGTTGGCCGAGGCCTTGAGCATCGAAGAGACGCTGGATCTGATCCGGGAATTGCAGCGCCTCCGCATCGGCATCGTGGATGTTGTCATCAACCGCCTGTATCCGGAAAGTCCGTGTCTCACCTGCCGTCATGTCCGCGCCCACCAGTTGCAGGAGCTGGCCCGCATCTTCAAGGAGCCGGGTTTTTCCAAACTCCGGCTCTGGGGGGTTCCCATGTATCCTGAGGAAATACGCGGCATGGAATCGCTTCGGTCCTTCTGGGAAGGTCTGACGGAATGGGCGCCATCCACCGGAGAAGCCCCATTATCCCTGCCTCCGGTAACGCCCCGCGTCGATAGCCCCGTTCCTCTGCCGACACCGGATATGGCGATGCTTGTCTTTGCAGGAAAAGGCGGGGTCGGCAAGACCACCCTGGCCTGCGCCACGGCCCTGCGTCTGGCCCGTGCCTATACAGGGAAACGGATTCTGCTTTTTTCCGCCGACCCTGCCCATTCCCTTGCCGATTGTCTGAACATGCCCCTCGGTCCCGATCCGAAGCAGGTGGCGCCGGGGCTGTGGGCCATGGAAATGGATGCCACCGCCGATTTTGTTGCCCTGAAAAATCAGTACCTGAAGGAGCTTGCGCAATTTCTCTCCCGGTTGATGCCGAACCTCGATCTGACGTTTGATCGTGAGGTCATGGAACGGATCATGGACCTTTCGCCCCCGGGGGTCGATGAACTGATGGCCCTGGCGGCGGTGATGGATTTCCTGACCCCGGAGGGCTACGACCTCCTGGTCCTCGACGCGGCGCCGACGGGTCATCTGATCAGGCTTTTGGAATTGCCGGAGATCATCGAGGGATGGTTAAAGGCGTTCTTCAGTCTCTTCCTGAAGTACCGGAAAATCTTCCGGTTGCCGGGGATCTCCCAGCGCTTGGTCAGGTTATCCAAGGATCTGAAACGTCTGCGGGCGATCCTGCGCGACCCGTCTC
>PCSF01000278.1 GCA_002771315.1 Desulfobacterales bacterium CG23_combo_of_CG06-09_8_20_14_all_52_9 | reverse complement strand
CGAATCGGGAAGTCGTGTTTTCGAGGCAATTCTTCTTCGTTCACCTTGTCTGCCGCAAAAAACAGATCGGAGTGGGCATTTTTCATGGGGAATGTTTTTGATTGGATTTTATACTCTGGAATGATTTCGGAATCTTGGCCTCATGATATCTCGCAGGCCCGACCTTTGAGAATGAAAGGGGCTGAGGCTAAAAATGATAAGATCACCCGGCATTTTATTTAAGGGAGTGGCTTATTTAATCTTTCCAAGGAGGGTGCCGGCAATGGTGTTTTTCTGAATCTCCCGAGTCCCTTCATAAATTTCCGTGATCCTGGCGTCCCGGTAGAACCGTTCAACCTCATACTCTGTAATATATCCGTAACCGCCCAAAAGCTGGATGGCCTCGTCCGCCACCTCCACCGCGGTACGTCCCGCGTACATTTTAGCCATGGAGGTGAGTTTCGGATCGATCCTGCCCTGGTCATAGTTCCACGCCGCTTTGTAAGTAATCAAGCGCGCCAGCTCGATCTTGGTGGCCATATCGGCGAGCTTATGCTGGGTCACCTGGAACTGGGCGATCTTTTTCCCGAACTGCTCCCGTTGCTTCACATAGTCGAGGGCCCGGTCAAAGGCACCCTGAGCAATTCCCAAGGCCTGAGCAGCAATCAGGATTCGACTTTCGTCGAAAAATTCGAGAACCTGGTAAAAGCCTTTCCCCTCCTTGCCCACGAGGTGGTCCAGCGGCACACGGACATCCTTGAAGTTGACCTCGGCGGTGGCCATCATGTGAATCCCCATCTTGTCCCCGACGCTGGCGGTGGAAACTCCCTTGCAGTCTCCTTCCACGAGTATCATGCTGATGCCGCGATAGGTGGGGGAGGCTTCGGTATCGGTCTGGCAAAGCACGGTGTAAAACGACGCCAAGCCTCCATTGGTAATGAAGGTTTTGGTGCCGTTGACCACCCATTTATCGCCATCCTTGGCGGCGGTGGTATCCATATAAGTGATATCCGACCCATGATCGGGTTCAGTGAAGGCGCCACCGGAAAGCGCCTTTCCTTCCGCCACCGAAGGGAGGTATTTCTCCTTTTGGACATCGCTGCCAAATCGCAGGATGCACTCGGATGCAAAATTGGCAAGAATCACCGCGCTTCCGATTCCGGAATCCCTCCTGCAGAATTCCTCGGCAACCAGAATATTTTCCAAAATTCCAAGCCCCTGTCCGGAATAAGCTTCCGGAAAGTGAATGCCGATAAAACCGAGTTCCGCGGCTTTTTTCCAGATTTTTTCAGGGAATTCATGTTTCTTGTCCAGCTCCAGCGCGAGTTCCTTGTCGAATTCTCCCTTGGCGAACTCATAGGCCGCCTTCTGGATCTCCTTTTGCGATTTAGTCAGCTCAAAATTCATCTTCGATGCCCCCTTGCATGCGATGTGGATATGAACGATGATGATTCATATCACCGTAATTGCGAAAGTTACCATACATATGGGTGTATTTCAAGGTGTTTACCGGACCGTCTTCCGGGTTGTTTAATAAAAAAGCCGCTTGACTGTTGAATACGACTCCCTTAAGGAAATTTCATGTTTTTCAACAGACCGCATTTTTGATATACTATTAAATAGGAGCTTGAATCATGGCTTTTACCATCGCCCTTGCCGGAAAAGGCGGCACGGGAAAAACCACAGTGGCTGGACTTCTTGTAAAATATCTCATCAGCCACAATAAAACCCCCATCCTGGCCGTGGATGCGGATGCCAACGCCAATTTCAACGAGGTCCTGGGCGTTGAGGTCATCGAGACACTAGGGGGTGCCCGGGAAAAAATGAAAAAAGGGCAGGTCCCCTCCGGCATGACCAAGGATATTTTTATTTCCATGAAACTCGAACAAGCCGTGGTGGAGTCCGGAGGCTTTGACCTTATCGTCATGGGCCAGCCCGAAGGTGCCGGATGTTATTGTGCGGCCAATTCCCTCCTTACCAGGTTTCTGGAAAAGCTGACCAATAATTACCCGTACATCGTTATGGACAACGAGGCCGGGATGGAACATATCAGCCGCCTTACCACCAAGAACGTGGATATCCTACTCATCATCTCAGACACCTCCCGCAGGAGTATCACGGCCGCTTCCCGGATCAACGCACTGGTCAAAGAGTTGAATATCGGCGTGGGGAAAAGCTGTCTGATCATCAACCATGCCAAACAGGAAGATGTTTCATCCCTTCTGGAGTTCATTAAAGAAGACGGCCTTGAACTGCTGGGAACGATCCCGGAGGACGATGCCGTCTATGACTATGATCTCCATGGGCGGCCCACCGTGACCTTGCCCGAGGACAACCCCGCCGTGAAGGCGGCATTTTCGATGTTTGATAAAATCGTCAAATAGCTTTTTAATTGAAGAGGCCCATGAAAAAAACCGGGTATCTTTACGACGAGAGATTCCTGCTGCACGAGACCAGCTCCTGGCATCCGGAAGCTCCGGAACGGTTAAAGGCGATTCATGAGGGAATTCAAAAGGACGGCCTGCTGGAACATCTGATCCCCATCAAGGCCTGCAGGGCCGACATGCGATGGATCGAAACGGTTCATTCCAAAGATTACATCAATCGTTTCAACGATGCGTGCATTTCACATGTTCGGACCTTCGACTGCCAGGACAACCAGATGTGCGATATGAGCTTCGAAATCGCCCTCTTGGCCGTGGGCGGCATTCTAAAGGCGGCGGAAATGATCATGAAAGGCGAGATCGATAACGCCTTTTGCGCCGTGAGGCCGCCGGGGCACCATGCCGAACGTTCCGCTGCCATGGGATTTTGCTATTTCAACAACGTGGCCATCGCCGCAAGGTATTTTCAAATCGAGTGGGGGATTCAACGGGTGGCCATCGTCGACTTCGATGTTCATCACGGCAACGGCACCCAGCACATTTTCGAAGAAGACCCGACCGTTTTTTACTATTCCATTCACGAGCATCCCTCCTTTGCCTATCCGGGAACCGGTCGGGACTTTGATACGGGAATCGGAAAGGGTCTGGGTTTTACCAAAAATTCACCGGTGCTTCCCGGCCAGGGGGATGATACCTATCAGCTTTATTTAAAAAGAGACATGATTCCGGCCATCGGACAGTTTGAACCCGAGGTGATCATTGTTTCAACGGGATTCGACGGTCACATGGACGATGACATGTCCGGCATCCGTCTGACGACGGAATGCTTTTCGTGGATCATGGAACAGATCGTGGCCTTGGCGGAAAAACACACCAAAGGACGGCTACTGTCCGTCCTGGAAGGTGGATACGCGCTGCATCGTCTGGGAGAACTGGCCAAAAACCATGTCACTATCTTATTGAACGGAGGACCCGATGTTCGTTAGCAAATCGATGGCAATAAAAGTCATTACCGTGGATCCTGAAGAGACGATCCTTGCCGCCAGGGAAAAGATGAAAAACCACCTGATTCGGCATCTTCCCGTGGTGGATGAACAAAACCGCCTGATCGGCATCGTCACCGACCGGGACATTCGAAGCGCCATGCCCTCCATCGTCCTGCAGGACTACAACAGCCGGGAGGAGCGCAACAAACTGGCCATGATCAAGGTAAAAGACGTCATGACCAGAGAGGTGGTCACGGTTCGCCCCTCTCACACCATAGAAGATGTTCTGCTCCTCATACAGTCCAAGCGGGTGGGTACCCTCCCCGTAGTGGATGATGACGGACACGTTAAAGGGATCATCGGCGTGCAAGATTTGCTTCGGGCCTTCATCAACGTTTTGGGCATCGAAGAACCAGGAACCCTGCTTTGCGTCCTAGTGGAAGATAAACTCGGAACTATGAAACGGATCGTGGACGCCATCACCGAAGAAGGCATTTCTTTTGGAAGCATCCTGGTGGCCCGTTATTGGGATAAGGGAAAGCGGGCGGTATTCCCCTATTTATTGACGCAAAACGTCAGTCGCGTGAAAAAGAAACTCAAAGGTCTTGGCTTCACGTTGTTGAACCCCCTGGACTGGTACATCGATCAACTCCCCACGGATGGAAGATAGCCCCATCAAGGTACCAAAACTTTCGCCGGAAAGGGAAGCCTGCCCTTACGGCGACCTTTACATCTACTATCTCGACGGAAGTGTGGAGGACGAGGCATTTTTTTCCGATAAAAATTTTTTAGGCAACTGGAATGAGGGCCGGACCTCTTTCCTGTTTTTTTCCCGGCCCGCACAAGAAGCTGTAACGGCTTTTTTAAAAAATCGTCCGGGTTTAAACATGATCGATCAGTTTTGCCTCGACTATGCCCTTTGGCAGGGAAAAGACCTGGTTCCCTTTCAAATCGGCGCGATCCGGGTGATGCCCTTCTGGTACTGCGAGAAATCTGTCGGGACCGCAGGTGATACACCGCATACCCTGCTCCTGGATCCCGGAGTCGTTTTCGGTTCCAGGACGCATCCCACGACAATAGGCTGCCTGAAGGCCCTGAACCTCCTTTTTGAAAGGGTAATTTCCCATACGATCCTCGACCTGGGAACCGGCACCGGCATTTTGGCTTTAGCCGCCGTAAAACTAGGGGCTCAAAGAGCCCTTGCCGTGGATCTCAATCCCCTGGCGGCACGCACGGCCCAAAAAAACATCCGAATCAACCGGATGGAAAATAAAATCCTTGCTATTCAAGGAGATGCAAAGGATTTTATTGACTGCCCGGCCGATCTCGTGATAGCGAACATCCACTACGATGCAATGAAAGGTCTGCTTTGCGCAAAGGGGTTGAATCAAAAACGATGGGTGATTCTTTCCGGGCTGATGCGAAGCGAGGCGCGGGATGTGACGGATGTATTGGCATCTAAGCGGTTTGACATCGTCGAATCCCAAAACCACGAGGGGATCTGGTATACTTATCTTCTGAGAAATCGTGCCAAGTCCATTGAGTTGACTGCCAGATGAACCTCTGGGGGTAAAAGATGCAGATCAAATGCTGGGGTTCCCGCGGTTCTATTCCGGTCTCCGGATATGAATATCTCAAGTATGGCGGGGATACCACTTGTCTGGAGGTCAGAACCCAAAGCGATCATATCCTGATCATCGACGCCGGAACCGGGATTCGAAAGTTGGGAAACAGCCTGATCCAGGAAAACCGTTTTGAATATCATCTCATCTTTACCCACTGCCACTGGGATCACATCTTGGGATTCCCTTTCTTCAAACCCACCCTTTTCAAAAATGCCCGCTTGGTTTTTCACAACGGATCTTTCCATAAAAATTATGCCCGGCATGTCCTTTCCCGGGTGATGTACCCTCCCAACTTCCCGTTGAAGTCATCGGATATCGACGCTGAAATCCTATTCCAAAAAGATCCCCCAGGGACATTCGAAATCGGTTCCATCACCCTAACCCCCATTGCATTGAGTCACCCAGACACGGGATTCGGATATAAAATCGTGGAAAACGGGAAAACCTTCGTGTTTCTTACGGATAACGAGCTGGGTCATGTGCATCCGTATGGGCTCTCCTACCCGGACTATCGCACCTTTTCGGAGGGAGCGGACATCCTCTTCCATGACGCCGAATACACACCCGAGGAGTACCAGACCACTATCCGCTGGGGTCACTCTTGCTATCGAGACGCCCTCAATCTGGCCTTGGAGGCCGGGGTCGGCAAGCTGGGACTTTTTCACCTAAACCAGGACCGGACGGATGCGGATATGGATCGAATCGTCGAGGACTGCCGAAACGAGATCACCAAAAACGGCCCTGCCCTGGAGGTCCTGGCCGTTGGTTGCGATACCCAGTTTGATCTTTAGAAAAGAATTAATGGATGCACTCATCAAAAATGCGGCAAAGGATCTGGCAACCTGTAAGCAGGCCGTCGCCCTCACCGGAGCAGGAATTTCGGTGGAAAGCAACATTCCTCCTTTTCGAGGGAAAGGCGGTATTTGGGAAAAATTCGATCCCATGGAATACGCCCACATCGACGCGTTCATGACCGACCCTGTTAAAGTTTGGAACGCACTCCTCAAGGATATGAAGGGCATCATCGACCGGGCAAAACCCAACGATGGGCATCTGGGGCTTGCCCGACTGGAAACTTTAGGCAAATTAAATACGGTGATCACCCAGAACGTGGATGGCCTGCACCAACTGGCGGGCAATACCGATGTCATCGAGTTCCATGGCAACTTTGCCTGGCATTTTTGTTTAGCCTGCGGAAGACGCGTCAAGACCGGTCAGATCGATCTTTCCGAAATCCCTCCGAAATGCCCCTGCGGCGGCATCTATCGGCCCGATTGCGTCTTCTTCGGTGAAATGATCCCTTCCCAGGCCCTGTATCGGTCAAGACAGGCCGCTTCAACCTGCGATTTGATGCTGGTGGTCGGCACATCGGCAGTGGTGCAGCCCGCCGCCCTCATGCCTGTCGTTGCTAAGCAGGCCGGCGCAAAGGTGATCGAGATCAATCCGGAGACCACCCCCCTGACCGGGAGCATCAGCGATTACCTGATTCAAGGAAAAGCCGGAGAAACCCTCGCCGCCATCCTTTCGGAACTCGAACGTCTGCTGTAGGATATCATGAGGGAGCCGAACACCCAATCGGGATGGGTGAGGACCTTAGCCCTTACCCCCCCATCCTTGAAAAACAACACTGCGGATGCCGACAGGCTTATTGAAGGCTTAAAAAGAAAAATTTCCGCCGATTCCATCCGCATCGATCTGGAGCTGATCCAACCGCTTTCCGAATTTCTTCGGAAACATGCCTATCGGGTTCGCTGTGTTGTGTTCAAGGATTTGGATGGGTACACGCTTGTAGAGATTCTCAGTCCGGATGACGCCCAGCCGGTCGCTGGGCTGGCCCTGGACATCGGAACCACCACGGTGGTCATGAAGCTTGTCGATCTTCAAAGCCAAGCCATCCTTGGGCAGGCCGCCTTCACCAACCCCCAGATTCAAATCGGGCCGGATGTTTTAACTCGGATCCACTATTCTGAAATGAAGGAAGGGCTTTTTGAACTCAAGGGCCTCTTAATCGAAGCCATTAACAAGAACCTGGAAACCCTTTGCAGAGCCTGTGGCTTTAAGAAGGAGCGGATCTTCATCATATCTGCAGCCGGGAACACTACCATGACCCATTTTTTCCTGGGTCTTTCCCCCCGGTACCTGATCCGGGAGCCATACATTCCGGTGATCAATCGAATCCCTTTGCTTTTTTCCGAAAAGATCGGGATTCGGATTCATCCGGCAGGCCGCGTTTTCGTCTTTCCCAATATCGGCAGCTACTTCGGAGGGGATCTTTTTGCGGGCATCCTTTACTCGGGAATGCACGAGAAGGACGGGGTCTCCCTGTTGGTCGATGTGGGAACCAACGCGGAAGTGGTGCTGGGAAACCGGGATTGGCTCATGGCCTGCGCAGGAGCCGCCGGACCGGCCCTGGAGGGTGGAGTCACCCGAATGGGAATGATCGCCGGACCGGGAGTCATCGACCGGATATCCATCGATCCGATCACAAAGAAAATCCGCATCCGAACCATTGAAAACCAGCCACCCAGGGGAATATGCGGCTCCGGCCTCATCGATCTGGCCGCCCAACTCTTTCGATCCGGCATGATCGATATTCAAGGAAAATGGGTCCGTTCGGCATGTTCGAAGTATCTTAAAAAACGAGGTGAGGAGATGCATTTTGTGCTGGTTCCGGCCCAAGAGGCAGCCGATGGTGTCGACCTCACTCTTACTCAGGCCGATTTAGACAGTCTTATCCGCTCCAAAGCCGCCATGTACACGATCCTGGAAACCCTGGCGCAAACCGTCGGCGTTTCCCTGGAAGATATCGCTTCCTTTTACGTGGCCGGAGCCTTTGGTTCCATTATCGATCCGGAATCCGCCATCGGTATCGGTCTGCTCCCCGACCTGCCCAGGGATCGATTCCATGTTTTAGGAAACAGCGCCATCGAAGGCGCCGTTCAGGCATTATTCTCCCGGGAAAGCATCGACCAGGTGGCTAAGATCCAGGATCAGACCACCTACCTGGAGCTCAACGTCAACCAGGACTTCATGAACCGATTCAGCGCGGCAAAATTTATTCCTCATACCGATCTTTCCCGCTTTCCATCCGTTAAAGCCGGACCTCCGTTTCGTATCGATCCCGAAATACCCCGGAATGGGATATCGTGAACCTGATCTTTTTTTTCATCGTCATGGTCGCCTTCGGATTCGGAGCCGCCCGCCAGATCGGATGGACACCCACCACCGGCGACATTTCTCCTATGGAGGCCTTATCCAAGGCGATGGTGGAGTCGGCCTCGGGTGCGGTGGATTTGGCCATCGGACTTGTAGGAGTCATGACCCTCTTTTTAGGTTTGATGAAGGTCGCCGAGGCCGGGGGCATGCTCACCATTCTCGCCCGACTGATCCGGCCGTTGATGGTACGCCTTTTTCCGGAAGTCCCCCCGGACCACCCGGCCATGGGCGCCATGATCTTGAATCTTTCTGCAAACGCCCTCGGCCTCGGGAATGCAGCCACCCCCTTCGGGATCCGGGCCATGCAGGAACTCGATACGCTCAACCCCAGCCGCGGCACTGCTACCAATGCCATGGCTTTATTCCTGGCCATCAATACCTCTTCCGTCACCCTCCTTCCCACGGGCGTCATCGCACTGCGGGCCGCATCCGGATCCGCGGATCCGGCCGGCATCCTCCCCACCACCCTGTTTGCCACTGCCGGTTCCACTTTGGTCGCAGTGCTCTCCGCCAAGCTCTATGCGCGCTTTTTCCGATCCATAAACCCAGTCTTCCAACAAGGAGAAAATGAGCGCGGGGCAATTTCACCGGCATCTTGTGAAGAAATCGCATCACCTCCGCCCTACCCGGCCTGGGTCAGCTGGATCGCTTTAACCGCCTTGCTGGCCTTCATACCGGCAACCGTTTTTTACGGCAAGGCGATATCCCCATGGATCCTCCCCGCCCTGATGGCCGGATTTTTGACCTTCGGCGTGATTCGCAGGGTTCGAATCTATGAAACCTTTGTGGAAGGGGCAAAGGAGGGGTTCCAGGTAGCAATACGCATCATACCCTACTTGGTGGCGATTCTCGTGGCCGTCGGAATCTTCCGGGTGAGCGGTGCCATGGAAGCCATCGTGGGATGGATCGGCGGCTTTACCGAAAAGATCGGCCTTCCCGCCGAGGCCCTCCCCATGGCCCTCATGCGGCCCTTGTCCGGATCCGGCGCTTATGCCATCCTGGCATCCACCATTCAGGATCCGTCCATCGGCCCGGACAGCTATGTGGGCTATCTGGTTTCGACGATTCAGGGATCAACCGAAACCACCTTTTACGTCATCGCGATCTATTTCGGAGCCATCCAGATCAAGAAGATGCGGCATACTCTGGCGGCGGCCCTCACGGCGGATGTGGCAGGCATCCTCTGTTCGGTCATCGCCTGTCGTTGGCTCTATGGTTAATGAAATCGTAAAAACTCAAAATTAGGATGGCAAAGTAAAAAGCTTCAGATGCAAGGCGCGCAAATCCTGAGGAATGAGGCGTACATATGGATACGCC
>PCSF01000059.1:2302-2385 GCA_002771315.1 Desulfobacterales bacterium CG23_combo_of_CG06-09_8_20_14_all_52_9 | reverse complement strand
CTGATGATCAAAATCATCTTGGGAGCCATTGTCGTCGTGTTCGTGTTCTGGGGAATCGGCAGCTTTCGGGAGCGAAGGGCGGG
>PCSF01000059.1:0-2170 GCA_002771315.1 Desulfobacterales bacterium CG23_combo_of_CG06-09_8_20_14_all_52_9 | reverse complement strand
CAAGCAGCAGGCCCTCAACCAGCTCATCGAACAGAGACTTTTGGTCCAGGAGGCGGAAAAACTCCGACTGGCCATTTCCAATAATGAATTGGCAGGAGCTATTCGAGGCATCGCGGCTTTTCAGTCGAATGGTTCTTTTGACAGCCGGTTGTATCACAGGGTATTGGACCTAAACCGAATGACACCGGAAGCCTTTGAGGAACTTCAGAAACGGTCCATGCTGGTCGAGCGGCTGGAACGTTTTGTTGCCGACGGGGTGAAGGTCTCCGATCCGGAGATCGATGCATGGATCTCCTGGCAGAATACATCGGTAAACATCCGGTACGTCATTTTTGAACCCGGCGCTTACAAGAACATCGTTTCTTCAAAGGAAGAAATCGAAGCTTTTTTTAAAGAGAATGCATCCGCTTATCAGACGGAGGAACAAATTAAAGCCCGGTATGTGTTATTTGACCCGAAGCGACATCAGGGGCAGGTGACCGTGACGGAAGAAGACTTGAAGGAGTACTACGACGCCAATTCTGAAGCGTTTACAACCCCCAAGACCGTGGAAGCCCGACATATTCTGGTGAAGACTGATCCGGCGGACCCTCCGGAACTCGTTGAAGAAAAACGAAAAAAACTTGAAGGCGTTCTTCAGCGGGTTCAAAAGGGGGAAGATTTTGCAAAGCTTGCAAAAACCTACTCCGAGGATTCCAGCAAGGAATCGGGCGGCCTCATTGGCCCGTTTCAAAAGGAGATGATGATCGAGCCTTTTGCCCAAGCGGCTTTTTCTCTCAAGCCGGGAGAAGTCAGCGACTTGGTGCGAACCCAGTTTGGCTGGCATATCATCAAGGCGGAAAAGGTCAATGAAGCCAAAACCGTTTCGTTTGCCGAGGCAAAAGAGGGGATTCAGAAAAAGCTTTTTGAAGAAAAGTCAAAGAATCTGACGTATGACACTGCGGAGGCTCTGTATGATAAGCTGATTGGCGGAGCCGATTTTGAAAAAGCGGCCGAAAAGCTCAAACTCGATGTCATCACCACCGATTTTTTTACACGAAAAGCGCCCCCTGCCGATCTTGCAGACCCGACGGCGTTTGCATCTGTAGCCTTTGGGCTTCAAGCGGGTGAAACCAGCGACGTCCATGAAATGAAGGGTGTTTATTATATCCTCCAGGTCGTAGAAAAGGCTTTGCCTAAAAATCCTGAGCTTCCCACGGTATTGGACCGAGTCAAGAGCGATTTTGAAAAGAAGAAGCAATGGGAGAAGGCTCAGGCAGATGCGGAGGCGTTTATTTTGGCGGTGAAAAACGGAAAGCCTTTCGAAGACCAGGCGAAGGTTCAAAATTTGAAGGTGACTTCTTCCGGTTTTTTTAAACGGAACGATCCGATTCCCATCATCGGACATGCACCGGAAGTCGCAAAAGCCGCCTTCGAGCTGACTCCGGATCAACGGATCACCCCAAAGGCAATTAAGGAGGAGAAGGGCTATTTCGCGATTATTTTGGTCGAAAAAACGGTTAGTGCACCGACCGATGTAGCGGCGGAGAAGGAAAAAATCAAAGGATTGCTCGGGAGACAAAAACAGATGCTTGCCTTCAACACACTGGTCTCCCATCTCAAGAGTCAAGCCGATATTTCCGTAGAAGAAGGGTTTAACAAATAATCGTTTTCATAAGCCGGGTTGGGCACCGAGGATGTGCCTGAAAACCTCTAAATTCTAAATGACAGGGGGGAGCATGAAGTTAATCCGGAAGAAACAGCTCCATACCACAAAACGATGTCCGGAGTGCTTCTATGAACTTCCCTTGAATGCCAAGGAATGCATCTCCTGCCACTCGCGAGTGGGTTCCGTTGGAGCGGACGGAAGGGCAAAACGGCCGTCTGACTGGGTTTCTTATGTGCTGTGTGTGGTGTCGTGGGCGGTTTTCATCTTTTATATTTGGTGGGCATTCCTCAGGTCCTGACGGATGCAAAACTCCTGCATTGAATAAACCCTGCAGTTGCAACAATAGGCTAAAGAGCACCATCATGGATGAACTGACGCCTGAAGAAAAGAAGGCCCTGCTGGAACTGGCGCGCTCGGCCATTGCCGCACGCTTGGTCCGGGGACACCCGGTCAAGCGGCCGGATCGGCCTTCAAAGACGCTTATCGAGAAGCGCGGATGTTTTGTTTCCCTGCATCACAAAG
>PCSF01000078.1:34825-37736 GCA_002771315.1 Desulfobacterales bacterium CG23_combo_of_CG06-09_8_20_14_all_52_9 | reverse complement strand
AAACCACTTTAGCAGGAAGACAACGGCTCCGGGTGGTCAATGTTCGGTTATCACTACCCCCTTCTTCTGGTCAATTTTCGATTATCACAACCACCTGTGAAAGCATGCGTCTCTGCAGATACGATCACTCATGATCAGCTTGTAGGCCACGCTGAACTCGATATGGGAAATTAGGAGCTAAATGCATAGGCAGTAAATTCAATATCGGTGGGCAGCCGATTGAGCACGTGGACATGGTCCTTTTTAACGACGACCATGTTTTCTAGGCGGATACCGCCCCAGTTGGGGATGTAGATCCCCGGTTCCACGGTAAAAACCATGCCCGGTAACAGCGTATCATCCTTGATGGGGCCGAGTCTCGGGGCTTCATGGATGGCAAGGCCGACGCCGTGCCCGAGGCCGTGTCCGAAGCGACCCTTGAACTTTCGCCGGTCGATGAGGGATCGGGCGATGTGATCGATGTCCTTGGTAGTTGCGCCTGGCCGGATCGCCTCGACGGCTTTTTCTTGGGCATCGCGTACCGCCTGATACACCTTTTTAAAGAACGCATTCGGTTTTCCGATGCAAAAGCTTCTGGAGATATCGGAGCAATACCCGTCAAGGCGGGCTCCCCAGTCGAAAAGAATGGGTTCACCGGGTTTGAGGTTCCGGCCTCCCGGCACGGCATGGGGAAGGGCGCTGTTTTCCCCGAAGGCTACGATGATGGGAAACGAAACGCCTTCGGCTCCGGCTTGCCGCATCTCTTTTTCCAGACCCCAGGCCGCCTCCTTTTCAGTGATCCCCGGTTTGAGAATCGGAACGGTGCGCTGAAATGCCTCTTCTGCAAGCCTGAGAGCCCTTTGGATCGCTGCAATTTCTGCAGCGGACTTGATTTCACGTTGTTTTTCCACCAGGTCCTCAACAGGGACCAATACCACTTGGATTTTTTTCTTTTTCAGTTGATCCTCGATCTTGTGCAGTTCCTGGACGGACAGCCTCACGCTTTCAAATCCGAGTCTTTCGGTTTTGAAGGATTTCAGGATCTCGGGGAGTGATTTTGCCAATCCCTTCCGGTAACAAAAGACTTCGAAAAGGGGGGCTTCGGATCGGGCCTGGGTTTCATATCGGGAATCGGTGGCGAGAACCAGGCGATTCTCGGTGAGAAAAAGAGCGCCGGCCGATTCGTCAAGCTGGGTGTCCTCGCCGGTGAACCCGCTGATATACCGACGGTTTTCCTGGATTGAGACCATCAGGGTATCGATGTTTTCTTTTTGCATTGCCTTTTGAAGGCGCCGGATCCGGGTGCGGCAAAATGCGTTTCGGGTGTCGGTGTTCATTGGGATATTTCCCGGCACTTCAAAATCGATTCCGATGCTCCATGAAACGATGGGCCACCGTTGCCATGGAACCGGCATCCGGATAATCCTGAAATTTTGCCTTGCATCGTTGGATCCGCTGGGAAAGGGGCGGATGGGTGGAAAACCAGGAACCCTTTTTAACTGCGCCAGCTTCGTTTTGTTTCAACATCTCCAGGACCCCGATGAAGCCGGCCGGCTGATACCCGGTTCGATAGGCGATCTCCATTCCGTATCGGTCCGCCTCGTACTCCATGTTCTGATCGAGCCCCTGGTCGAACAGGACCGTCTGAAGGTCGTTGATCATGTTTTTGTACTGTTCCTTTTTTTCCACTTTGGTTGTGGCCACGGTGATTTTCCCGACTCCCTCGAAAAACTTGGCCCTGCGGATGGATTGAAGGGCGTGTTTGAGATTCACATGGGCCACCTCATGGGCTAAGATCCCTGCCAACTGGGATTCATCCCGAAGATTTCGGATCAAGGTGGAGGTGATGAAGATGATTCCTCCGGGACAGGAGAAGGCATTGAACACTTCGCTTTGAACGGCGACAAAGAAATAGGTTCTATCCTGGGGTTTGAAATTGCGGGCGACAGCCTGTCCGACCAGATTCACATAGTTTTGCAGGGGATCGTCTTTCACAGGAAGTCCGTATCGCTTGAATCCTTCCAGGGCAACGCTTTTCCCGATGATCATTTCGGATTCGTAGTCGAGCTCCACGCTGCTTCCGATAATGTCGTTGGCCCCCTGAAGGATCTGAAGCGCCTTTTCAAGGTCGGTGGGCCCTTCCTTGCTGGTTGAATCCTTCTTGGGCTCGAGAAGTTTTAAAAAGTCAATGGCCATGGCCGGCTGGGCCGCCAGCAACGGCGCTATCCCTAATAGTTTGACAAGGGTGCGCCGTCTTCTGGAGATGGTTTCAAAACCTGTTTGGGTGATAACGGATTTGAGCATGGAAAGTCTTTCCTTTATGGCGCATATTCGCCGATTTTGCCGGCTTCCAGGAATTGATCGACACGAATGTCTGTAATCCGGCGCGACAAGACCGATTCGAGGGCTTCCTCGTAATTCTGATCGGGTTGAGACCCGTCCTTCTTTTTCTTTTTTTCAACGGAGAGCATGCGCATGCTTCTCGAGGTATCGACTTCACCGGGTCCGATCCGGCTGCCGGTAAGCCCGGTCAGCAGCTTTCCTACCGAATCGCCCTCGGTTTTTTCGCCGGAAGGCTGGGGAGGCTCTGAAGAGACCTTCCCCCGATAGATCCACCCTTTTTTCCCATCTTGAGCGGTGACAAGATACCATCGGTCATCCTCGCTGTTTACGGTCAGCTCAGCTCCCACCGTCAATACGGCGAGGGTTTGAGACGATGCGGTCTTGTCGGCCTTGAGTTTGGCGTCGAAAGAAGAGACCCAGACCCGTTCAGCCGAGTGGGTGGGGTGAGCCCCCACCAGTATCATCGAAAGAAAAAGCGTGATGATGACCCGTCGTAACAACATATCCGTTCCTTTAAATGTGATGGCTTCGTAAAAAGTCCATCTGCTGCGTTGCACTGCATCCTTCTTCATTGCGGCGTACCCATATG
>PCSF01000078.1:33156-34755 GCA_002771315.1 Desulfobacterales bacterium CG23_combo_of_CG06-09_8_20_14_all_52_9 | reverse complement strand
TGCCATCCTAATCTTGAGTTTTTACGATTTCATCAAATGTTATTCGTAATCTCCGACCAGGGTAAAGGCCCCCCAGTATCCCGGATGGGGGTAGCGGTTCTTGACGTGCAAGGCAGCCAGGCGGAGGCTTTCTGCTTTGTTTTTATCAACATATTCGCGGTAGAATGTCTTGATCATCATGGCGGTAGAGATGTCACTGACCCTCCACAAGCTGGAGATGATGGCGTGGGTGCCTGCATAGAGAAAAGCCCGATTGAGTCCGATCACATCGTCGCCTGCCGTGATCTTCCCGAGCCCGGTCTGGCAGGCGCTTAAAACCACGAGATCCGCCGAAAGTTTCAGTCCGAAGATTTCGGCAGCCTCCAGGTTTCCATCAGTTTCCCCTTCCTTAGCCAGTTTGATTGCGGAAAGAAGCGGATTGACGGGATCAAACTCGCCATGTGATGCCAGATGGATTATTCCAAAGCGGTCGATATTGTCAACAACCCATTTCTCCGTGGCCCTTTCCT
This sequence comes from Desulfobacterales bacterium CG23_combo_of_CG06-09_8_20_14_all_52_9, assembly GCA_002771315.1. GTDB lineage: Bacteria > Desulfobacterota > Desulfobacteria > Desulfobacterales > UBA2156. The sequence goes on along the minus strand of PCSF01000078.1, from coordinate 34,246 downwards.
TTGTCAGGATTGTGATTTTCGGAAAGTTCCACTGGATGGAATGGACTTCATGCTCCGAAAAGGGCAAATCCAGGTTGAGGTTCCCCAGATCCGGGTTTCCGATTGCTAGAACATCGAGGTTTTTTCCCGAAATGCGCTTTTCCTTCGTGTATTTCAGGACGGAGGCAGAGGGAAGATAAAAGATGGGGAAGCGGTCGATGAGAAAATCCGTTCCATCCGATAAGGTGGCGAAGGAAAGATAATGAAGGTGTCCATGGGGGATAATACCCAGCCGTTTGATGTTGTCCATGCCTGAAAGAACAGGTTTAATCAGGATATCGTAAAGTTCATGGGACGGCTTTTCGAACGGCTCCAGGTTTTGGATGCGCCGCCGAAAGTCCAGAAGGGTTTCTTCCAGGTTTTTTCGGTTGATCTTTTGACGAAAAAGGCGAATTTCCTGGGGAAGGATACGCCAGCAGAAAAGCTCATTTTCCAACATATAGTAGGAGATAAGGGCGACTCCCGGTTCGATCATCTGTTGAAGTTCCGTCGCTCGAAGGGGTTCGACGGCGACCAGTGAGGAAAGCCTGGGGTTGGATGCCTGGATCTCAATCATCACTGTTTCAAGGTCGGATATCGCTTTTTTCAGGAGAGCCTCCTGCCTTTTTCGTTCTTCGGCATCCGTATTCTGGATTGTCTGTTGTTTAAGAGTTTCGATCCGTTCTTTGAGTGCATGGTATCGATCATAAAGGCGTCGATCCATGGCAGGATCCAGGGAGAAAGACTGGCTTCCCAAAAGATCGATGAAGTTTCGCGAACGGGATCGCTCGGCCATCTCGAAGGCTTCCACCGGCTTGCCGGAATCGGCCAGGAGTCTGCAGAGGGTTTCGTAAACCATTAACTTGTTGGACAAGAACCCGTCCTTGAGTCGGCTGATCCGGATATTGGACCGGATGGATTCGATGATCCCAACCGCCTCTTTCAGAAGACGTATGGCTTCCTCCGGTCGTGCTTTTTCCTCGATGCGTGCCTGTCCGTACAGGGCTCGCCATTGAATCTCCTGGATGGCAAGGGAATCGGATAGGGTAAGCGATTCCTGATACATACGCCC
>PCSF01000078.1:32878-33137 GCA_002771315.1 Desulfobacterales bacterium CG23_combo_of_CG06-09_8_20_14_all_52_9 | reverse complement strand
CTCGTGGATGCGGTTCCCGATGGCACGGGATTCATTGAGGGCCGTGGTCAACAAGGGGATGGCCTTTTGAGGAAAGCCCATCTTCAGGTGGGTCACCCCGATGTGCCGGTAGTCGTATGCCATGGCCCAACGGGATCTCAGACGCTTATCGATGGACAGCGCCTTTTTGAAAGCATCCAGTGCTTCCGGGAACCGTCCGGTTTCCCGGAGGATCATTCCGATGTTGTTCAGGGTGGTGGCGACCTCATCTTCCCGATGG
>PCSF01000078.1:7219-32848 GCA_002771315.1 Desulfobacterales bacterium CG23_combo_of_CG06-09_8_20_14_all_52_9 | reverse complement strand
TTCAGTTCCGCTAAAGCCTTTTCGTTGTCCCCGAGCGCCCACCACAAAGGTCCGGAGGTGTTGAGGGCGATGACCTGCATGGGTAGAAGATCCTGTTCCAGGGCGATAGCCCAGGCCTTTTGCTGTAAGCGAAAAGCTGGTTCATATCGGGCCTGATACCAGGCATTGTTGGCCTGCTCGATGAGGATTTTGGACCGCAGCGCATCCTGGGCCGGCTCGGAGGATAACAAGTTCAAGGCCTGTTCGTAGTGTTTTTCGGCCTCGGAAAGATTTCCCATGAGCCGATAGCATCGACCTACATCCAATAGAGTCTGGGCGATTCGTGCCGTGGATTCGGAGCTTTGTTCCCCTTCACGATAGAGGGAAGCTGCCTTCTGATAGTTGGCAATGGCTTTGGCATACTGACTCAAACGCAAATCAAAGATACGGCCGATGCTGTGGAACCGGTCACCCAAACGCCACCGGGGATCCGAATCTTTCGTCAACGAAACCGAGGATTCAAAATAACTCAGGGCAGCTTCGTAATCCGTGGCCTGTTCGGCCACCCAGGCCATTTCCGAAAGAGTTTCCGCCTGTTGGGGAGATAAGTGAAGGGCCTGATATATTTTCAAGGCCCGGCTCATCGTTTCAGTGGCCGGAGCGTACATTTCCAAATGGGCCTGGACAAGCCCGAGCCTCAATAGGGCCTCGGCATGGGATTTAGAGGTCGGTTGCTCCATTTCCAGGACCTTGACCAGACGCTGGGAGAAATCTAACGCCTTGTTTGGATCCCCGGCCAAATAGGCGCTCTCGCGGGCATAAGGGTATAGATCCAAAAGATGGGATCGGAATGCATCGGTTTCAGAGGCGATATCGACGGCGTTTTCAAAAAGGATCAGGGCTTCGCCGAATTGCTTGCGATCAAAGGCGCGTTTTGCGCTAGTGATGTATGATTCGAAATGGGATCGAGCGAAAGCTTTAGATTCCTCCAGAGTCATACCGGAGAAACCGACGAGCATCCATTTCCCGGTGCCGACAACCTCCGAACGGGCCAAGTTTAGGGATTCGCCGGCGGTATGGGTGTGGAAGGCTTTAAGAAACGCGTCGGCAAACCGATCATCGGAGCCCGATTGGGCCGGAAGGACCAGCGTCGGACATCCATAGATGGAGAACAAATGACCGATCCAAAAGGCATCCTCAGGCGATGTTTTTTCCAGGAGTGCGATGGAAGCATGGCCGAGTCGATTCAATATGTGCAAAAGGGGAATACGTTCCCCGTTTTTCAGATCCACGGCGGCAAACGGAGTGGAAAACGCCCCGGGCCTTGTCGGGACCTGCTGAGCCAAAAAGACCGGAGTGTCCACCACCAGGACATGAAACCCCGAGGAATCTTTCCCCGAAAGGTCCGGTAAGAGATCCGGGGAGGATAGGGAGGTCTCTTCCGTTTTGGAAGCAAGGGAAGAGATGCGGACCACGATTCGTTTGAACAATTTTTTATGATGAAAAGAGCGCATGAAATGGGCCGCGCTCAGGACGAAATTATAGTGTTTTTCAAGGATGGGGTCGTTTACCGGAAGTTCGTCCGGATAATCGAAGGCAAGATAAGTTGAGGACGGGTCGGGCGACTGTACGGTTTTCAGCGCGGCTTCCAGAGACCCATGGATGCTGCCTGAAAGCTGATCCGCCGTGAGGATGAATGAAATGACGGGGTCGGAGACCCGGGAGCTCTTGAAGATGCGGACAAACCGGCCACCTTCGGGCAGGGTTTCCATAATATCGATGGCCTCATACGATTCGGGGCCGAACAGTACCAGGGGATTGGACGGCACATCCGATGAGCGGCGGCTGAGCGTCTTTTTGAAGATCGCTTGATATCGGTCCACCGCTTCAGTGTACTTTTTACGAAAATCCACGTCGGCCGGATTTCGGACCGCCTCATCGGCCATCGATTCAGCAAGGGCGGAAAGCCCCACCAGACGAATGGCCGAAATTTGGGACGCGTCATCTTGAATCAGGCGGATGAAATCCGGAAGGTTTTGATTGTCTTCGCCCATCTGATCGGCCAGTCGGGTTCTTTCAAGGGTCAATTCCGATTCCAAGTTCTTTTTCCGGAAAGGATCGGCACCTGAAAGGCGTACTTGCAATGCATCGATTCGATCCAGCCGGGAAAGCGTCTCTATGAAAAAGCGCTTTTCATGTTGGGAAAATCTGAGGATCAACGGAGCCAGTCGATTAAACCGCTCTAATTCCGCCGCTTTTTCCAAAAGGTTCAAAGCGCTTTCCGTTTCTTGGCTTTCAACGAGGGTTTTTATGGAGCTAAAGAATCCGTCCAGGATTTCACCTTTGGCACAACCGGCCCGAAAGGCAGTCACCGATTCCAGGACCTTGAGTGCTTCTTCGTGACGTCTAAGAGCGATTAAGGCACGCCATTGGATATCCGGCAGGATGGCGCTTTCAGCCAGATTAAGGGCCGTTTGAAAATGGTCGGCTGCCGCTGCATCTTCTGCAAGCTCCAGGGCCGCACGGCCCAGATTCAGGTGCAGGGTGGAAAGCAGCGCCGCCTCTTCCCGGTCAAGGGTTTTAGCGTTGGCTTCCTCCAGTATCCGGATCCCCCTGGAAAAGTGCAGCATGGCGTATTGAAACCGTCGGGATTTTTCAATGACTTCCTGGATGTCTTTTTTAGAGCTTGCCGGCATCGAAGCCAGGTAGACACCCATGGCGTTGTGATACCCTGCCAAAAGCTTCGGGGTTGCCGCGGCAGCATCCCGGGTTAAAAGACTGAGTGTTTTGGCGTCGAAGGTTTCCAGGGCTGAAGCCATTTGCCGGCGGTCGGGATCATCGGGTTGAACCTGGGTGACCGCTTTAGACAGATTAACGGTGTTATAATAGGAGCCCAGGGGGATGGCGGCATGCAGGGTCAGTTCCCCGGAACGCAGGAAATTATCGTAAGCTTTCTTCCAATCCTTTTGGGAAGCAGCCAGGTGACCGGCACGATGGAACAGGAGGGCTACCCCGTAAGCATCTGCGTCGGATACCGGTTGCCCTTCTGCATAAGAGGCCGTTTGGCTGTTTATGGTCTTTCTGGCGGTTTCAATTTCTCCTAGTTCGATGGAGATTCTACTCATGAACGCTTCCGCCAGTCGCTTTTCCTGGGTCTTTGAAAATCCCTTTCCGCTTTGGGTTGCGCCGGGTTCATTCAGCGCCGTTTGAACATCGATGCGGATCAGGGCATCCCCGGATTTTAAGGCAGGTGATGGAACGCCGTGGGCATCGACCAGTTCGACCACGCGGGCAAACTCTTTAGATGCCAGTTGAAGGGTGCGGATGCGTGCTTCGCCGGATTGCCTTTCCGCCAGAAGATATCGGGTGAATGCGATGGATCTCAGGTTTAGGGCGAGATTTTTCTTAAAACCGAGCTTCTCATTTAAAGCAAATGCCTGCTCAAAGGATTGGACGGATTCCGGGTATCTGCCGGCTTCCTGATAGGCAAGACCGAGCCTGTCCAGCATCTCGACTTTCAATTCGATGAGTTGTTCCGGAAAGAGGATCGCTTCTTTGGCTTTTGAAAGCATTAAAGACAGTGTGAGCTTGAGGGCATTCCAATCTTCCGGCCTGTGCGGACCCGCCTTCATAGAAGTCTTGGCCAGGGCCAATGCCTTTTGATTCAGCGTTTCCTGGAGCTTAATTTGCTGCTGAATCTTTTCGCGGTATTCTTTCCAGGCGGGACCGGGCGGCGGCTGTCGCCTGGCCTGAATTTCGGAGAGAGCCCGATTCGCGTCAGCCTGGGCTTCGGCGATCCTTGAAGCATCTTTTTGCAGGGACTGGATACGCAAGGCAGGGGTCACGATCCGATCCATGACGTACCGGTGGTCCCTGTTCAGATAGGTCGAGGGGTCCTGAGTATCGATTCCGGAATCGATCCGTCGGATGGCCTCGGTAAAGGCGTTGATGGTCTCCTCCATTTTGCGAATCTGAAATGCGGATGTTCCCAGCCTCTTATAGAACAAGACAGAAGCCTTGAGATTGGGGATCGGCTTCTTCGAAGCCAGCCGCTGGTCATAATGATAGAATGCTTTGGCGTATTGGCCCAGGAGGAAGTAGACATTTCCCAAATTGAGGTTGAGTTCTGCGTGGCTTTTAGGATCATCCGCCGGATCGGTCAGAAAAAACGCTTTTTGGTACGATTCCAGCGCGGCTTCCAGTCCCCCTTTTTGACCATACACCGTTTCGAGGACTTCCAGGACATACCCCAGGGTTCGATGAAAGTGGCCGATCTGGCCGTTGAGAAGAATCGCCCGCTCGAGGAGTTCGCGGGCTTCCTTAAGGCTTTTTTGATCCTCTCGATACGAGAGGCCAAGGCCTAAAGCATAGATTACGATGGGATCCGCAGGGGCTTGGGTCATCTGGGTTCGGTAGGTTGAAAGAACCTTATCCAGGTCCATCTGGGTGGCAGCGCACTTGATATATCCCCGATGGGCCTCGACAACGCTTCCGTCGAATTCGATGATCTCCTTAAAAAGACTCCGGGCGGCGTCGATTTCCCCGAGATCAAAGAAATACTCGGCGCCCTCGATTGATTTCTGAATGAAGCCCGATCTGGCCAATTTTCGAATACGATCTTCTTTTTCTCTCAGGTGGATCTCGTTTTCATATAGATCCAGCGCTTCTCGAAACCGTTGCTCCTGATACAGGATTTCAGCCAGCGCGAACCGTGCGGCCGCGGTCTGGGTGGTGCGAACCGGGAATTGATCGATCACCTGGTGATAGGCCGCCTTGGCCTTGGACCATTCACCGGCGGCATAAAGGATGTCTCCGACCCGGTTGAGGGCGCCCATGGCCAGTTTCTGCGTATCGGTTCGATGTTGATCGGCAAGGGATTTCAGCAGTTGGATACGATCCTCAGGCAGGGTGGCCCCTTTTTGAGAGAGGATCAGATCGAGCATGCGTTCCAGGGCGGTGTCGGCCCATACGGGAACATCGGAAAATCGCTGGATGACGGAAAGATATACCGGATAGACGGCTTCGTAATTTCCGATTTTACGGTAAATATCTCCCTTGAGAACCATGGCTTCCGCCGACCGTTCGGACCTGGCGGAAGGTTCGGCGATGACCGTGTCCAGCATGTGGATCGCCTGCAACAAGCTTGCACTCGAGCTTTCGATGCGACTCAGGAGTCGAGCTCTTTCGATGTCTGAAAAAAGGCGGATATCCAGAGCCTTGCCCTCAGCGATATGATCCAATTCCCGATTCGCATTTTCAACGATCTGCATGCGGATTTGGGGGCTTTTGGATTTCTCAAGCGCCGTTTCAGCTTTTAAGAGAACTTGTTGAATCCGCGCCAAAGATGCCTCGGGTTCCTGGTCAGGATATCTGCTCAGTATCTTTTCGAAGGCCTGTACGGCATGAATCGGCATCTTTTCTTCCAGGCTTGTCAGCCCGATCGAATAGAGGGCTTGAACTGCTACGGCCGGAACATGGAAATACGTTTCGAGAACCTTATGGTAAGCCAGGAACGTAAGATATGGATCACGGGGAAGCTTCAGAGAGATGTTGCGGGCCAATTCAAGCTGCATTTCCGGATTTTCCATCCTGGGAATTTGTCCATCCGATGGGATGCGTCGGCAGTTGGGGATCCCTTTTGAATCCGAGAGAAAATAAATTCCGTTTTCAGCCACAACAGGGCGGATCGATGAAAAGCGTGCCGAAGTCAGCGGATACGGATCTCCGCCGCTTGCCAGGACGCGATACAGGACGGCATGATCCCGTTCGTCGACAGTCTCGTCACCGTTGGTATCCCATGACCATCGCGAAAAAAGGATGTAACGGCCGTCCAGGGACCATCGGGGGAAAAGGTTTTTAAAGGGGCCGGTAGTCAGCTGCCGGAGTGCCCGGGTCTTCAGGTTCATGACGAAAATATCCGAGGAATCGGCGTTCCGGGTGCTGACAAAAGCGACCTCCAGACCATCCGGAGAAACGGACGGAAAAGTCGCGTCTCCTTGCGTGGGAAGCACGACGGGCTTCTGTTTTTCGTTCGTTCCCCGGACATATGCGCCAATGTTTACAACCACCAGTTCATAGTCCCGCATTTCGGGACCCTTGCGATGAAAAAATAAAGTTTCACCCGGACCGAAACTCGGTGCGCCATCTTCGGTCTCCTTGCCCGTGATCCGGACCGGTACCGGGGTTTTTTGCCTCAAATCGATGACAAAGATATCCCCTTTGGCGTCATCTTGCGTGCTCACAAAAGCGATGTAGCGGCCGTTTTTGGAGAAGGCCGGATCGGATTCCAAAGCCGGAGCGTCGGTAAGCTGGCGCATGGAAAAGCGGGCAGCCGGATCTATGCTTCGGAGCCATAGATCGGGAAACCGCTTTTTTTTCGAGACAAAGGCGATCTGTTTTCCATCCAATGACACGGAAAAGGACAACACCGGATCCGCCTCTGAAGTGATCTGTATGGGCTGGTTGACCGAATAAAACTCGGTTTGTATCCCCAGAGTTCCTCGACTCCATAAAAGGACAGCCACTGCGACACCGAGACAGGAGCAATATTTGCGGAGGGCATCAACAGAGTTCATGATTTGATTCTCCATGTCCCGTTTTCGTCCTGGATCTTTTCTCCGGGAAGGGCGTTATCCGCATTGAGCTTACCGAAGATCGCCCGGACGCTGGGCCAATCTGCGTCGGTGAGGTTCTCGTTCATGTCGATGACCCTGCGCATAAGCGTTTCACGGGCGGTGTTGATCTGAGAGACTACCGACTCGAGTTCCTTCTGGGAATACCGCTCGGCAAAGGCTCCCAAGTCCTCCGGAACGCGTTCTTTTTGCATGGGAAAAGCACCCAGGAGTCCCTGGTTGTTTTCTCCTACCCACTTAAGCCTTTTAAATGCCGTAAGATCGTCCGCATGAAACGCCAAAACCTGCAGGGCGGTGACCGCATCCTGCTGTTCCCGGCTTTTCGGAGGCGCATCCTGAAAAGCACCGGTCGCATCCACGGCCCTCACGGAAGCCAGCAGAAGCATTTCATTGTCCAAAGCGTTATAGGTGCCCAGGATCTGGTTTTCCAGTGCGGTTCGTTCGCTTAAAACCTCCACATTCACCTGAGCCAGCGTGCATCCGACAAAAAGAAACACCGGGATAATCCAAAAGGATTTCATGCTCACCTCTTTGTTTTAATTTTTTCCATCCGGCCAAACGGCGGGGATGGATCCGATACGATTTTAAGGATTAGAACCCAGGTATTCAAGTATGAAAGATACGGTTCATAGGTCTCCAACCCGGAAACGGCGGCCAGGTTCAACCGCTCCAGGTGTGGGATCTTGATGGGGACTCCCTTGACAATGACTTCTCCGTCCAGGGAGAGGATCCCGTTGGACACGTTGACATCGATCCAGCGGGGCACTCCACTGTGCAGGAGTTTTCGCTGGGAGACAATGGTCTCGTTGTTTTCATAGGGATCCAAAAGATAGAGCACTCTTCCGAATGCGCGGGAACCGATATGGTTGAACTGGAGACTGAGCTGGAGATTTTCAATCAATTGACGCAGGGAAGATACCAGAGGAAATGCAATTCCCAGTTGCCCCCCGATGGTTGAGTCCTCTTCTCCGGGGGTTTGTTTTTCGCTTTCGAGCATTTTTTTTAAGTCGATGTCGGAAAAAAGCAGGCGTGCCCCGAAATTCAAATCGTCGACTTCTCGGGATACCCTTGCCGAACCTATGATTGCCCCTTCAAGAAGATGGGCTTCCACGCGTCGAATCTGAGGGAGGCCGTCGTTGAGATTGAGGTCCAATGCGGCGTGGCGAATCGGGACGACGTGGGGTGAAAGGAAAAATCGCGCTGGCCCGAGATCGATTGACGGCTTTGGGTTCAGCCGGGACTGTAATCCGCCGGCCGGTGCGCCGAACATATCGGGTTCAAACGCATCCGTTTGCCGGAAAGTGCGATCCTGGATCACCATATTGGAGAGGCGATCCGTCATCGCCTTTTTCGGATGCATCTGATGCATGGGCAGATACCGTTTTTCAAAAGACAAGGCTGTATTGAGGTTTTTAATGGAAAGAGTATTCTCTTTTTCGATATCAAAATTCCTTGTGTCGGCCCATATCTTCACGCGCATCCCCTGATTTGGGTTTGTTTCGATTTCAGCGCCTGCTTTGAATCCTCCCTGAAACATTGTTTTTGGATCCAGCAAAATTTTTCCGGTTTCGGGCAAATCTGCCATGATCTTGGCCGTGCCGCTTAAGAATTGGGACCACGCCGAGGGATTTCCGGTTTTAGATGACTTGAGAAGGGCGTCGATTCCCTCGACGGAAAAGGAGGTTTCCCCTTTGATGCCCAGGGGTTGGATATCCAGCAAGGCTGAAAGTGAAGTCGAACTGAGCCGATTGTGTTCCCCGGTGACGGCCAGGTGGATGGAGACCGGAGAGGGCTTCTGTGACGCGTCCGCAACGGGGAGTATGGAGGGCCGGATTGCTTCGATTTGAATATCCCCTTTGAGGGTTCCGGAAGCGTTTTTTCCGTTGAGCACGTAAGAAAAGGGCGTTGGGGTCGTTATACTTTTAACCTCCAACACAGTCCCTGCGTTAAGCGGCCAGGATCCGCCCACATGGGAAAAATTCAAGGAAAGCCCTGCCGATTCGATGACGGACGATTTGGGGTCGAGAATCCATTCAGTCGCCGATGATGACAATGACGTTAGTGCGGATGGCGGCGGAATGCGGCCGGATATATTGCAGGTCACTTGTGCCTTACCGGAAAGCCGATGTCTGTCATCAAAAAGATCCGGGAGTATCGAACTTAGAAACCCTAGATCCGCCGTAACAGATGTATCTGTTTTAAAACTGTGGCGCCCCAGATCTATTGCATCGGCGTGAAGCGTTGCCTCAATCCCTTTATCGACGAGAAGCCGTAACTGAAACCGGTCGATATCGCCTTTAAGGGGATTCAGCGCCTGGATGCGGATATGAGGCGCCTCCGCCTCCATTATAAGATTGCCACGAAGCGTTCCGAGTGCTTCATACCGCCATTTGAAGTCAGGCACATGGAGTCGAAACCCTTTCAGAGCGGCTTCGGCAAAAGGATTGGATCCGAGGTTTCCCTGAATCCGTAAGGATGACAAATTCAGGTGAGCGGGCTTGAGATCCGGACCCTGAATTCCATTGGCCTCAAGGGAGGTGGTCAAGGAGAAGGGGAGGGTAAATCCAAAAGGGGCATCCTTGTCGATTCGAAGCCCTCGGGTTTCCAGTCGGAATGCAGGGATCGTCAACGAATCGATTTTCAAATCGCTTTGTCCGTGTAGATTGAGATCCGCGACGGTCAGCGATCCATTAGCAAGGATTTCAGCCGGGACAAAGTCTGTGATTTTCACTCTTAACTGAGGAAGAGATATCGCCAACTTGCCGGCATCCACAAAGGTCGTGTCTTCCTGAAACGGAACCCGAAACTGCCTAATCGAACCGGATATCCCCCGGATGTCGATAAAAAGCAGACCCTGAAGGGGATGCCCTGAAATTTCCATTCCATGGATTTCAAGGAATGGTGAAGATGGGTCCAGGAGCTTGAAAGTAAAAGAGGCTTTAAAAAAAGATTCGGCTGCCGTCAACAATTCGTAAAGATTAAATTTCGACGGGCCCATGTTGAATCGCATGTCGCAACTGGAGGTTCTAAGACCGTTCACTTGACCATACCATTCCATCCGGCTGGAATTCAAGGAAAGGCCTCCTGTTTCGATGATCAGGTCCCCCCTTGGAATGTTGACGATTCCTTTTTGATTCAGGTCCAGTGTGAGGGGATCCAGAGGCGATTCTTTATCGGAGGATGCCTGGATTTCGATCCCTTTGAGCCGGATGTGCGTGTCAAAGGCGGCTCGGGCATCATCGAGCTGTGTCGCTATCGCGGTGAACTCGAATCGGCCGGTTTTCATCATAGGAAGCAATTGTTCCGGCAACACGGAAAAAAGAACGGGCTGAACCTTTTCAAGGTCGGCATAACCTGTGCCGGCCAAGTTTTTTTGAGATAAGTTCCCCTTTAGGGTCATCTGAACCCCCGGCGCCGAAACTTCCATGTCTATGGACATCCGGTCGGGCTGAATCCTTGCGGATTCATCGAAAAGGTCCTGGATTTTCAGAATGGCATTCAAAGGGGAGAGGGGCTTTCCCTGGGATCGGACTTCGGCGGATGCTTTCATGGACAGAGGTTGGGTCAAAAGCGATGGGGCATGGATGTCCAGGGACCCGTCGTGCAGACCGGCGGTTCGGTTTTGGATCCGATCTTCGTATAGGATATTGATATGACGGATAGCCAATAGCGCATCAAGATCGGTCACAGGAACGGCATAGGACCCCTTTATTTCATCCGAGGCGGCTGGTCGACTTTCTTTCGGAGTAGACAAGCCGGCTAAAAACCGCTGGAGGTTGGTTTTACCATCTTGTCCCCGAACGATGCGAACCGTCACAGCATCGAGAGAGATTTCACATGCCAATCGACCACGCTTAAACAGATCCGGGAAATCGACGAAAACCTTCAAGAGGGCGATTGACCCCATCGGTGTCTGGGGAAGATCGGGATCGTCTGAGATCCGAATCGACTCCACCCGGAGGCCTTTTTTCCATTCGAAGTCAATCGACTCGATAGAGACGCTTCGATGCAATGCCCGGGAAGCATAAGATTCGATCAATTCTCGAAAACCGGAAGTGGATGCCGCATAAGGGATGATAAAGAAAATGAGCCCGAAGATAAGGACGATACCGATTAAAATAATCGATGCAATCCAAAGTATCCGACGAAGGATCTTTCGGGGGCTTTTCCGCTTATCGGGGTTTTGATCAGTTTGCATCCACCGTTACCTTAACGGGAAACTCTTGTTTTCGGAAAGCCCATGCTCCGTTGCCCTACGGGCAGGAAGCTATGGCCCGGGACAATAGAGATTTAACCATTACCCCAATTATATCAAGATAAACACGAAAAAAGAAAATTCCAAGGCTTTATACCGTTTGCTGAGTCTGATAGGAGGTGTTCCCTTTTTCAACAAATCGGTCAGGAGGTATGGCGTTGTCCTCGCGGACCAAACAGATACCCATGGACCTATTGCGGATTTTGGTGTCGTTTTTCTGGGGATCCACGTTCATTCTCGTGAAAAATGCTGTGGCTTTGGTCGACACATTTTCTTTTTTGGCCGTGCGGTTTACCTTGTCGTTTTTACTTATGATCGCTTTTTTCTCGAATAGGCTATTTCCCATAAAGCAAGATGTTTTCAAGGCTGGGATACTTCTGGGAATTGTTTTATTTGCCTCATTTGCATTTCAAACATGGGGGCTCAACTTAACGAGTGCAACCAACGCGGCTTTCATTACCGGGCTGAACGTGGTGGTGGTCCCGTTCTTTTCATTGTTAATTCTGAAAAAGGCGGCCGCACCTTCTGCGATGGCCGGTGTGACAGCGGCCTTTTTGGGGCTTTATATCCTTCTGGGTGGAGGATCCTCCCAGTGGAACCGCGGGGACCTTCTGGTATTGATCTGCGCCATGGCCGTTGCCTTTCACATCCTTTTGACCGGATACTACGCCCCAAGATTTGATGCATTTGCATTGGTGACCTGACAGCTGGGTGCGGGAGGCGTTCTGGGTATGCTATTATGCTTGGCTAACGACGGAATAACGCTGATCATGCCCTTTGAAGCCTGGGCCGCCGCCCTGATCACCGTGATCTTTTGTACGGTATTTGCTTTCGTGATCCAAACCGTCGCCCAGCGCCTCACCACACCCACCCGGACCGCATTGATTTTTACCGCCGAGCCGGTTTTCGGGGCCTTGTTTGCCTATTTTTACGGAAACGAACCGCTTTTCACCCACCACCTGATCGGCGGCGGGCTCATCTTTTTAGGCATGGTCATTGCCGAGATCCACCCCCGTACTTGAGGCAGGATCGTATTTCTGAACCCTGTCTTCAACCGATTCAAAGCAAAGCTTGACGCCTGAAGTTCGAAATCCCGATATTTCCCCTTGTTAATCGGTTTATAATTGATTGTCAAAACGATCAAAAAATGCTTATTGACTTTTCAAATCGGTTGAAATAGAAAGAAAGTGGGTTTTTCTCGGGCTTTCTCATAGGAGGTGGATCTTGAAATACGGTAATGCTCATAAAAATCAGTATATCGTTTTAGGCCGCCTTATGAGACTCATTCAGCAGATGACGCCTGAAGAGCGTTTGGGACTTCTCAAAGAGATCGAGAAAGATCCATCGCGCCGGGAAAAGTCTCAGGGGCGGACTAATGAACGAAAACGATATACCCTTGCCGTGGATTATGCGGATGTCAGCCGGGCCTTCACCGATTACCTTCAGGATATCAGTACCAGCGGTGTTTTCATGCTTTCCAGGAGGCCTTTTCAGATAGGGGAAGAGCTATTCTTGCGGATTAATTTCCCCAATCAAGTATACCCGTTCAAGGTTCTAGCCGAAGTCGCCCGAACCACACCGGAAGGTGTCGGTCTAAGATTCAAATTCGATGACGAAGAGCAGCAGTCCGCCCTCGCTTCGCTGATCGAAGCTCTGAAGGATTCAACTTTAAAGGCAAAGAAACAGGGGATGGTACCGCTGACCTCTTTGCGCATCGTTTAGAATCGCTGTCGAGGGAAATACGGGGAAAGCGTTGCGGCTTAGATTTATAAGCGGGGCATAGGCCAAATTTTAAAGAAAAGGATCAGATGGCAAACAAACCCATCATTATTGGCCTGATCAGCCTGGTGGCTGCATTTATGGTATGGGGATATCAAGCCCTAGGAAAACTGATGGAAAAGGAAGGAGCCGAGGCAAGCCTTTACCTCTCCGATTTCATGAATACCGGTTTTCTGGAAAGCAGCGCGTACTTTTCCTTTTTGACGACGACACCCCTTTACCTTCTTCTTGTGGGCCTCGGGGTTATTTTCCTAATCATCGGCGCCATTGTTCAAAAATAGAAAATCCGGCGTCATCAACTGTAAATTTTTAACCGGCATAGGGAATCGGGTCGATAAGCCCGGCCTCCCGGAATCCTTTGCGTCTTAACATGCAGCTGTCACACCTCCCGCATGAAATGCCTTCTTTCGACGGGTCGTAGCAACTGTGCGTCAAAGAAAAATTGACCCCGAGAGCCATACCCTTTTGGATGATCTGGGCTTTTGACATCCGGATCAGGGGGGTTTTGATGTGGATTCGAATACTTTTTTCCACTGCTGCCCTGGTCGCCAGGTTTGCCATGGTTTCGAATGCTTGTATGTATTCGGGTCGGCAGTCGGGGTAACCGCTGAAATCCACGGCATTGGCTCCGATGAAAATGGTTTCCGCTTTTAGAACCTCCGCCCATCCCAGAGCAAACGATAAAAAAATGGTATTTCTTGCCGGTACGTAGGTCGCAGGGATTTCCTTAGGGGGCTGATTTGTAAACCGATCTTTGGGAACTTCGATACGATCTGTTAAAGCGCTTCCGCCGATCTTCCCCAACTCGATCGCAAGCACCAGGTGCTTTTCCACGTCTAAGGATTTGGCGATCCGACCAGCGGACTTAAGCTCCATGACATGGCGCTGTCCATAAGAAAAACTTAGGGCATAAGCGGAAAACCCTTCTGATTGGGCAATTGCCAGGGTAACGGCGGAATCGAGCCCTCCGCTCAGCAGGACCACGGCTTTTGGCTTCATGGCATTTCCTCGTTCATGGACTCAGCGGCCGCGAGGGTCTTCGGGCCAAAGGATTTTATGGAGTTGCAGATGCAATCTAACCCGGATTTCATCTTGAAGGATCCACTCGGCCAAATCTCGAGCCGGGAGCACGGATTGTACCGGAGAAAAAAGCCGGTGACCGTAAGGGATTCTGCTTCCGATTTTTTCCAGCGTTGCTTTTGCAAAAGCATAGTCCCTCCGATCCTGGATCACGAACTTGATCTGATCCTTCGGGGTCAAACGATCAATGTTTTGCCAAAAGATCCGGTTACTCTCGCCGCTGGAAGGGCACTTGAGATCGACGATACGGATACATTTCGGATCGACACGGCCGATATCAAAGCTCCCGTTGGTTTCCAAAAGGACACGGTAACCTTCCCCGATAAGGGATCGGATCAATTCAGGGGTTCGGTCTTGAAGCAAGGGTTCTCCTCCTGTGACTTCCACCCACAGAGGATCCCATTTTTTTAATTCTGTCAGGATTTCCGGAATGGTCATGTGCTTTCCTTGATCATAGGCATATGTCGTATCGCAGTATGTGCACCTTAAGTTGCATCCGGAAAGCCTGACAAAGGCGCAGGGAAGGCCGGCGTAAGTGGATTCTCCCTGAATGCTGAAAAATATTTCATTGACCCAAAGCGTCATTGCCACGTCCGACTTTTTTGATCTGTCCGGCTCGATATGATAGATATCCCAGGTGTGGTATGGAAGCAAGTCTGTAACCTGGTAAGCATTGGAAAGGAGAACATGCATGGTGGAAAAAGTGGTCATCATGGGAGCCGCCGGAAGGGATTTCCACAACTTCAATATCTACTTTAGAGGAAACCCCCGGTACCGGGTTATCGCTTTTACCGCCGCACAGATACCCAATGTCGACAATCGTTTCTATCCGTCCCGGTTGGCGGGACCCGGATATCCCGAAGGGATCCCGATTTACCCGGAAGAACACTTGACGGCGTTGATCAGCGAGCACCAGATCGATCTGGTCGCCTTTTCTTACAGCGATGTCTCCCACGAAACGGTGATGCATAAGGCTTCCGCTGTGATGGCCGCAGGCGCCGATTTCATTCTCATCGGCGCCACATACACCATGTTAACCTCTAAAAAACCGGTTATTGCGGTGTGTGCCGTTCGTACCGGATGCGGAAAATCCCAGACTACCCGAAAAGTGGTGGAAATCCTTAGGAAACGCGGGGATCGGGTGGTGGTGGTCCGACATCCCATGCCATACGGAAATCTTCTGCAACAGGTGATTCAGCGTTTTTCCGATTACCAGGATTTTGAAACCCACCGGTGCACCTTGGAAGAACGTGAGGAATACGAACCGCTGGTGGACATGGGGATCGTGGTGTACGCCGGTGTAGATTACAAAGCCATTCTGAAAGCCGCCGAAGAAGAATCCGATATCATTATTTGGGACGGCGGAAACAACGATACACCGTTTTTCAGACCCGATATTCACATCGTTCTATTGGATCCCCATCGGGCCGGACATGAACTGACCTATTATCCCGGTGAGACCAATCTGCTTATGGCAGATGTGGCGATCATCAATAAAGTGGACACTGCCGAGCCTTCCCGGGTTTTACAAGTGAAAACCAACATCGAGCAACACGCACCCCGGGCGCGGATCATCATGGCGGAATCCCCCCTGCTCATCAATCAACCCGACAGGATCACGGGAAAGAGGGTGCTGGTGGTGGAGGACGGCCCCACACTGACTCACGGCGGCATGGCGCACGGAGCAGGGTTTCTTGCCGCGACCCTTTACCACGCGGCGTCTGTTGTGGACCCGCGTCCCTATGCGGTCGGAAGCATTAAAAAAGCCTTTCATCAATACCCGCACATGGGCCCTGTTCTTCCGGCAATGGGATACGACCGCCGCCAGATCGAAGACCTGCAGGAAACCATCAATCGCACGCCGTGCGACCTGGTCCTGTTCGCTACCCCCATTCATCTTTCCAGGATCCTATCCTTGGATAAAGAGTCTTTGCGTATCCGTTACGAATACAGAGATCACGGTTCACCGACCCTGGAGGAGGTTCTCATTTCCCTCATGAATCGAACCGATTTTGGTTCCTTGAAACGGTAGATGAATCATCGGGCCCTCTTCTCATCGACGCGCTGTGACCATGAGTCTTGATTCTTGCACACTTCGTGCTAGGCGGTATGGATGGAAATTCGTCTTTCAATTTTGGACAAGGCCAGGCTGCAGGATAGCGTCATCATCAGGTACATCCCCGTGATCGTGATCCAGATCTCGAAGGTCATGTAGGTTGCCGCCATCAGTTCCAGACCCTGGAAGGTGAGTTCCTGGATAGAGACCACCGACACGATGGCCGAGTCCTTGATGGTGGAAATAAACTGTCCGGCCAGGGGGGGTAGGATGCGGGAAACGGCCTGGGGAAAAATCACATGTCGCAGTTGTTGCCAGCGGTTGAGGCCCAGTGCGCAGGAAGCCTCCCACTGTCCATGGTCGATGGATTGGATGCCGGCCCGGACGATTTCCGTGATGTAAGATCCTTCGAAAACCGCCAGGGCGATCATCCCGGAAAGGAAGGGGGCAAGCAGGGAGGGCGGCGCGAAAAAAAAAGAAAAGATCCGCAAAGAATTACCTTCGGTATCGTTAATGAGGTTAGGGATACCTAGTGCCGGAAGGATCTGATCGGAAGCAAAATAATAGAAGATAAAAATCAGAACCAGCGGGGGAAGGTTTCGAATCGACTGCACATAGGTTGCCCCCGCCATTCTCTTGAAGAAGCTTCCGCTCACCCGAAAGAGGCCCATAATTCCGCCGATCAGGGTCGCAAAAAGGGTGGCCCAAAGGCTCAACTTCAGGGTGGTGAAGAGCCCCTGGATGAGGATGTTGGGTATCCAGCGTCGAGCCGTCGCATCGTATCGAAACAGATATTGGGGAATCGCTTCCCAGTTCCAATCGTAACGGATCCGGAAATTGACCCGGAATGCAAGATAAACGGCAAAGGACGCCATCAGCATCCCGATGATGACATCCATTCTCATTATCTTTGGTTTAAAATGCACGCGGCGATCCCGGTCTGTCAGATGCCTGAAAGGAGAGTATCGTTTCTATTTCTATTGGACGAGGGATTCCCACTCTCTGGTTTCGAACCAGAAGTGTTTCCGTTCTTTCAGCCAACCTTCGGCGGTGACGAATGTGATCCAGTTGTTAAAGAAATTCAACGTATCGAAATCCCCTTTCCTCACTGCAAACCCAATAGGCTCCTTAGTGAAGGTTTCCGTAAGGGGCAAAAAGAGCTTGTCCGGATATTTCAAAGCGTAAGAAGCCGGGGTCGGAGCCGATCCCACCACGGCGTGGACCCTCCCGTTCATCAGCTCCTGGTAGGCTTGCGCCTCATCATCAAACATCCGGAGCCTGGCGAGGGGTATGTACTTTTGTGCGGCGGTGACAGCGGTGGAGCCCAGTCTTACGGCCAGAGTCACTTCGGGGCGGTTGAACGCTTCGATCCCAGAAAATCCTTTGGCAAGCTCCTTGTGGGCCACCATCGACATCCCCGTATAGTCATAAGGAATGCTGAAATTGATTTTGAGGTTCCGCTGGGGTAAAACTCCCATGCCGCCGATGATCACATCGAATTTCCCGGTAACCAGCGCCGGGATGATTCCCGCCCATTTGGTGGGGATGAAGTCCACTTTGACGCCCATGTCCTGGGCCAGCCGTGTGGCCACATCGATTTCAAAACCGATAAGTTTCCCGGTTTTGTCCTTCATGGCCCATGGAACGAAGGTGGATATTCCCACCCTCATGACACCTCGCTTCAGAATCTGTTCCACGGTGCTTTCTTCAGCCAGCTTATGCTGGAGATCGCCGGCAGCAACGGGGGTTCCTATCATGGCGATCAATAATATGATCCCTGTAACCGTTTTGAAACCTTTGTTGCTCTTCATCGTGCCTCCTTTTTGTTTTTCGTTAAAAACCTTTCAATCTCCTCTCTATGAAGAAAACGCCGGCGGAAAGGGTTAGTGTCAGTACCAGATAGACTGCCGCCACCGTAAACCAAATCTCGAATGCCAGGTAGGTTTCTGAGATGATCGCCTGGGCCTGCATCGTCAAGTCATAAACGGCGATGGTACTTACCAAGGCTGAATCCTTGATCAGAGATACCGCTTGTCCGGCAAGCGGGGGTAACATTTTCCGGATCCCCTGGGGGAGGATGATATGAAGATAGCTTTGGTATGGGGTCAATCCCAGGCTGAAGGCTGCCTCCCATTGTCCTTTATGGATGGACAAGATGGCGGCACGAAAAATTTCTGAAGCATAGGCTCCTTCAAAAAGGCTCAATGCTAAAACTGCAGAGGCGAAGCGCCCTAAATCCAGGATCGGGGCCAGCACGAAATAGATGAAAAACAATTGCACCAAAAGAGGCGTGTTGCGGATGATTTCGAGATACGCTCTGGCCACCGCCCTGCCGATGAAGGAGCGGGAAAGCCTCAACAAGGCCGTTGAAAGGCCGACGGACATCGAAAGGATGAGACTGGCCAGGGTGATCTGCAGGGTGACTACCAGCCCCTTAAGGATCGGTCCGGGGACAAAACTCGAACCGTCGAACATTCCGAAATACCGGGGGATTCTATACCATTGCCACGGATATCCGCCTTGAGCCGCACCCCTTGCCACCAGATAAACGATGAGACCGCAAATAAAAACAAACCATAGAACTTCATACAAGCGAGGCTTGGGCATTAATGAAATTCGGCATAGAGCATTTTTTTGAATCATAGAAAACCCGAGATTGAAAATGTATTGCTATTTGAGTAAAATATGAAAAACTGCAGGAAATCTTAATGACTTTTTCCATCAAGTCAAGGTGAAAGAATACATGCCGACCGCCCGACAAATCCAAGCTGCAGCCGATATCCTCAAGGGCATGGTGCTGCATACCCCCCTGGTGAACTCCCCGTATCTGTCGCGCCTTTTCGGAGCGGATATTTATCTGAAGCTGGAAAACCTCCAGAACACCGGCTCTTTCAAAATCCGCGGAGCCACCTTCAAGCTCCTTTCCGAGAAGCGTAAAAGGAACCTCAGGGAAGTGGTTGCGGCCTCGGCGGGAAACCATGCCCAAGGAGTGGCCTTGGCCGCCCGGCAGGCCGGGTTAAAGGCCACCGTGGTCATGCCGGAATGGGCGTCCATCAGCAAACAGGAAGCCACCCGCGCTTACGGAGGAACCGTCATTATTTCCGGAAAAAACGTGAGCGAAAGCCTCAAGGAAGCCCGGAAGCTGGCCGGGGAAGGCATCTTGTTCATACATCCCTTTGATGATCCCTGGATCATTGCCGGTCAGGGTACCGTGGGCCTGGAAATACTGGAGGATATCGACGCGCCGGATAAGATCCTCGTCCCGGTCGGCGGAGGTGGGCTCGCGGCAGGCATCGGCATCGCCGTCAAGTCCAAAAGCCCGGCCACCCATGTGATCGGTATACAGGCGGCGGCATGTCCATCGGCTCTGCGGTCGCGGCAATTGGGGACACGGATCGTCGTGGAGGCCGGGCCCACTCTGGCCGACGGCATTGCGGTTCGGCAGATCGGCAAACGGACATTCCGGATCCTTGAAAAATATGTGGATGCCTTTGCGACGGTCAATGAAGAATCCATCGCGAGGGCCGTACTCATGCTCCTGGAGAAGAAGAAGATTCTGGCCGAAGGGGCAGGGGCGGTCCCCTTGGCGGCACTTCTTGAAGGAAGTGTCCGGACGAAGCCGGGGGAGAGGGTGGTTCTGGTCATCAGCGGCGGGAATATGGACAGCCCGCTCATCGGACGGATCATCAATCAGGGATTGATTCGGAATGCGCGAGTGATGCGGATGACCGTCGCTTTAGATGATGTGCCGGGGTCTCTTGCCACGCTCCTTTCCCATGTGGCGCGCCTAAAAGCCAATGTTCTTCACATCCGGCACGACCGCAACATCGGTGACCTGCCCATCAATATAAGCCGGGTGGCCATGGAACTTGAAACCCGGGGTTTTGATCATATCCAGGAGATCCTGACGGCCTTGGGGCAGGCCGGATATGATATCCAGGCGGACCCGGCACATTTAGCTAAACCTGATCCCGGTTAATCGAGCCGATAAACGCCTTTTTCCCGGGTATCTTAAGGAATCGAACAGACCGATTTGACATAAAACCGTGCATTGATTTCCTGATGAAAAACAAATCCCAGGTCAAAGGAGACATACCAGGCCGAGGTAAATGTGCATCGATCGATGCTCCACAGCCAACGACATTTAGGGTCAAAAATCGGCTTGATACAAAAATCCGTGCCTTGGGGCATGGGAGTGAGCAGGGACATGAGTTCATCAATAGTTGGAAGACGCCAACAGTTATATCCACCAAGACGGTTCTGATTTAATGACGCAATGTAATCTAATGCCTGTCTCCAGGGTATGGGATATTCGCCCCCCCCTTTTTGCCAGATCAAACCTGTAGCAAGATCACGAATCGTGGACTCGTTTTCCATGACAAAGTTGTTTAAAGGATAAGACTGCGGACGCCAAAGGGGATCAAGGCCGAAAACTCCCGGAGCATTTCGGATGGAAATTTTACATCCCTCACTCCTGAGGGTGCGTTTTTGGCTCATTTTAACTTGTGATTCTTGCGGAACCGGATTTAAAACACAGACACGATCCCGACGGACTTCCCATTCCGCTGCCAGTCGGTTCAGATCTTCGAGCATTATGTTGGCGCTCGGATAGCGGTCCAGGGGGTTTTCGGCCATAGCCCGCATTAGAAATGCATCCCAGTCTTCGGCAAGATCGGGATTCAACCGGCTGGGTTTCGGGACCTGTTGAGGAGTATTTTCAGAATATCCCGGAAGGAATCCTGTGAGCATCCGATACATGATGACCCCCATCGAATAGATGTCGGCGGAGAAATCAACCGCATCCGGATGGGCTTCCTGTTCAGGAGCGGCATAATAAGGAGACCCGACTTTGAGATTGGGCGGACCCTCGAAGACCTCGCCACGTATCTTGGACAACCCAAAATCGCTGATTTTTACTCCTTCGTCTTCCGTGACTAAGATGTTAAACGGCTTGATGTCGCGATGAATGATACCGGCATGATGAAGTCGACTCAAGCCTTCAAGTGTCAACCATGCATAATGAATGGCCCTGTCGATGCGAATGATCCGGGAAGGTTTCTCGCTTTGATAGGTTTCGCCGATCAAGACACCGAGGTTGTTGGCGTAATAATCCATGACATAAAAAAGCTTCCCGTCCGCCTCGTCAAAATCCAGGATATCCACAATATTGGGGTGTCGCAGCCCGGCAAGTGTCCGGGCTTCTGAGATAAATAAGGAGCGAAGCGTTTTTTCCCCCAAAAGTTCAAGGAGGTGCGGGTGAGGGTTCAAGAGCTTCAGCGCACCGATCCGGTCGATGACCGGGAGTAACACGACGTAAACTTTGCTCATCCCCCCTTTTCCCAAAATCCCGCAAACCCGGTATCGGCCGATTTGTTTCATTTCGGCAAAAGCCTCCTGGCATGCACTTCGGGAAGACCGGCGGCGAGGATCTTGTCCGCAGCGGCCTCTAAATTGTAGGGGATAAACCGGAGATCGACGGTATTTTCTTCGGGATCCCAGATCACATACTTGGCATCCACGTTGCCATTCCGGGGTTGCCCCACGCTCCCGATATTGAGGATATATTGATTCGTTTTTTGGAGTATCGTTTTTCCCCGTTGCAGCGGTAACCGGGAAAGCCCGTCCCGGCCGAAAGAGATGATTTCAAGATTATGGGTATGTCCCACAAAACAAATCCAAAAATTCTTGGTCAAAAAGGTTTGAACCAAAGTCTCTTCACCGACTTCAAAAAGGTAGGTCAAAGGCGAATCCGGCGGATACCCATGCACGAAATGACATGAATCGAATCTTAAAAAAGCCTTGAGTTTTTCGATAAAAGCCAAAGAATCCGGACTGAGCATCGTAATGGTTTGGACTAAGGATCTACGGGCCTGGGGGTTAAACCAGTTTAGATAGCTTCTGTCGACCACCGCAAGTTCATGATTTCCCATAATCGACCAAACGGAGCGTCGCCGAATCTCGGTGACAACCTCTTCAGGTTGCCCGCCGTATCCGATCATATCTCCTAGGCTGATGATCCGGTCGACTCCAATGGGATTAATGTCCGAGAGAACCCTTTCGAAGGCATCAAAATTTCCGTGAATATCGGATAAAATAGCATATTTCATAGGAGTCTTCGAGCCCCGATTCCACCCGGCTTAAGAAGTAACTTGAAAGTACCATGAAATCATTTCGTTCCCCAGGTGGACATAGGCCATGGCGCCTATGGATAGAAAGGGGCCGAATGGGAGGGGGGTCTGGAGTCCTTTTTGCGACCGGAGCATCACGAGAATTCCCACCAGTGATCCGGTAACGGATGCGATGAAAACGGTGAAGAGAACGCCCTTCCAGCCGATCACGGCGCCGATCATGGCTAATAATTTGATATCGCCGCCCCCCATCCCCTCTTTTTTAGTCAAGGCATGATACACTAGGGCGATGGACAACAGGATGCCGCCGCCGGAAGCGATTCCGATCAGGGAATTGATTACCTGCATTTCGGGGACAAGGGCCGACACCGCCAATCCCAATACGATTCCCGGCAGGGTGATGGTATCCGGGATAACCTGATGATCGATATCGATGAAAACAATGGTCAATAAAGCTGAAACAAAAGTAAAAAGCACAAGTCCATACAAAGATACTCCATATCGGACAGTTATGGAAAAAGCCAGCAGGCCGGCCAAAAACTCCACCAACGGATACCGAGAAGAAATGACAATCTTACAAAACCGACAGCGTCTTTTTAACAGAAAAAAACTGAGTATGGGGATGTTGTCATAAAAGCGAATGAGATTTCCGCATGACGGACACATGGAGCGGGGGTGAACCACGGACAGCCCTTTGGGGATCCGGTAAATACAGACGTTCAAAAAACTCCCGACACAGGTTCCGAAAACAAAAATGACCCCATAAAGCAGAGCTCTCTCTAGCATACCCCTCCTATTTTCTGAAAACGTCCTTGACACCTATACCGGGAAAATCATATAGGGGTTACCCACTAAAATCAATATTCACGCTTATTATTCTGGATATATTTGGATATGTGCGATAATATTTTCATTTTGGATTTATACGACGTTTTCTGGGATGTGGTGGATTGAAGACAGACTTCTTCACTTAAATTCCTCTTGTGGCTTCGCCACTTCAGCGTCGCTTCGCTCGGTCGTCGGTTTAAATATTGTTAAAGATTACGGCATAATCTCTAGATACGTCGGACAGGGTTGGTTACTCAATATCCTGTTTTAATTATAACAAAATACGAAAGCCACCAGTGCAAATGGCAGAAGCGGACAAAGACGATCTCATCAGCATTTTAGAAGAACAGGAAAAAGGGGCAGAGATTCCCAAAACGTTGCCGCTTCTCCCTGTAAGGGATGCGGTGATTTTCATCGATATGGTTCTTCCCCTTTTCGTCAGCAGGGAAAAGTCGGTGCAAGCGGTGGAGGAGGCTGTTTCCAAGGAAGGCTTCTTGTTTTTGGCAACCCAGAAAGATCCTGGAACGGAGAACCCAAAACCGGCGGATATCTATACGGTCGGCACCGTGGGCAGGGTCCTGAGAGTGCTCAAGCTCCCCGATGGCAGCGTCAAGGTGTTGACCCAGGGGATTGTCCGGGGAAAGATCCTCAAATACGATAAAACCTCGCACCTGTTTCGTGTAAAAATCGAGACGCTCCCTGAACAGGTCATCGAAAAGGTCAGCCTTGAAACCGAGGCCCTGATGCGAAACGTCCGGGAGCAGTCCGAAAAGGTGTTGGCCCTCAGGGGAGAATTGACAGCGGATGTCAAGGCGATCCTTACCAGCATCGAAGATCCTGGCAAACTGGCAGATATCGCTGCCTCGAACCTCAAGCTGAAAATCGGTGAGTCCCAGATGATCTTGGAACTCATTGACCCCGTCGATCGTCTTCGGAGGATCAACGATCTTTTATCCCGGGAAGTGGATCTTTCTGCCATGCAGGCAAAGATCCAGTCGGATGTCAAAGACGAGATCTCCAAATCTCAGAGGGATTACTTCCTGCGGGAGCAGGTACGGGCGATTCATCGGGAACTCGGAGAATATGATGAGAGGGCCGTTGAACTGGCGGAATATCGTAAGAAAATCAGACGGTCACGGATGCATCGGGAAGCGGAGAAAGAGGCGAAAAAGCAACTCAAACGACTCGAGCAGATGTATCCCGACTCCGCAGAGGCCGCCATTGTCCGGACCTATCTGGATTGGCTTACCGAACTCCCCTGGAATAAGTTCACCAAGGACGTCATCGACATACAAACCGCCAAAACGATTCTTGACTCCGATCATTATGGATTGAAAACCGTGAAGGACCGGGTTCTGGAGTACCTGAGCGTCCGGAAACTTAACCCGAAAATGAAAGGGCCCATCTTGTGTTTTGTCGGGCCACCAGGGGTTGGAAAAACCTCCCTGGGACAGGCCATTGCCCGCGCCTTGAACCGAAAATTTATCCGGGTTTCGCTGGGGGGCCTGCGAGACGAAGCGGAAATCCGGGGGCATCGTCGGACTTACATCGGAGCGCTTCCCGGTAGAATTTTACAGGGGTTGAAACAGTGTGGTACAAATAACCCGGTCTTCATGATGGATGAAATCGATAAACTCGAATCCGATTTCCGAGGGGATCCCTCTTCCGCACTCCTGGAAGCCTTAGATCCGGAACAAAATTACGCTTTTAGCGATCACTACCTCAACATTCCCTTTAATCTTTCAAGTGTCATGTTCATCCTCACCGCCAACTTGACCGACTCTATCCCTCCCGCACTCTTAGATCGGATGGAAATCATTTCGCTTTCCGGCTATTCCGAGGAAGAAAAACAGGTCATCGCCTTTAAGCATCTGATCCCGCGACAGCTCAAAGAAAACGGATTGACACCGGATTCGGTCGTTATCAGCCCTGCTGCGCTTTCCCTGATCATTCGGGAATATACTTTCGAAGCCGGTCTACGCAATCTTGAGCGGGAAATACAGGCTATCTTCCGAAAAGTGGCCAGGCAGATTGCAGAAGGGAAGGAAGGGCTGTTCAGGGTCACCCGAGGCAACCTCGCCCGTTTTCTGGGGGTGCCGAAATTTATTCCCGAGATGGAGGATGAACCGGAACAGGTGGGACTGGCCGCCGGCCTGGCATGGACTCAGGTTGGTGGAGAAGTAATGTACGTGGAGGCCACCCTGATTCCCGGTAAAGGAGAACTGATCCTCACAGGGCAGCTGGGCGAGGTCATGCAGGAATCGGCACGTGCGGCGGCGAGCTATGCCCGGAAAAACCTAAAATCCTTCGGCGTGAAGGAAGGATATTTGGAGAATCTGGATATTCATATCCACGTTCCAGCAGGAGCCACGCCAAAAGACGGGCCGTCCGCAGGCATCGCCATGGCTACGGCTCTGATCTCGGCCATCAGGAAGACGCCTGTGGACAATACCGTCGCCATGACCGGTGAGATCACCTTGTTAGGCCGGGTTCTTCCGGTAGGAGGCCTCAAGGAAAAGGCGCTCGGTGCTCTGCGGACCGGGATTCGAACCATCATCGTGCCTGATAAAAACCGAAAAGATCTGAAAGAAATGCCCGCAAGCGTCAAACGCAGAATTCACTTTACACCGGTTGGGCACATGGACGAGGTCCTTTCCATCGCCTTTGGAAAAGGCGATCAGGAGCGGCCCAAGAAAAATAACGTGGATGCGGATTCTGGCATTTGATTCAGCGGCAAGTCATTGCAGCGCCGCCGTGGTGACTTCGGAAACGGTGCTCGGGGAAGTATCGTCGGCCGATACGGAAACCCACTCCCGGCATCTCATGGAGAGGATCCACCAGGTGCTTTCCGATTGCCGTTTATGCTTATCGGAAATCGACGGTTTTGCGGTA
>PCSF01000078.1:0-7184 GCA_002771315.1 Desulfobacterales bacterium CG23_combo_of_CG06-09_8_20_14_all_52_9 | reverse complement strand
CCATGCTGGATGCCCGGAAAGGAGAGGTCTATTTTTCCCGCTGCCGTTTTACGACAGGAAGCCTGATCCGAGAGATGAAAGAATCGGTAGGGGAACCGGAAACGGCAGTCGCCGGCATCCAAGAGCCCTGTATTTTTATCGGGGAAGGGGCATCCCGTTACAGGGAAAAGATTCTTGAATTGAAGGGTGATATCGCTCATTTTCCGGAATCTGAAGACCATGCCATTCGGGCCTCGGCTCTCGGTCAGCTTGGGCTTGCGGCCCTTAGACAAAATCAGATGGCCGATCCGAGTCTCATCATTCCATTATATATTCGTGGTGTCGAGGTGAGAAAAGTATCGGGTAATTTCGGCATTCCAAAAATGAACGCGAGATTAAAAAAGGATTGAATCTACAAAATGATTCAGATATGATATAATGATATGGAGTATCAACCGATTCAAAATCGAATCCGAAGCAATCGCATTCCCATTGCCCGCTCCGGTTATCCGTTTGTACTGATCGCGGCACTGGTGACGGGAGGTTTTGCTCTCATCGGATTCGGGATTTTGGCGATTCTTGGATTGATGACGACACTTTTTATCGTCTATTTTTTCCGGGATCCGGATCGGAAAGATCCCGTCGAGTCGGAAGTGATCGTTGCTCCGGCGGATGGACGCGTTGTCTCCATTGAAGCAGCCGCGAAAGGCCCTTTTTCCGCAGAGCCGTGTAAGAAGATCGGCATCTTCATGTCACTATTAGACGTGCACGTCAATCGGATGCCGTTTGAGGGGCGTATTGCAGAAATCCGATATAATACAGGGTCCTTCATGGCGGCCGATCGAAGCCAGGCATCGGGTCTGAATGAGCGCAATGCGATCCTGGTGGAGACAAGAGGCGGAAGATGGATCTCGGTGGTCCAGGTGGCAGGTCTCATTGCCCGGCGTATTGTATGTAGAATTCGGGAAAATGAAGCGCTTGCTCGGGGCGAGCGCTTTG
The DNA here is from genome assembly GCA_002771315.1 of Desulfobacterales bacterium CG23_combo_of_CG06-09_8_20_14_all_52_9. Lineage (GTDB taxonomy): Bacteria > Desulfobacterota > Desulfobacteria > Desulfobacterales > UBA2156. The sequence goes on along the minus strand of PCSF01000078.1, from coordinate 6,206 downwards.
GGTTGATCCGTTTCGGATCACGTGTCGATCTGTACCTTCCGGAATCGACGCCGCTTCGGGTACATGTCGGGGATCGCGTCCGGGGGGGCATTTCAGTCATAGGATATCTGAAATGAAAAGAAAAAAACGTATAAAAAAAGACAGGACCAGGCGGGGGCGAGGAATTTATGTACTCCCGAATCTGTTGACCTCATTTAATCTCTTTTTTGGTTTTTATGCTGCCGTTGCGGCAATCAATCAGAAGTTCGTAGCAGCGGCAGTGGCTATCCTTTTGGGGGTGATATTTGATATTATGGACGGAAAAGTGGCTCGGGCCACGAATACGAATAGCAAGTTTGGGATGGAATACGATTCGTTAGCAGACTTGATGACCTTCGGCCTTGCCCCGGGGTTGATGATATACCTGTGGGCTTTGAAACCGTTGGGAAGGATCGGATGGCTGGGTGCATTCTTGTTTCTGGCATGCGGTGCATTGCGATTGGCCCGTTTCAATGCGCAGGGACAAAGCAGTTCCCCCTATTTTACCGGGTTGCCCATTCCGGCCGCTGCCGGAATGAGTGCTTCCACTGTTTTGCTTTTCCACAGAATCGATTTTTCCCCATACCCGTTGGCCATGTTGATCCTGTTGTATTCCCTTTCTTTTTTAATGGTGAGTACCATCCCGTTTAAAACTTTCAAGGACGTCGAACTGTTTCATAAAATGAAGTTCAATGTCTTGGTGGCAGCAATTTTGCTGATGATTTTCATCGCCGCATTGCCCTCCATCGCCCTGTTTACTATCGGGGCTGCATATATTCTGTCGGGCCTTTTCAACGCCTTCCGTCTCCACTTGAAACCAAAATCCGAACTCTTGGAGCTCCCGGTGGAAGACGACGAAAAAGCCCTTCCGGTCCATCAAAAATAATATCGACGTTCAAACATCGTGTGGCGCCTCCACGACAATGCAAATGCCAAGAAAAGTGTAACAGGTTTAATTCAATTGAGTCACAGTCGGGCATGCCTGAACAATCGGGGCATTTTCAGTGATTGGGTAAAAAAGGGTGGGAAGATATGACGGCAAAAGCGTTTCATGTAGCGGTAGCTGGGGCTACCGGCGCAGTGGGAGACCAGATGATTCGATGCCTGGAAGAAAGAAAATTTCCGGTTAAATCACTAAAAGCCCTGGCGTCCAAACGGTCCGCGGGTAGAATGGTGAGGTTCAAAGGAGAAGCCATCCCTGTGGAAGAACTCAAAGAAGACTCCTTTAAGGGCATTGACATCGCCCTGTTTTCGGCCGGCGGGGGGACCAGCACCCGTTTTGCTCCTCATGCGGCAAAGGATGGCTGCGTCGTCATCGATAATTCGAGTGCGTGGCGGATGGACCCGGATGTGCCGCTGGTGATCCCCGAGGTCAACCCCCATGCCGTGGCAGACTATACCCGGAAAGGGATCATTGCCAACCCCAACTGTTCCACCATTCAGATGGTGGTGGCCCTGAATCCGATTCACCGGCGTTTCAGGATCAAACGGATCGTGGTTTCCACGTATCAGGCCGTATCCGGAACCGGCAACAAGGCCATCCACGAACTTTTTGATCAAACCCGGGCCATGATCCACTTTTTGGATGTTAAGCGGGAGGTCTATCCCCATCGCATCGCCTTCAACTGTTTGCCGCATATCGACGTTTTTCTGGAAAACGGATACACCAAAGAAGAGATGAAGATGGTGCATGAAACGCATAAAATCATGGAGGATCGCTCAATCGGGGTGACGGCCACAACCATTCGCGTTCCGGTTTTTTTCGGACACGGTGAGTCCGTCAATATCGAGACAGCCGAACCCGTATCCCCGGATGCGGTGAGATCCATTCTGCAAAATGCCCCGGGCGTAAAAGTGGTGGATGACCCTTCCCAGAATAGATACCCCATGCCCATCGATGCCGCCGGTCAGGATCTGACCCTGGTGGGTCGCATCCGAAAGGACGAATCGATTGAAAACGGAATCAACATGTGGGTGGTCGCCGACAATATCCGCAAGGGCGCTGCCACCAATGCGGTCCAGATTGCCGAAATCTTGGCCGACAAATACTTGTGAGGAGATGCGCATTGGAAAGAATTCCCATCACTCACAACGGATACGAGGCCTTGAAAAAAGAATTGGAACATCTGCGTTCCGTGGAGCGGCCGAAAAATATTGAAGCTATTGAGGAAGCCCGTGGGCATGGAGACCTGACCGAAAATGCGGAATATGAAGCGGCCAAGGATCGACAAGGGTTTCTCGAACGCCGTATGAGCGAATTGCAATACAAGCTGGCCCACGCGGACATTATTGAGCCGATAAATCTGCCGAAGGATCGGGCGGTTTTCGGATCCACCGTCGTCCTGGAAAACAGCGATACCGGCGAACAGGTTTCTTATCAGTTGGTGGGGCCCGATGAATCGAATGTGGAAAAGGGACGGATTTCCATTCTGTCTCCTTTGGGGAAAGCCCTTGTCGGGAAGAAACCGGGCAGTGAAATCGATGTGCACACCCCCGGTGGCCGACGCTGCTATGAACTGATGGAGATTCTGTAAATTCTAGATGAAATCATAAAAACTCAAAATTGGGATGGCAAGGTAAAAAGCTTCAGCTGCAAGGCGCGCAAATCCTGAGGAATGAGGCGTGCTTTTAGGTACGCCGCAATGATTTACCCGGTTGAATCCTGCGAAGCAGGGCCACAAAGCGGCATTCAACCGGGCAGGGGATGCAGTGCAATCCCGCCTTCGGTGGGACAGATGGACTTTTTACGAAGCCATCAATTTTGATGAAATCGTAAAAACTCAAATTTGGGATGGCAAAGCAAAAAGATCAAGTTCAAGGCGTCGCGAATCCCGTGTGATGAGGCGTACTTATCGTACGTCGAAATCGCAACGGGATGAAGCGCAACGCAGAAATTGAACTTTTTACGAAGCCATCAAATTTAGATGAGATAACGGAGGTGAAATCTTGGCAAGAATTACCATTGAAGATTGCCTGAAGCGGGTCAAGAGTCGGTTTCTGCTCGTGCACATGACGGCAAAGCGGGTCCGACAGATCCGGGAGGGATCGGAGTATTTGGTCAGTTCTCCGAAAAACGAGGACATTGTCGTGGCTCTCAGGGAAATTGCGGCCGGAAAAGTAGTCCTCAAAGAAGACGAGAAGACGGGCCAGGCATAGCCGTCCCTATATCCGACCATCGTGAACCGACGTAACCATACCTATACCTATAAAACCGTCAACCGTTTTCTTGGAAAGGCGTTGCACCGATACCGAATGATCGAAGAGGGGGACCGGATCGCTATCGGACTTTCAGGGGGCAAAGACAGCCTCTGCCTGATGCGGATATTACGGGAACGGCAAAGCCGGGTCCCGGTTCATTACGAACTGATCGGCATCCACGTAGATCCGGGGTTTGACGGCGGATTTTCAGAGGCCCTCAAGGCGTATTGCGAAAAACAGGAATACCCGTTTTACCTGGATCGATCGGATCACGGTGTCAGGGGACACAGCCCTCAAAACCGGGAGAATCCCTGCTTCTTATGCGCCCGGTTGCGCCGAAAAAGACTTTTTGAACTGATGAACGCACTGGGTTGCAATAAGCTGGCTTTAGGACATACCAAGGATGACGTCATCACCACACTCCTTCTGAATATGTTCTATGCCGGCGAAATCAGCACCATGCTCCCGGTTCAAACCTTCTTCGACGGGAAGTTCACCCTGATCCGGCCCTTGGTATACGTGGATGAAACCCTTATCCGTCGGTTTGCGAAAGAAGCCTCTTTTCCTATATTCCAAAACCCCTGCCCCACGGCGGGTTTTTCAAAACGCAGTGAGATCAAATCGTTTTTGGATCAGATGAGCCAAAAAAATCGGAAAATCAAGGGGAATCTTTTTCATGCCTTGCACCGGGTCAGGCCGGAATACCTTTTTACGTGATTTCATGATTGATATTCAAAACCAACGGGATGACCGAAACATTCCCATCGACAAGGTGGGAATCAAAAATTTGAGATACCCCATCACGGTCCGGGATCGGAGGGATGGATTCCAGCACACGGTGGCTACCATCAATATGTACGTGGATCTTCCCCACCGAATCCGAGGCACCCACATGAGCCGTTTCGTGGAAATCCTGCATACCCTTCGTCCCGAAGTCTCTCTACGCACTTTTTCGGAAACCCTGGAAAAGATGAAAGAGCACCTCAACGCCGCGTCGGCAACCATTGAAATGGCCTTCCCTTACTTTATTGAGAAGCTGGCGCCGGTAAGTCATTCCGCGGGGTTGATGGACTACAACTGCCGGATCCTTGGATCGAGTGATTCAAACGGAAAAGTAGATCTGGTTTCGGAGGTGATTGTCCCCATCACATCCGTATGCCCCTGCTCAAAGGAGATTAGTGACGTCGGAGCCCACAATCAGAGAGGAGAGGTCCGGCTGGAGACCCGATTCAAAAAATTCATCTGGCTGGAAGACATGATCGAGCTCGTCGAGGCATCATCCTCATGCGACGTCTATTCGGTATTGAAACGAGTGGACGAAAAGGAGGTCACCGAGAGGGGATACACCAATGCCAAATTTGTGGAAGACATCGTCAGAGACATCGCTAAAAGGCTTATTTCCGATACCAACATCACCTGGTTTTCCGTCAGCGCGGAAAATTTCGAGTCCATTCACAACCACAGCGCTTACGCTCACATCATCCGAAACAAGATGACAACGCTTTAGGGAAGACTTGTCCGGATCTTCATTAAAATATCGTCGGCTGTTTTACCGGGGGTGTTGATGAAGATCGCAAAAGGGTAAATCCGTTCCGGACGTGTTTCGATGTAGCCTGCAAGAGTTCGAACGCCGTCGAGGGTTCCGGTTTTGTAAAAAACGCCGTTTTTGAAACCCATCAAGTGTCTGTGGGAAATGAAAGCATTCAGGACCCGGTGCATGGCCAGAACCGTCATGCGATTCTCCCGAGAAATTCCAGAGCCCTCCACAATCTGAATACCATTGGTTTTCAGAACCTTTTCGGCATCGCTCATCGCAGCCCGAACACCCTTCTCTAAGGTTCCCGGAGGCCCATAAACCTTTACTCCGACGCTAATTAATAGCTGGTTGGCGATGAAATTGTTGGAGTGTTCCAACAGCTTTTCGACGACTTCCGAGAGTCTGTGCTCGGAGACATATCGCAGGATTAGGCGGTTTTGGGCCGGATCCGCTCGACCTGTCTCAACCTTTCCGGTGACGGTGATCCCTTCTTTTTCCAAGAAATGGCGCAGCATTTGGCCGGCATAAAGGGTGGCTTCGCCCTGTTTATTAGAAAGGACAATCCTCCCTTGGTCCATGCGGGAATTCAGGATCCGGCTCATTACCATCGGTAAAAGGGGAGTCTTGGGTTCGGCGCTGACGAATCGGGATCCGGCCCGCTGAAAGAAAACCGTATTGAAATTGACGCACAGTGCCCCGTTGGGGGCGTCGTAGGGTTCAAAGGAGTCGGATATGCCCGGAATCTCCAGGGGCTTCGCAAAATGGGTGTCGTCCAGGATAATGCCGTGGATGGACCGGAATTGATTTGCCAGAGTTTTGGCAATGGCCGACAGGGATTCGGATACCAGCAATGGATCACCGAACCCTTGAGCTATGAGCCGGTTTCCGTCATCCAGATAAAAATCCGTATGAAAGCGATAATCGGATCCCAGATGGCTCAACGCCAAGACTGCAGTCAGGATTTTCAGCGTGGAGGCCGGGATTAAAGGAGTGTTTTCGTGCTTGGAAAAAAGGATATTTCCCTGATTATCGGCCACCAAAACGGCATCCTGTTTTCCGATCAGCGGGTCAAGACCGGACAGGGAAGCCGCGTAAAGGTTTTCTGATGTCAAAAAATATAGAAAATAAAGAAAATAAAAGGCGAGGGGAAGGCCCATTCGTTTTAAATGCTTCCAAGGTTTCATAATTCAAAGTCTCAAACGCATTCATGGCTCTCGAGGAGCAGGGTGACCGGACCGTCGTTGGTCAAGGCAACCTCCATTTTCGCCTGAAACCGACCGGTTTCAACGTTGATACCCGCCTTGCGGACCGATTCGACAAAATGGAGATAGAGCGGCTCGGCGTAATCCGGGGCAGCGGCGGAGATAAAAGACGGACGTCTCCCTTTCCGGCAGTCGCCGTATAGGGTGAACTGGGATACCACCAGCATTTTCCCGGCGGTTTCCAAGAGAGA
>PCSF01000215.1 GCA_002771315.1 Desulfobacterales bacterium CG23_combo_of_CG06-09_8_20_14_all_52_9 | reverse complement strand
GAGCGCCGAACGCTTGTTGAGATTTATTGTCAACTTTGAGTGTCGGAAAGCAAGCGCAAACTTTTTGAAATTACGGCATTGTAACGTCATGGCTAAGCGCCGCAACAATTTTCGAATTTTTTACCGCTACCGCAATAGCAAGAATCGTTACGGTGGACATTTCGCCATGGATTGTTGGACATATCCGGCTTACTACGGCAATCGTCGCAAATAAACTGATCCCATGAGCTGTTGCGAATCATTGTCAATGTCAGTGCGGTTAAAACGGAGACGACGGCAGAGCCGATGACCAGCAGGGTTGCCTGGAAAAGGGATAATGGGAGCAAGGATGCCAAAGCCGTGCCAAGCGTCAGCACGAGGGCGGTAGCGGCGGCAATAATCAAAGTAAAAACAACGATTGTCACCATGATGCTCACCAAAGGATGCATGGTGTCAAGATAGACGATTTGACTGTAAAAATCAAGTTATCCGGTGAGCGTCAGGGGATTACTTCTGGAAGAATCAAAACGGGTGCCGATGAATTTCGCGAGGATATTGATATTGGAGCAACCCGCGAGAAAATAGGGAAAGGAATTGCGGAGCGCGAGGGCGGTTACTATTTCAGAGGGCGGCAGATTGGGGCGGATGGTGCGAATCCAAGAACCGAAGGAACTCCAAACCAGTGCGGGAAAAGCGGACGCGAGATACTGGAGCAAACCTTGCGCGATGATGCCGACCTGGATATGGCGATGGTAGGCGTTCAACTTGCGAAGGATGGCCTGGCGATATTTCATTGGCTGGAAGAGGAGCGACTGATTGCCGGAAGAACGGACGAGCGGCATCATTTTTGCGCTCCAGAAATGATAGGCATAGACGCCGATGGTGTGCAACGCCTGCTTGAAGGATAGTTCTATTTTAAAGCGCAGTCCATAGAGACGGATAATTTCCAGCGGCGCCAAGGTGAGATCAGTGGTCATCAGGATGATGAACCCGCGTGTGGGATGCAGGACGGCCACGAAACGCACCAGTATGCCGACCGGCCGCCAGAGGAGGTCCATTTGCAGGAATTGGATGATGGCCTTTGTTTCGCCATAAATTGGGCTGGGAGCGGATTGCATCTTGCCGGGATCATTTAGAAAAATCCGTAGCTTGACTTTCTGTCCGTATGTTTTGGGACGGCCGCGGCGGTTTTTATGGGTGGGGACGTCTTCCGTCAACGGCAGATACGCCACGGCGTTTGACTTTACGCGTGAAATGAGATGGTTGCCGTCGGCCAATAATCCGCGGATGAACTTACGACCGGCATAATAGGTGTCGGCGATAAAATAGAACGGCACGGCGATCCGCAGGTTTCGGGTAAGCTCCAGCATTTTCTCCAGAAGCGAACGATATTTACGCGAAACGACAAGCCCGTCGTGAATCCTGGCGCATAAAGGCACGGCCAAGTGGCTTTTGAGCGCGGTGGTCAGGATGGCCACCGCCTGACAGGAATGGCCGCGAATATATTCGGGCTTGGTATTGTTGTCGGATTCCTGGTGAAGGAGTTTGACAGCCGGCATTTTTTTGCCGGTTTTGGGAACCTTCAATCCGTCGCCGACCAGCACTATACGTCCGTTGATGCGCAGGATGCCGGGATGAATTTTGATGATCAGCGCAGTCCAGACCTGCGCCAGCCGATTCGGGTCCAACGCCGGGCTGTGAAAAAAGTCCAACAGCCGGTCGTAACATTCAGCCTTCAGTCCGATGACCCGGATGATGCTGGTTACACCGAACAAATCTTCGCGAATGCCCATCCCGGCCAGGCATACGGCCAGCCATAGAAAAGTTCGCAGACGTCCGCAGGCAGGTCGCAACTGCCAAACCGCCCACCACCAATTTATCCAAAGCCACATAATGTCCTCCAAAAATAATCGCATTTTTATGTTGCGGAATTCTTCTGAATCATATATATGATTCAATATGAATGCAAACATAAAAGCCATGGAAGATCGAATCGGTCGGATTAAACAGGAACTGCTGCGGATTGGACCCATGCGTCCGGGCTCGCTAACCAGGCAGAAACGCAGTCCAAAATATAAAGGCCGGTATTATCAGCTCAGTTACACGCATAAAATGCGGGGATACACGGAATACACGCGCGCCGAATTCGTTCCGGATATCCGCCGCCAGATCGCCAACTATAAAAAGTTCAAAAAGTTGACAGGGGAGTGGATTTCGCTTGCAATCGCCCTCTCAAAGTTGACAATAAATCTCAATAAGCGTTC
>PCSF01000065.1 GCA_002771315.1 Desulfobacterales bacterium CG23_combo_of_CG06-09_8_20_14_all_52_9 | reverse complement strand
TTCCACAAGCTGAGGGGCCATGCTTTCATACTCCGGATTCGTCTCCACCACCATCATGGCATAAAGCCTGCTCCCGCATTTGCCGGCGAAGTTGATGGCCTCCCGGACGGCCCCCTCGTTGAATTCAAACCCGTCTGTAGCCAGCAGGATTTTTTCCAGTTTGGATACCGGGCAGAATGGTCTCGCATTCATAATAACCTCCTATCTCTCTTGATCATGGATGAGTTTTTGTATTTCCCGATGATACCCCAGATACCGTCTCAGTGTCATCTCATTCTTTCCGTATTTCGGGTATTCCTTTAAAATTTCTTCGAACCGCTCTTCGGCTTCGTGTTCCGAGGCAATGGGCGCGATTCCATCGAATATGATATCCACGAGCCGGTCCGCATAGATCACAATCTTTTCCTCCAGGGTCTTGAGCGAATAATCCTTGATTGGCAGTCCCAACTCCCTAGCCTCTTCCACGGTGAGCCCGCCGCGGATATGTTTTTCCATGATATCGGCGATGGCCTGGGGAAGCCCGAGTGTTTTACCTATCTCAGAGCCGATCCTGCCATGTTCGATCTCATGGGTTTTGGCCTTGCCGAGGTCATGAAAAAGCGCCCCTCTTCCGATGAGTTCCCGGTCCACTGGGGCACCTGTCCTTGCGGCAATTTCCAGGGCCTTCTCGGCCACACGGATACAGTGCCTGATATCCTCTTCCGGAACACCTGCGTTCCGGAGCAATGCAATGTCTGATTCCTGGATCTGGTAGTGTATAAAGTGCATCATTCCTCCTACTTGACACCGAAATAGGCCAGGGTATCGGCGATGGCCTTTTCCAGGTCTTGCTGAATGTGTGTAAACTTGGCCTTGACATCATCGTGCAAGTGCTGGATGTATTCCTGAAGGGCCTCCTTGCCATACTGGTCTTCGATCATCCTTCCGTACTCGTACATCCGGGTGAGGTTATGTCGTTCGGCCTTTTTTTCCGGGTCCCCGTCCATCCACTCATGGACCTCCTTGTATTCCTTTCCGGTCTTTTCCAAACTGGTTTTAAAATGTTTTTCAACGGGCGGCATAATGATTTCCTCCATAAAATTAAATTTAATCCTGGACACATAAAAAAGCTCAATGACAGCCATCCCTTTTTCGAGGGCTTCACGATCATCCTTCTCGGTTTTTCTTAACCCTCTCAGAATACCTTCTATCCCTTTTGATTCCTCACTCTGATATTTCCCATCCTTAATATCCAGATCATGCACAATCTCGGCCATCTTTTTCAAGGCCTTGTCCTGAAGACGAAACGTCCGCAGCAGAACCTCAAAGGTGCACAGATCCCCGATATGCGTGAATTCCCCGCCTCTCACATCAAACGTCACCACTGACTTGTCCAGGTTTTCTATCTCCTTTTCTTCCATGAACTGAAATTCCGCATCCCTGTCAATAAAACGTTTAATCAGCCATGCCGAGGCGATTCGATCCACAAACGGTTTTTCCCGGGTGACCCATCTCTTCCCTTGGTAGTCCTGGATGCGCCTCGGAGCAACGGTTACGGTCTCTTTCTCCTTTACCGCAGTACCGGAGATCCCGCGTACCCCTGACTCAAGGGCCTTGATCCTCTTTTTCAGATCATTCCCCTCCTTGGAGGAGAAGAAATCCACTTTTCTGATCTCTTCATATTCCTTCAGATATCTCTCAACCGCCTCGCTCAATCTTTTTGTGCTCTGGATACCGTTTCCTTTACGGATACTGCTGACCTTCCTCTCCAGATCCTCCACCCCTTCTGCAACCTTGTGGTAATCCTTTTCCCGCTGCTGATTAAAAATGTCGATGATGTCGCTTTTCTTCATGGTCTCAACGGAATCCACTTTCACAAAAACCGCATCCCCGCGCATCAAAGTCACCTCGGAGACCAGCCATCCGAAAAACTCATAATGCTCCTCGCTATGAGGAAGAATGTAAACGGCACCTTTGAGCTGCACCGCCCCGGCCTTGGCCAGTCTTCTCCAGATCTTCATCCGGCTGCTCACGGGCTTCGAAGGAACACTGTAAAAAAAGAGAAGCCACCCTTTTTCACTGCCTGTCGTATTGATGGATCGATTCATCATGTCTTCCTGGCTGCCTCCTTTAACGATTGGATCCCGGTCATCCCGTCCGCCTGATTGGACTCCATGCTGAATGTATTTGTAACAGTTGATCATAATGTAACACGTGTTACTCTTTTTGTCAAGCTTGTTTTCCCCTCTTTAAAGTCCGGCACTAAAAGTCTTTTAAAAAAGAAGGGTTATGAGATCAAGCGGATATGGGACCCCCGGCCTTGACGATGAGGTGATACGGAAGTGTGGCGAAATGCATAGGGTTTTGTTTCTCCTGGATGATCTTCTTGCCAAGGACATCCACGGTCACGTCAAAGTCGCCGTAGCTGACGCCAAGGCAGTAATCGCGGAGATGCGAGGGGTGGATTTATGGAGTGCTAACGAACGCATGG
>PCSF01000089.1 GCA_002771315.1 Desulfobacterales bacterium CG23_combo_of_CG06-09_8_20_14_all_52_9 | reverse complement strand
TTTACGATTTCATCAATTTTTATTGCTTTAAATTTTAAAAAGAGGCCCGTGACTCATAGTCGCGGAGTTTGACTGCCCGTGGGTCTGGAAAAAAGCCCGGTTTTTAGGCGCGCCATTATTCCCTGGTACGACCTGACCCCTGCGTGTCTGGTTCTTATCGGGGTCATGGCGGCCGTTTTTCTTTTCGCCCTTGCCGGCATCGCGGTTTCTTTCGAGGATGGAATTGCGGACACTGTCATCTGGGTGCCGGTTTTACTCTCGGTTCTGAGCGCGGTGGTCATGGTATCGGTTTCAATCCGTCTTATTCGCCGGCACCTTAGGCGTCTTACCGAATGATCCTTTTTTCACTCCCGACGCGGAATAGATCTCTGTAACAAAAACCGAATAAAGCTGTTCGAGCAAAAAATGAATAATCTTTCCGGTCACCCCCCAAATCTGCACATCCTCGACAGGATAGCTCAGTTCGAGGACTCCCGGCAGGCGGCCGTGATATCCGCGCGCCACGTGGATCTGAAGAAGGGGGGAAATGGGAAGTTTAAAAATCCGTGATATTTCGGCCTTGTCGAAGCTCAAGTTCCCCCGGCCGTTCCAGGCGCCGGCAAATACCTCAATGTCTTTGTTGTTGATGGTCTGAAAATGTCCCAGCGTTCCGATGTAGCGGACATCCTTCCGGGTTATTTGGAGTTCTTCTTCCAGCTCCCGGAATGCTGCATCTAGGGCCGTGTCATCCTTTTCATCCACATGCCCGCCCGGGAGAGCCACCTGGTTGCGCCAGGGATATCCCTCGGTGTCGGATTTAAGGACCGCCAGGAGGTGGGGATTCAGGATGTCAAAGAGGAGCAAGAACACGGCCGTGGCGTCAAAGCAGCCTTCCTCGGGCTGATTCATGGGCCTGATTTCCCGGATGATCCGCTCTACCGCAGGCAGATTCAAGGATGCTTTTCCCGTTTCCATGTCCAATATTCCGCCGCTTCACTTATTCTTTAAAAACATCTTCAGGGTCATGGTCTTGTAGCTGTCGGTATGGATATATTTCAGCGTGGAGGTAAGATCGTTGGCAGAGATATATCCCGGCCGACTCCCGATCTGATCACCGGTTTCGTTAATAAAAAATGAGGTGGGAAGCCCGCGTATGCCGAATTGGGATACAACGTTTTGCTCCCGGTCATAATCGACCTTGATGCTGACGAAAGAATTATTCAGGTACTCGACGACGTCGGGGTTCATGAAGGTCTCTTTAGCCATTTTGGTGCAATAAGCGCACCATTCGGCCCAGAAATATACAAAGACCTTTTTGTTTTCTTCTTTGCTCAAAGCCATCCCTTCCGAATAGGTGTGCCAGCGCACTTTGGAGACGGCTTCCGTACCGGCAGAAGAAGCCCTGGTGAGGAAAAAGGGGATTAATAAAAGGAGGATAAAGGAAATCCACCGGGAATTAATCTTCATGATGATCACCTCGAAAAAGCTAGGAGACTCAGTTTATCGGTTATCAGCAAGAGTCCCATCCCGATCAAGAGAATTCCTGCAACAGCGTTGGCATATCGGGTGGTCTTTTGTGTTTTTCGGACTATGGCCAAGAAAAAATGGATGAAAACGGAAAGGATCAAAAAGGGGATGGCCAGTCCGGCTGCATAGAAGGCCAGAAGAATCGTCCCTTCCAATACCGTTTCCTGGTTTCCGGCAAGGATCAGGATGGAACCAAGCAAAGGACCGATGCATGGGCTCCACCCGGCTCCGAAAGCCATCCCGACTGCCAGCGTTCCAAAGGCATGGCCAGGCTTAGTCCTGAGGTGGATCCGCTTTTCGAAATCAAGGGCTTTGATACGAAAAATCCCGCTGAGGTGGATTCCGAAAAGGAGAATCAGGAAACCTCCGATGACCCGGACAAGGTTCTTGTACTCAAAAAGAACACCCCCCAGGTAAGAAGCCGACGCCCCCATAAGGATGAAGACCAGGGAAAAACCTGCGACAAAAGAGAGTGTGGCCGCCAGGACCCGATGACGGATAGCGAGATTGTTATCCGTGAGCTGTTCCAGGGACAACCCGGTGATGAACGTGAAATAGGCCGGCACCAAAGGCAGGATACAAGGAGAAGTAAATGATAAAAATCCTGCCAGAAAGGCGGCGGGATATGAAACGGTTTCCGTCAGCATGGAAAAGGATCTCTTAAAAGGATTACCACCGCAACCGATAGGTTTGATCCGGTTTCTGCTTCAAACAAGAGGAGCTGCCTTTCAGGCAACGACAACATGCAGAATTCGGAATGAAAAAGTCCCTTATAATTTAAATCAGGAGGCGTATTTTGAATCAATATAAATACCCTATTTATTTTGTCAATTTTGATGAAATCGTAAAAACTCAAAATTGGGATGGTAAAGTAAAAAGTCGTCACCCCGTTGAAAAACGGGGTCCAGGGGTTTCATAAGTACTTGAAAACACTGGATTCCGGCTTTCGCCGGAATGATGGAAAGAGAGCATTTTCGACTTTTTTCGAAGCCATCAATTTTATCTCTTGAATGTTCCATACCCTACAGGATGCTTCGTTTGGTCAGTAAATCGGAAGCGGCCATGGGATGCTCTTAGCCGGGGATGGTTCAACGGCTGATGGCTTTGGAGCGTTCGGTTGCTGCGAGGACCGCTTCGATGATCAGATCATCGACACCGCCTCTTTCCATGACGCCAAGGGCCGCCTCAGTGGTACCGCCCGGAGAAGTGACTTTCCGGCGGAGCACCTCGGGAGATTCACCCCGCTCTTCAAGGAGGGCCAGAGCACCCCGGAAGGTTTCCATGGTCAGCACCGCAGAGGCTTCCTTGCTGAGACCGACTCGAACCCCGGCTTCGATCAGCGCCTCGATGAAATAAAAGACATAGGCGGGTCCTGACCCTGAGAGGGCGGTCACCGCGTCCAGATCCTTTTCGGAAAATTCCAGGACGCACCCGATGGCGGAAAGGATTTTTCGGGTTGCTCGAATATCTTGCCGCGTGGCGTAGCGGTTCGGGCTCATGCCGCTGACACCCCTGAGGACCTGGGAGGGGGTATTGGGCATGACCCGGATAATGGGGAGCCGCTTTTTCCGGGCCTCGGAGAGTGGCGGATACAGCAGGGCCTCGATTTTTTTAAGAGGAATCCCTGCGGCGATAGAGATAAGCAGCTTCTTTTTTTGCGCCCTCCGATCCCTTGATCCGGCGAGTTCGGAAAGGACCGGATGCATCTGTTGGGGCTTGACCGCGAGGATGACCGCATCACAGGCCGAAAAGACCTGGAGGTTTTCCGTCGTCGTTTCGACGCCATAAATCCGGGCAAGGGTCTTCAGGCGGCCTGGATCCTTGTCCGAGACAAGGACCGACTGAGGATCGACGGTTTTCGACCGTATCAAGGCACCGATAAAGGCCTCTCCCATATTGCCCCCGCCGATGAATCCTATGCGTTGAATGCCTCTGAGGGTATCGGAAGTCATGTGTCCCATCACCTCGCTAAAGAATTTTTGCTTATTCTATAAAGCCTTTTACGATAGCGCCACCGGCCATGTCAACGACGGAACCTATATAGAACATGAAACATCTTGACTTATTCCTCACAATTTAATTAAAAGATAGCACAAAGGATGGACCAGATGTATATTTTGGGTTACCTGCTGATGGGAGTTGCCAAGGTCATTGATATTGTGCTCCTTTTGTTCATGTGGATCGTCATCGCACGGGCCGTATTGTCCTGGGTCAATCCGGATCCTTTCAATCCCATTGTTCGTTTTATTCATAATGTGACCGAACCGGTGTTGTCTCCGATTAGGACAAAGCTTCCGGTCAATTTCGGCGGTTTGGACCTGTCGCCCATCGTGGTTTTTCTGGCCATCATATTCTTTAGGACCTTTCTTGTCAGCAGCCTTGATCGGTTGTCGGCAAGCCTGTTGTGAACTCAAACGGTTGACGGGAAGGAAGCTTTTATGGAAATCACTTCTGCCGATATTCAGAAAAAACAGTTTCGAGTCCGGTTCAGAGGCTTTGACATCCGGGAAGTGGATGCGTTTCTGGAAGAGATGGCCCATACTTTTCGAGCCCAAGGCGACTTGATTAGAAACTTAAAGAAAGAGATGGAAATTCTCAGGCAGGAAAGCGCTCGACAAAAGGAACGGGAAAAAACCTTCGAGCGGGCCTTGGCCTCCTCTCAGAGGGTGCTGGACCAGATGAAAGAAAATGCCCGGAAATCCGCTGAAGTCGTCATTGCCGATGCGGAAGTCAAGGCTGAAAAAATGCTCAATCGGGCCCATAACCGGTTGGCCCAGCTTCATGAGGATATCGCTGAACTGAAACGGCAGCGCATGCAGATCGAGGTTCAGATCCGTTCCGTGCTGGAGGCCCACACCAAGCTTTTGGAAATGGGACGGGAGGATGTGCAGGCCATGGATGAGGAAGACGGTAAGTTAAGGGTGCTCAAACACCCCCGGTCGGCCAAGGAATCTCTATCCATCCCCTGATGAAAAAAATCATTTTCAATTTATAAAGAACCGATAAAGGAAAAACCTGATGGCAAAGATCGATGCATTTTTCAAGCTGATGCATGAACAAGGGGCCTCGGACTTGCACTTGGTGGCGGGTCAACAACCCGTGATCCGGATCCGGGGAGACATGGAGCGGGTGAAATTCAAGGTGCTTGACTCCGACGATCTCAGGGGGATGCTATATGAGATCACTCCTGAAGAAAAGATCAAGACTTTTGAGGAAACCGGGGATGTGGATTTTGCCTACGAGATTCCAGGCCTGGCCCGGTACCGTGCGAATTTTTTCATGCAAAAAAACGGAATTGCCGCCGTGTTCCGGGAGATCCCCAGCATCATCATGACTCCTGAACAACTCGGACTTCCACCGGTCATCTCGAAACTGGCCATGTTGCCAAGGGGCCTGGTATTGGTGACCGGACCAACCGGGAGCGGTAAATCGACGACTCTCGCCGCCATCATCGACAAGGCAAACCAGCAGCGCAAGGATCACATCATCACCGTTGAAGATCCGATCGAGTTCGTACATACCAGCCAGAACTGCATCGTGAATCATCGCGAGGTGGGGACCCATACCCGGTCCTTCAGCGCGGCTTTAAGAGGGGCACTTCGGGAAGACCCGGACATCATCATGGTGGGTGAAATGCGGGACCTGGAGACCATCACGTTGTCCCTGGAAGCCGCCGCCACCGGACACCTGGTCTTTTCTACCGTGCATACCACCAGTGCGGCCAAGACCGTCGATCGGATCATCGAGGTGTTCCCGTCGCATCAACAGCCCCAGATTCGTTCCACCCTAGCCGACGGTGTTAGGGCCATCATCGCCCAGGTTCTGTTCAAGCGGATCGATATCAAGGGACGTTGCATAGCATTGGAAATCTGTATCGCCACACCGGCGGTTCGGAATCTGATCCGGGAATCCAAGACCTACCAGATTCCATCATCCATGCAAACCGGTAAAAAGTATGGGATGCAGCTTCTGGATGACGCCATCATGGACTTATACAACAAAGGGTGGGTCAGCGCGGACGAAGCCTACCTGAAGGCCAATGAAAAGGCGCGATTCAGGCCTCTGATCAAGGGGCCGCCGACTGATTTCACCGAGGTTTAGCGGCTGTAAAACAAAGGGAGATCCGGGATGAGAAGGCAGGAAGTCGACTATATTTTTTCCCAAATGCTCGAATCGCACGAGGGAGTATCGGACCTGAATTTCACGGTGGGAAAACCGCTTCAGGTGGAAGCCTACGGAGAGCTTATGCCTGTGGACATGGAACCGAAGATCAAAAAGCTCACCCCTTATCAGACCGAGGTCCTGGCGCTGAGCCTGATCAACGCCAACCGCCGTTTCACCGAGCACCTGCTGACCATGGGATCCTGCGACCTCTCCTATTTTTTAGGCGCCAAAGCCCGATTCCGGGTCAATATCTTTTCCCAGTCGGGTAACTACTCCATTGTCATGCGAAAACTGGAATCCAAAGTCCCCACCATCAATGAACTGGACCTGCCGAAGGTCTTCCGCGATATTGCCATGGAAAGAAACGGTATCGTGATGTTCACGGGAGCCACCGGAACCGGGAAAACGACCTCTTTGGCGGCCATTCTGGAGGATATCAACGAGAAAAAATCGGTCCATGTGATCACCCTGGAAGACCCCATCGAGTATCAGCACTCCCACAAAAGGGCGACCTTCAACCAACGGGAACTCGGTGCGGATTTCGACAGCTTCGCCCATGGGCTGCGGGCAGCCCTTCGTCAGGCCCCCAAAGTGATTTTGGTGGGTGAAATGCGGGACCGGGAAAGCGTGGAGATCGGCTTAAATGCGGCGGAAACCGGACACCTGGTCCTCACCACCATCCACACTGTGGATGCCGGACAGACCATAGGCCGGGTCCTTGGGATGTTCGACACGGAAGAGGAAAAGCAGGTCCGGATCCGTCTGGCCGATACATTGCGATGGGTCGTATGCCAGCGGCTCCTTCCAAAAGTGGGCGGGGGTCGTGTGCCCGCCTTCGAAATCCTCAGGACCAACCTCAGGGTCAAGGATTCCATCTTGCACGGGGAGTCTGAGGGAAAGACTTTCTACGACATCATGCAAGCCGGCAGGACTTTCGGAATGACCACCTTCGATGACTACATCGTGGGACTCTACGAAGCCGGACTCATTACCGAGGAGACGGCCATGGGCTATGCATCGCGAAAGGCCCTGGTGGGCCGGGGGATCGACACGGTAAAAAGTGCCCGGGGCGAGGCCACCACCGATATCGACAAGCTCGAGATGGACAAAGCTTACAACAAGTCCCGATAGGAAAGATCTTACAATCGACAGGAGAGACAGGACCGCCATGAATATCAGCTGCCCGGAGTGCAAGAGCCGGTTCCGGATTCCCGACGAAAAAGCCTCCAAACTCGAAGTAGCGACCCTGACGTGCCCTAAATGTGGCGGCAGGGTATCCGTCGATACCGTTAAAAAAGGGAAATCGCCTGTTGTTCAGGACCCGAAGGATGCTGATAGTTACGATGCATCCAAAAAGCCTTTTGATTTCCTCGAAGCCGGAAGCCGGACCGCCATCGTTTGCGTTGCGGATGCTTCAGTGAAACAGTCCGTCCTGAAGGGCATCAAGGAAATGGGATACCATGTGACGGAAGCCCGGGACTCCCGGGAGGCCTTGAGGAACATGTGGTACCATACCTATCATCTGGTGCTGCTGGATGAATTGTTCGATACCCAGAATCCGGACCACAACCGGGTTTTGATCTATCTGGAAGGATTGAACATGGCCATGCGCCGGGAAATGATGGTGGTCTTATTCAGCCGGAGCCTTCGAACCATGGATGAAATGGGCGCATTTCAGAAAAGCGTCAACCTGATCATCAACACCAAGAATCTTATGGAGCTTTCACGGATACTTCAAACGGCCATTCGGGAGTACGAGACGTTTTATCAGGTGTACAAGGACCTGGAGAAAAAGGAGGCCGCTTTATAGCCGAGAGAACTTCCCATAAAAAATTCACTTCCATCCGATGCGGTACAGAGGCTGAGATCAATCGGATCTCGCAGGGATTGTATCACATCGCTCTTCCTGCCCCTCTCGAGGGGTTCGACCATTTCATCAACGTTTGGCTGTGCCGGCGCGAAGGCGCCTTCCTGGTGGATGTGGGTCCGTCATCTGCGGCCACTTCACTGATCGAGGCCTTAGAGCGCCTGGATGTGGACTCTCTGGATTGGATCTTGTTGACGCATATCCACCTTGATCATGCAGGCGGTATCGGTCGAGTGGTCCGCCGGTTTCCCGAAAGCCGGGTGGTCTGTCACGCTTCGGCCATACCGCATCTTGTGGCGCCGTCCCGTCTCTGGGAAGGAACCCTCAAAACACTGGGAGCACTCGCCAAGGCCTATGGCCCTATAGAAGGGGTCCCGGAGGAGCGGCTGGTGGACGTCAATCGTTTTGTGCACCCCTTTGTGAACGCCGTCCCGACCCCGGGACATGCCGCCCACCACGTGAGTTATCTTATGGGAAAAACGCTTTTTATCGGCGAGGCCGGTGGGGTAATCCTGCCTGTCGGTTTGGACCCTCCGTACATGCGGCCGGCCACTCCACCGAAGCTGTTCCTTGCCACCTTCATTGAAAGCCTCGATCGGCTGATCGCCCTCAAACCCGAAAGGCTCTGCTGCGGCCACTTCGGTGCGTATTCGGATGCCGTCCGTCTGATGAACGCCCATAAAAGGCAGCTGTTGCTTTGGGCGCGCTGCGTCCGGGAAACCCTGGACCAAGATGCATTGGAGGATCCCGTGGAGAACTGCCTTGACCTGCTCCTGCAAACAGATCCCTGGATCCGTGGATTATCCCAAATGGGTATAGCGGCTCAAGACCGGGAACGCTTTTTTATGAAAAACAGCATCCGGGGATTCATCGGCGATCTTGAACGGCAAAAAGCCCTGTGAAACGATTTCGCCCGGATCATCTGGTCGTCGCCCTGGAAATTGCGATTGCAGCCCTATGCTTTTTTGCCTACCGGTTTTTCCGACCCCTTTGAGTCGATTCGATCGCACCGAATTACCTGGCTGATTTTATTCAGGGCTGCCCCGGGCTTTCCAGCGCCTCCCGGATCTTTTCGGCGATGCGCAGGGCGGCGAGTTTCGGATCTTTTGCGTCCCGGATAGGACGCCCGATCACGAGGTAATCGGCACCTTCCCGGATCGCCCGAGCCGGGGTGACGATGCGCACTTGGTCGTCTTTGGGAAGGGCTTCCCAGGGCGGGCGGATGCCGGGCGTAACGACAATGAATCTTTTGCCCAGGATTTTTTTTATACGCCGGACCTCTAAGCCGGAACAGACCACTCCTGCGCATCCCGCTGTTTTGGCCATGGCGGCGCGCTTCAAAACCAGGAGGCCGGTGTCTTCGCAATACATGGATCCGTATCCGGCCTCCTGGAGATCTTTTCCGGAGATGCTGGTCAGGAGCGTGACTCCCAAGAGGCGTACCTTTCCCCGGCTTGCCGCCACCGCAGATTCGAGCATAGCCATGGAATCGCCACAATGAATGGTGGCAAACGACACGTCAAGGTCGGAAAGAGCACGGGCGGCGCGGGATGCCGTCTCGGGGATGTCGTGAATCTTGAGATCCAGAAAGACCCGGGCCGGGCCGAGGCTGGAAACCGATCGGACGATGGCCGGACCGCAACGGAAGAATAGCTCCAGGCCGATCTTGAACATACCCACCGACCCCGACAGCATCCGGGCGTAAGCCATGGCCTCTTTTTCGGAGGAAAAATCCAGCGGAAAAATGATCCGATCTTCAGGCCGTTGGGGATTCATGTTGAGATTTCTCCTTTCAGTGACGGGCCGCGTGGATCTTTCGGACAGATCAGATTCAGGGCGCCCGGGATGAGCGACATGATCGACGGGAGAGTGCCCGGCCCCTCTCCGTCGATATCCAGAAGGACAGGCTGGTTCGAAGCGGCTTCAACGCGGGTACCGGTAAATCCAGCCACCCCTTCAACCTGGTGGATCCTCCCGTTGTACAGATGCGTCAAATTAGAAAAAATCCGGTGCAAAGGGAGGTTGCCGATCACGGTGATGTGAAAGACCCCATCGTCAGGAAGAGCATCCGGCGCCACGAGCATGCCTCCTCCGTGGTATCTGCCGTTGGCAATCGCAACGTTCCATGATCGCCATGTAACAGAAGGGTTTTCGTCGATTTTCAGATGGATATGTTTTTTTCCGTAACGCAAGACAGCAATCATTGTGGCCCAAAAAAAGGCGAAAGCCGGCCCCAGGGATCGGGGCGCTTTCCGAACCTGATGTGCCACCTCGCCCCCGAGGCCGAAGCTTGCTACATTTACAAAGAAACGGTGCGACCTCCGGCCTGCCTTATTTTTAAAGATGATTCGGCCCACATCGATGGGTCTTATCGGCATTGTTTGGATCAGGGTAAGGGCTTCATCG
>PCSF01000201.1:9354-9818 GCA_002771315.1 Desulfobacterales bacterium CG23_combo_of_CG06-09_8_20_14_all_52_9 | reverse complement strand
CGAGTACCGCCGCCAGGGCCTCGAGAGTGGTCCGGATGATATTATTATAAGGATCCTGCCCGGTAAGACTCCACCCCGAAGTCTGAACATGAGTCCTGAGCATCGTGGACCGAGGATCTTTGGGCTCGAACCGACTGATCAGTTCGTGCCAGAGGAACCGGGCCGCCCGGAGCATGGCGATCTCCATGAAAAAGTTCATCCCGACTCCAAAGAAAAAGGAAAGGCGCGGGGCGAACGTGTCGATGTGCAGTCCCGCCCTCAGGGCCGCCCTCACGTATTCCAGACCATCGGCGATGGTAAAAGCGCACTGAAGAACCGAATCCGCCCCGGCCTCCATCATGTGATACCCGCTGATGCTCACCGTGTTGAACTTGGGCATGTTTTTGGAACAATAGGCGATGATGTCCGACACGATCCGCATGGATGGTTCGGGAGGGTAGATATACGTGTTTCGGGTCAGATAT
>PCSF01000201.1:8494-9301 GCA_002771315.1 Desulfobacterales bacterium CG23_combo_of_CG06-09_8_20_14_all_52_9 | reverse complement strand
CTGCTCTTCTGCAGCCACGATGTATCCTGCCATGATGGGAAGCACCGCACCGTTCATGGTCATGGAGACACTCATCTGGTCCAGGGGAATCTGGTCGAACAGAATTTTCATATCCTCCACTGAGTCGATGGCCACGCCGGCTTTCCCGACATCCCCGATGACGCGGGGATTATCGGAGTCATAACCCCGGTGTGTAGGCAGATCAAAGGCAACCGAAAGCCCTTTTTGACCCGCAGCCAGATTGCGCCGGTAAAAAGCGTTGGACTCGCGTGCCGTGGAAAAGCCGGCATACTGCCGGATGGTCCATGGCCGACCGGCATACATGGTTGCCATGGGTCCCCGGACATAGGGGGGAAATCCAGGCAGGGTATTGACATGAGAAAGATCTTCAATAGCATCGGCCGTATATAGCGTCTTGATGGTGATCCCTTCCGGAGATTCCCGATACAATGTCTCGACGGGCTTTCCCTTCATCTGCTTTTTGGCCAGTTCTTTCCATTTTTCGAACTTCGGATCTTCGGACATGGTGGACTCCTTTGATTTTACTTCTTTACGCTCATTTTTCGGTCCCGATTTTATTCTCTAACCTATCTGAGGTTGTCTTGAGTGCCACTCCCTGTTTACGATAACAGGACCCGGCCATTACTTCACTGAATGAGATCCCTTTTACGGGATCCGCCGGGAAAAACCGTCGGTCATCTGGAAGAGGTTTCAGTGCTGATAGGCGCGGTACTCGGTTTTTGATCCGATGAGTTTATCGATCTTGTTTTGTATCGAAAGCCTTTCCGAACTGTTGGCCCATTTTTC
>PCSF01000201.1:7894-8431 GCA_002771315.1 Desulfobacterales bacterium CG23_combo_of_CG06-09_8_20_14_all_52_9 | reverse complement strand
TAAAGTCTCACCATAGATGTAGCCCGACTGCTTGGAGGCAATGGAGTGCAGCTTCTCGAGAAAGGGCATAATCTCTTGGACCTTGTCTTCCGGCACCATCCTATGGATCATGATTTTTACCGCCATTTTCCCCTCCTCCGGTATTGCGAAACGATTCGCCACTGACCCCGGTCCGGGCGAAACTTTTTTCGTTGTGGCTATTGCTCCTCCGAGACCAGGTAGGCCTTGAAAAATTCTCGGTTGAGTCTTCCGATGTTGGAAATGGAGATTTCTTTGGGGCATTCAATCTGGCATTCGGTAATATTGGAACAGTTTCCAAATCCGAGTTGATCCATTTTCTCAACCATCCGCATGGCACGGCGGGCAGCCTCGGGCTTGCCCTGGGGAAGCAGCGCCAGATGGGAAACCTTGGCAGCCGTAAAGAGCATGGCCGATCCATTGGGACATGCGGCCACACAAGCCCCGCAACCGATGCATGCGGCTGCATCCATCGCCCTGTCTGCCGCATCCTGCGGCACCGGAACGCTGTTGGCTTCG
>PCSF01000201.1:6697-7873 GCA_002771315.1 Desulfobacterales bacterium CG23_combo_of_CG06-09_8_20_14_all_52_9 | reverse complement strand
GAGATGTACCCCCCCGCGATGATGATTTGATCCAGAGATCCCCGATCCACCACCAGGTCTTTGATTACCGGAAACGCCCGGGACCGCCACGGTTCGATGACCAGTTCATCGCCATCGGAAAAATGCCGCATGTGCAGCTGGCACAACGTTGTCCCCCTCTCGGGGCCGTGGGGCCTCCCGTTGACCACCGCACCGCACATCCCGCAGATCCCCTCCCGGCAGTCGTGATCAAAGGCGATGGGTTCTTTTCCCGCCTGGGTCAGCTCCTCATTGAGGACATCCAGCATCTCCAGAAACGACATGTCCGTGGAGATGTTTTTCACGGAATAAATTTCAAGGCGCCCTTTTTCCCTATTTCCGGCCTGTCGCCATACCTTGAGTGTTAAATTGATGTTCTTCTTCACTTGTAGCTCCTCTGGGCCAATGCCACGTTTTCAAAAACCAAGGGCTCTTTATGAAACGCAGGCTCACGATCCTGACCGGAATATTCCCATGCCGCCACATGGCAAAAGTTTTTATCGTCCCGAAGCGCTTCGTTGTCCGGGGTTTGATATGCTTCGTTGAAATGCGCGCCGCACGATTCCTGCCGGGCCAGGGCATCGAGGACTATCAATTCCGCAAATTCCATAAAATCCGCCACACGCCCGGCCCGTTCGAGGCTTTGATTGAATGTCTCGTTTTGTCCGGGCACCTTGACGTTTTTCCAGAATTCGCTTCGCAAAGCCCGGATCAATTCCCGGGCCTTTTCAAGACCTTTGTTGTTTCGGCTCATACCACAATGGTCCCACATGATGCGTCCCAGCTCCCGGTGAAAATCATCCACCGTGCGGCGACCATTGACGGAAAGCAGTGTATCAATCCGTTTTTGGGAGGACCGGACCGCATCCTGAAAAGCCGGATGCGTTTCGGAAACCGCTTCAAGAGGGGTCGAGGCAAGGTACCCGCCGATCGTATAGGGAATGACGAAATAACCGTCCGCCAACCCCTGCATCAAGGCGGAAGCCCCCAGGCGATTGGCTCCGTGGTCCGAGAAATTGGCTTCGCCCAAAACAAAAAGGCCTTCCACCGTGCTCATGAGGTTATAGTCGACCCATAAGCCTCCCATGGCGTAATGGGCCGCCGGATAAATCATCATGGGAGTTTGATAGGGATCTTCGCCGGTGATTTTTTCATACA
>PCSF01000201.1:5581-6678 GCA_002771315.1 Desulfobacterales bacterium CG23_combo_of_CG06-09_8_20_14_all_52_9 | reverse complement strand
CTTTTTCTCGATCGCTGCCCGGCCGTCTCGCCGGATGGCGTCCTTGAAGTCAAGAAAAACCGCCAGACCGGTATCGCCGACCCCTTTGCCCGCATCACATTGGGCCTTGGCCGCCCGGGAAGCCACGTCACGGGGGACGAGGTTCCCGAAAGTGGGATACCGCCTTTCCAGATAGTAATCCCGTTCCGTCTCCGGGATCTCCTCCGGGCGGCGTTTATCCCCGGCCTTCACGGGCACCCATACCCGGCCGTCATTTCGCAGGCTTTCACTCATGAGGGTGAGCTTGGATTGATGGGTACCATGCACCGGAATGCAGGTGGGATGGATTTGAGTGAAACACGGATTGGCGAAAAAGGCTCCCCGTTTATAGCAGCGGAAGGCGGCCGTCACGTTGGAAGACATGGCGTTGGTGGAAAGAAAATAGACGTTCGTATAACCCCCGGTGGCCAAAACCACCGCATGGGCGCTGTGGGTTTCAATCTCACCGGTAATCAGGTTCCTTACCACGATTCCACGGGCACGGCCATTGATCAGCACTAGGTCAAGCATGTCGCGTCGGGGAAAAATGGCTACACGGCCCGCGGCGACCTGCCTCATCATGGCGCTGTAAGCCCCCAGCAGGAGCTGCTGGCCGGTCTGCCCCCGGGCATAGAAGGTTCGAGACACCTGAGCCCCGCCGAAGCTCCGGTTAGCCAACAGCCCGCCATATTCCCTGGCAAACGGAACTCCCTGGGCTACACATTGATCGATGATGGCATTGCTGATCTGTGCCAAGCGATAGACATTGGCCTCCCGAGACCTGAAATCTCCCCCTTTTACCGTATCGTAAAAAAGCCTCCGGATGCTGTCCCCCTCATTGGTATAGTTCTTGGCTGCGTTGATGCCCCCTTGGGCTGCGATGCTATGGGCCCGACGAGGGCTGTCCTGAATACAAAAGGACTTAACATTATATCCCAATTCCGCCAAAGTGGCCGACGCACTCCCTCCGGCCAGACCCGTCCCCACTACGATAATATCAAATTTGCGCTTGTTTATAGGATTCACCAGTTTGAGTTCAAACCGGTGCCGGTCCCATTTCTCGGGAAGGGGACCGCTTG
>PCSF01000201.1:3656-5573 GCA_002771315.1 Desulfobacterales bacterium CG23_combo_of_CG06-09_8_20_14_all_52_9 | reverse complement strand
GCATCGAGTTCCATGAAATCGAATCTCCTTGTCGGATTCTTCTATACCCAGATCATATAAATCGGAATAAAACCGAAGCCCAAACCGATTACCACCGAAAAGATTAACCCCACCCCTTTGATGAACGGCATATATTTGGAATGGTTAACGCCGATAGTTTGAAAGGCACTCCAGAAACCATGGCTGACATGGACCGCCACCGCCACCATGGCGATGACGTAAAGGGTAACCTCGATAGGGTTTTGAAAGGCCTTGTTCACAATTTCATAAATTGACACAATGGTTTTATCCACAAAATGGAAACGGATCAGGTGATAAACCACGAAGGCCAGCACCAGGAGGCCTGTATAGGGCATCGTCGCTGACCCCAAAGTCTGTCCCCCGCCACTCTTTTTCACCGCATATTTAACCGGCCGGGCGCGATAATTCTCATAAAAAAGCCACGTCCCAAAAAGCACATGCACCAGCGCCATAACCAACAGACCGATTTCAAATACATTCAAGAGTGGTCCGAGGCTATGCAATCGCGTTGCATAAGCGTTGAATGTCTCCCCGCCCCGGTACAGAAGCAGGTTCCCCGCCAGGTGTGCGCTTAAAAATAAAATAAAACATAAGCCGGTCAGCGCCATCAGCACCTTTTGTCCAATGGAAGAGCTGAAAAACCTCAAAACCCATGCCATTGTCAATAATCCTTCCCCTGGTTTCGAATGAATATGCGGTTTTCGATCCACCTTAGCTCTTGAAGGCGTCTTCTTCAAGAGCCAATATCTTGAGCAATGCTTTTTAAAATCCGAAAAACTGAAATTACTATAACATATTGCATGCATTTTTCAATTCTCAAAATCAATGCATTATCTTAGGGCCGGATTTTTCCATGCTGGATATTATCGTATTGAAATTCATATCCTTTTCCCCTATACTGTTCAGAGAAAGGGCTTAATGGCAAGAAACCTCCTGTGTGTGGAATGATCCAAGCGACGCGCCTGATTGCATGCCATGAGTGCGACCTGATTCATCGCCTTCCGCTAATTGCTTCCGGCAAATCGGCCCGCTGTTCCCGCTGCGGTGCGCTTTTGATCCGCAGGCGGAAAAACAGCCTGGAGCGGACACTGGCCCTTGCCCTGGCGGGGCTGGTCTTATTCTTTCTGGCCAATGCGTTTCCTTTCCTGTCGTTTAAACTGGAGACTCAGATTCAACAGACCACCCTGATCACCGGTATACGGGAGCTCTATCATCAGGATCTTCATGCGGTGGCCGTGCTGGTCATGCTGACCACAATAGTCGTTCCACTGGTACAGCTTACCGGGATGATCTATATTCTTCTGCCGCTGCGGTTGAATCGCAAGGTGCCAAGGCTGATGGAAACCTTCCGGCTGATGCAAACCCTTAAACCATGGAGCATGACCGAAGTCTTCATGCTCGGAATTCTAGTTTCCATTGTCAAACTCGCTAAAATGGCCCAAATCATCCCCGGCGTTGCGCTGTATTCATTTATGGCGCTCATTTTTACCCTGGCCGCCGCCACAGCCACTCTGGATCCACAAACGGTTTGGGAGCAATGGAATCCCGATCGATGAGGTCTTTCATGTCTACGGCGAAAAATTTAAATCTCATCAACTGCCATAGCTGCCACCTGCTTTGTCGGGCGCATGAATCAGGCTCTATCGCCGGCTGGGTATGCCCTCGGTGCGGGGCCAGGTTGCATTTCCGAAAACCCAAAAGCGTCGCCCGGACCTGGGCCTTGGTAATTGCCGCAGCCATATTCTATGTTCCCGCCAACGTGCTTTCGATCACCACGATCGTCTCATTCGGCAGCACCCAATCCGATACGATATTGAGTGGCGTGCTCTATTTCATTAAAACCGGCATGTGGCCCATCGCCATAATCATATTTATCGCCAGCATCGTAGTTCCGCT
>PCSF01000201.1:0-3638 GCA_002771315.1 Desulfobacterales bacterium CG23_combo_of_CG06-09_8_20_14_all_52_9 | reverse complement strand
GAGCTTCCTCATGATTACCATACAACGAGGGTCTGTCCGGCGCAGAAAAGACCGTACCCGCCTCTACCGAATCACGGAGGCCATCGGTCGATGGTCCATGTTGGATATCTTCGTGGTGACTATTTTAGTCGCCCTGGTGCATCTTGGCTCCTTGGCAACGGTTAAGGCTGGGCCTGCGGCGGCGTTTTTCGCCGCCGTGGTCGTCATCACCATGTTTGCGGCGGCAAGTTTTGATCCCAGACTGATCTGGGACGCAAAGGAATCTCCTGATGGAAAATGATAAAACAGGCGAACCTGATTTCAGTGACCTCCCGGAAGCCGTCATCAAAGAAGTGAAAACCCCCATTTCCATCGTTTGGATCGTACCGCTGGTGGCGCTGTTGATCGGTGGATGGCTGGTTTACAAGGCCCTGTCTGAAAAAGGGCCGACCATCACCATCTCCTTTAAAACAGCGGAAGGACTCGAAGCCGGAAAGACCAAGATCAAATATAAGGATGTGGATCTGGGCCAGGTCGATAAAATCGAACTGAGTTCGGATGTGTCCAGGGTGGTGGTTCAGGCACAACTCGTCAAGAGTGCGGAAAGCCTTTTGACCGAAAACACCCGCTTTTGGGTGGTCCGGGCGCGACTTTCCGCCGGGGAGGTCTCCGGGCTTGGAACGCTCTTTTCAGGCGCCTACATCGGTATGGACCCGGGAAATCCTGGAGAGACGGCGCGGAATTTCATCGGCCTCGAAATTCCTCCTATTGTAACCGCCAATCTTCCCGGCGCCCACTTTGCCTTGCGTGCCGTCAGTCTGGGTTCCCTGGATATCGGATCCCCGGTTTATTACCGTCAGATCAAGGTGGGGCAGGTGGTCGGTTACCATCTGGAAGAAGATGGAAAAGCAGTGATCATTGAAATTTTCGTCGGCGCACCTCATCACCAATCGGTTAATAAGAATACCCGGTTCTGGAATGCCAGCGGTCTGGACGTTACCCTCGACGTCAATGGGATCCGGGTAAGCACGGAATCCCTGGTCACACTAATACTCGGCGGCATTGCCTTTGATACACCTACAAATTTAGAGCCCGGCGGACCGGCAGAAACAGGGGATGTTTTTCTGTTGTACGACAGCCGCGAAAAAATCTCCGAAAAGACGTACGCAAACAAATTCAACTGGCTTCTATATTTCGATGGCTCGGTCCGGGGGCTTTCCGCAGGCGCACCGGTGGAGTTTAAGGGAATCCAGGTGGGAAAGGTCTTAGATGTCAGCTTGGAACTCAGCCCGGATAGACGGACCTGCCGAATCCCGGTCCTGATCGAAACCGAGCCGGAACGATTCTGGCCTGCGCATACCCCCTTTGAAGAAGCCAAACAAAAAACATTTATGATCAATCTGGTCAAAAAAGGACTCAGGGCCAAACTCAAGACAGGAAATTTACTTACCGGACAGCTTCTGGTGGATCTGGATCTTTACCCGAACGCCGATAAAGAACAGATCGACTTTTCAGGGAAATACCCGAAGCTCCCCACTTTACCGGGTCCGACGGAAGAGATCATGGCCAGCCTAACCCGCCTTCTCACTAAGCTAGACGCTTTTCCCATCGAAGCCATCGGTCAGGATCTCAGAGATACGGCCCGGGGAATAAACCGCCTGGTTAATGCTTCCGAGTTGCGTGAAGCCGTCATCACCCTCAACGAGACGTTGAGCCAGGCCCAGGAGCTGATGACCCGAATCAACACCGGCACAGTACCGGAGTTCAACGCAGGAGTGGAACAGTTCAACGCCGCTTTCTCCCGGCTCAACACTCTAGTTCAAAAATTGAACGATGAAGTGACGCCGACTATTTCCGCCACACTGCAGCAAGCACAAGGAACCCTTTCCGATATCGACAGCTTCGTCCATACGGATGCTTCCCTGTTCCAAGGACTCAAGCGTGCCCTGTCGGAAATCGAAGGTGCCGCCCGTGCCATCCGCGTGACGGCGGACTACATCAGCCGGCATCCCGACGCCCTGATATACGGAAAAGGAACTGAGAAATGATTCGAATGACGAAAAACCAATGGCCATATTGGATTTCGATCGGGATGTTCATCCTTTTAATTTCCGGATGTTTGGGCCCCTCCACACCGGTGCGTTTTTATACGCTGGCACCCATGGCCGACCGAACCCTCCAAAACGCCGTTTCGGCTTTTCCCGAAGGCCGGGGCGTCGGCATCGGTCCCATAGAGATTCCGGAGCTTTACAATCGTCCCCAGATCGTTACGAAGACCGGCAAAAATCAGGTCGATATTTCCGAATATCACCGCTGGGCCGGACTCCTGCGGGAGGAAATTGCAAACGTTCTGACGGACAACCTCTCCCTGCTGCTGCAGTCCGATCGTATTTTTCCCTTCCCCTGGGACGGTCTCCCAGAACCGGATCTTAAAATATTCGTGAAAGTGACTCGCTTTGAAGGGACTCTTGGGGAAAAAGCGGTCTTGGATGCCACCTGGTCCATGAGCAGGACCCATGACCGTAAAGATATATTAGTTAGGAAGACATTTCTTGAAGAACCGGTGGCCGACGAAACTTACCTTTCGTATGTTGCAGCCGAGAGCCGCCTTTTGGCTGCCTTCAGCCGGGAACTGGCCTCAGAGATCCTGAAGCACCGGTTGGAATGAATTCCCAACCTAAAAAGATCGAGGCGGGTATCTTTTTCACGGAAACATCCCTGATGCCTGAGGGGTTTTGCCGGAGGGCTTCCGGAAACACATTGCGTGCCGGCAGGTTTAGATCGACATCCGGGTTTCTTCAGTAGGCGGCAAGCTGACCGGATTCCGGAAATATCCGGTCAGCCCTCCAGCCCAAGTACATCTCCTCATGCCGGGAACAAAGCATCACCACATTGCCCAGCCGGAAATGCAACCTCAGGTCGACTCCTGTAAAAAGTGCCTCCGGGCCACGTCATATAGGCAAAATGATCGCCCGGCATTTTTCAGTCTGCTTGATCGAATCGCTTTTGTTTTTGGAGCGGCCCGTTAAAACCGCAGCATGAAACCGACCATCGGACCGTGCCATGTGGTATCGAACTGGATTCGATTGGAGCCCTCTCCGTCTTCGTAATCGACGCTGAGGATACGATACCCGAGCCAGGCGCTGAAAATTTCCGTAAAGTCGTAACCGAACGCTGCCGCAAAATTGAAAGTGAAGTCCGATCCGGCACCCAGTCCGCCGATATCCCCCCTTGCGCTAAAAGCCGCTTTCCGAGTCATCGGGGCCAAAATCCGCAATCCGATGAAGGGGTCAAGCCAATCCGCGGTTTGTTCAAATTTTCCGATATAGGTGTTTCTGATTTTCCCTGTGACATCCCAGTATCGTCCGCCGCCCAGGATATCCATACGGAATGCAGGTTCAGACCCCATTCCTGTAGGAGGGCCCACCACCCGATAAAATCCACCGAATTCAAGGATTCGGATGCTGGCTTCCGTATTGGTTGTCCCCGCAGCCGTGGTTTCTTCCATCGTAATTTCCGAATAGGTGGGATCGATGAAGGCCCCCCATCGACCCTTGCCGATCTCGATGTTCAGATTCCCCCCGAATTCAAAATCCGACCAAACATCATCGAACCCGGCATCCATAGATGCCCGCTGACCCTTGACCGTGATGTCCCCG
>PCSF01000022.1 GCA_002771315.1 Desulfobacterales bacterium CG23_combo_of_CG06-09_8_20_14_all_52_9 | reverse complement strand
CAAGGCGGCAGGAGGCGGGGTTCATAATGCGAATTGCCGGCTCGAATTGGGTTAAAAAAATATCGCAATTTATTTAATTTTACGCTTGATATTTTCCGATATATGTAATATAAAGCCTATATTCCGCACCTTTGAAAGTGCAATTTTTTGAATTATTTTGCCGAAAAACGTTCGAGAAATCAACGTTTTTTCACTTTTCTCTGTTTTGAGAATTCCAACTTTATTTCAACAATCTCGCTGGAAAGTCGAGAAAGCCGCCGGATTTTCTTTTTTAATTCTTCCGCATTTTTCAAGTACGATTTTGCCTCGGCCAGAAATTGCTTTGGGATCAGGATGGCTTTTGTGCGTCCATTTTCCTTGGTTGTCCACCAATAGTAAGGACCGTGCCGCCCGTTTTTGCGCGTTTGGCATCGGCAAGCGGGATTTCCGCAGGTCATCCATCGTTTTGCCAGGGAGCCCCTCCAGAAAACTCCCGTTTCCGCCAGTCGGATTCTTTCTTTTTCAAAATCCACGGACAGCTGTTTTAATCGGGTTTCTTTTTGCACGTTTTTTTCCTTGCTTTTTTATTACTGTATATATACAGTAATATGCATCGGAGGTCAACAGCTTTTTAAAGGAAAATTCAGCATGCATAAAAATCGGGGTTTAAAGTCTTTGCGGATCGATGCGTTGCCCGTGCTAAACGCTTATATCGAGGGGTGCGGACTGCCGGATATTTTTGCGCGGTTTATTCCCGGCCGCGCGATGCGGAAAATTCCGCCGGCGCGGATTCTTCTTTTTCTGCTGCGCAACGTCATGCTGTCGGGATTCCCTCTTTACCGACTCTCCGAATGGGCCGCCGATTATGAGCCGGAATTTCTGGGAATGACGCCGTGCATGGCGGCGGCGCTTAACGACGATTGCATTGGGCGCGCTTTGGACGAGTTGTTTCTGGCCGACCGCGCCACCATGCTCACGACCATCACTTTGCGCATGATTGCCGGTTACCGGCTCGACCTGAGTTGTTTCCACAATGATTCCACGACCGTTACGTTTCACGGAACATATCCTCGGAAGCCGAAATTCGACAAGCAGCCCGTGCGCCTGCTTCGCGGTTTCAACAAGGATCACCGACCGGATTTGAAGCAACTGGTTTTCAACCTTGTTGTTTCCGCCGACGGGGCCGTCCCCGTGCATTTCAAGCTTCACGACGGCAACGTCAGCGACGACACGACGCATACGGAAACATGGGATCGCTTGCGCGAGTTGGCGGGTGAGGCGGCCTTCATTTATGTGGCTGATTCCAAATTATGCACAACCCATAACATGAGCCACATCACGCGTGGCGGCGGGAAATTCATCACCGTCATGCCGCGAACCCGCAAGGAGCATCGCCTGTTCACGCAATGGGTGCGGGACAATCCGGTTCGCGGGCAGCCGCTGTGGTACCGGCATCAGTCGCCGCGCAACGGTTCCGATCATTATCACGGTTACGAATCCGGAAACTTCATGTCCGAAGAAGGCTATCGGATAATCTGGATTCGCAGCTCGCAAAAACAAAAGATAGACGCGCAAAGCAGAAAGGATCGCCTCAAGAAAACCCGGGGACATCTGCGCTCAGTTTCTCGCGGGTTGAACAAGTATGCGTTGAAAACCGGGCAAGCCATTGAAGCGCGGCTGGAAAAACTCCTTGCCGAACATAACACGAGGGAGTTCATCGACTTCCGCGTCATAGCCGTGCGCAAGCGCGAGCAGACGAAATCCACTCGCGGCCGGAGCGGCCCAAACACACGATACAAACATATCCGCAAAACATATTACCGCCTGGAATGGTCCGTGGACGAGACCGCCTTGAGAAAAGCGGCCAACGCGGACGGATTTTTCCCGCTCATCACGAATATCGGCGATCTCGATATGAAGCGTCTCCTGCGCCATTACAAGTATCAACCGAATCTCGAAAAACGCCATGCTTACCTGAAGTCGGTGTTGGCTGTCGCTCCAATGCGCTTGAAAACGCCGGAGAGAATAGAAGCGTTGCTGTTCCTGTATTATCTGGCGCTGATGATCTACGGGCTTCTCGAACGCAACATGCGGGCGGCCATGAAGAAAAACGGGGTCAGGAGCATTCCGATTTATCCTGAGAACCGGGAATGCCGCCGGCCTTCGGCGGAAAAGATTCTTGAGTCCCTGGAAAGAATCTCCAGACACGAATTGCGGGAAAACGGCGAGGTCAAGGAGGTGTTCTGCGACGTCCCGAATAGTCTGCAGAGAGAAATCCTGAAGCTGCTTGAAATTCCCTTGACGTATTCGGCAGGTGGCACGGGATGTTCCCGGTGATTATGCGCCGGGCGCCGACACGACAAAAAAAGATGAAGAAAAACCTTGACAGACATCAGGGAATATAAGAAACTTTTCCCCATTCGCTGAGAGGTGGGTTTTAGGCGTGGGTTTTAGGCGTGGCTTTTCGCCGTCATCGGGAAGATGTCGAATGACGCGAATAATCCGCAAATAATTCAAAAAATCGCACTTTCAAAGG
>PCSF01000094.1:1491-10033 GCA_002771315.1 Desulfobacterales bacterium CG23_combo_of_CG06-09_8_20_14_all_52_9 | reverse complement strand
ATAGCATGCGGTTCCAAACGGGTCAATGAAAAAAAGCCTTGTATTGCATACCGTGAAAATATAATACCATCCCGACACGGCTTCCATCATCCGATGGAAATCAGGGCAACCCATTTTTTCAGGAAATTTTTCATGCAGTTACAAAACCGCTTTCTCAAAGACGCCATCAAGGGATTTACGTTAGACCAAGACAAATTGTTGCCTCCCCAAGAAACGGTCCGGCACGTCAAAGAAAAAATGAAGGCTATCGGATTGAAAATCCTCGAGGAAACGGCACGGGTCGATAATGGCAGGCTGGGAATCCCCGTCTTTTTTAGCATCTGTGGTCATGACGCCGAATCCGTGACCGGAACCCGAAAACAGATGGGAAAAGGTGCCACCCCGGAGCAGGCCGAGGCCAGTGCGGTGATGGAGCTTATTGAACGGTTCAGCTTCTTTTGTTTCATGAAAAGCGAGGCCAACTTTTCGCTTCAAAGCCTTTCCACCCTTAAAAAAGAAGCTATCCCGTTTTCTCTGATCGCAAAAAGCGTTCACGATGAAAGCGACGAACTTGAAATCGGACTCCGCTTGTTTGAATCCCTCCCCTTAAAATGGACAAGCGCTTACAATCTCACCCGGGGAGAAACCTGCCAGGTCCCTTTCGATTGGTTCTATGCCATCAATGCGTTCAACGGTCCTTCAGCCGGTAACTGTGCAGAAGAAGCTATCTGCCAGGGCATCTGTGAGGTGGTGGAACGCCATGTCTCGGCATTGGTGAGCCGAGACGCCACGCCGGTGCCGATACTGTCGATGAAAGGCGTCACGGATCCGACTGTCCTGGAGATGCTGGCAAAGTATGAACGGATCGGCGTGAAACTCTTTATTTCCGATTTTACCCTCGACATGGGAATTCCTACCGTAGGGGTTTTGGCCATGGATCCGGAGACATTTCCGGGACAAAGCGAGATTGTCTGGACAGCCGGCACCACGCCGAACCCCCAGAAGGCTCTGAGCCGGGCGCTTACCGAGGTGGCCCAACTAGCCGGCGATTTCAACACATCGTCCAACTATATTGCCAGCGGTCTCCCTAAACCCAGAAGTCTTTCAGAAATCCCGTTTATCACTCATGCACCGGCCATAGTGGAGATTTCTCAGCTGCCGGACATTTCGGACACAAACCTTAAGGTCGAGGTGATGCGATGCGTCGAGGCCCTGTCGCAAAAACAGATGGACGTGCTCGTCATCGACACTACTCACCCGTTGTTGAAGATCCCCGCTTTTTACACGATCATCCCCGGCGCCCACTTCAGGGAACGGGCCATTGGAAGCAGCGTGGGGATGTTCTGCGCCAAGCTTTTGACCGAAAATCTCCCCCCTGGGCAGGCAATTATTGAGCTGAACCGAATGGCCGAAAAGCTTCCTTTAAAGCATTACATCCAATTCTACCTGGGATCCTGTCACCTGACTTTGAACGATCCGGAAAGGGCGTTATCCCACTTTCGACGCGCCCTCGACCTGGCCCCTGACGCTGAGGACTTATGCAGTATTTATGCCTTTATGGGGGTCTGCCTCAAAGATTTGGGTCGATATCGGGAAGCCATCGGCGCCCTTCAGGAAGGGATAGGCCATGATACCGAGCGGACGGACCTGCACAATCTTTTAGGGTTTTGCCACTTCAAACTCAAGGAGCATGAAACGGCGATCCGGCATTTCAAAGAGGTGTTAAAACTGGATCCCACATCGGCCATCGATTACGCCAATATTGCGTCCAACTACTTGGAGATGAAAGAAAAAAAGAAAGCTATCCGATACTATGAAATGGCATTGGATTTGGATCCGAGCATCGAGTTTGCTCGGGCAAATCTCGAACGACTCAAGGCGGAACCGGTTTCATCGGCAAAGCCAAAATGAGGAGTAAATCTCCGCTTCGCGTCAGGTCTTTTTTTCCAAGAGCTCTTGCGCCAACTGCATGAAATCGATGGAGCCGAAGCTGCCTTTACGATAAAAGAGGACAGGCTTTCCGGAAAGAGCGCTGTCTGCGATAGTGGTGTTGACCCTGATTTGTGAGTTGAAAAGCAGGGGGCCGTATCGGGGATCCTCTTTCAATTTCTCCACGATGCGGTGACTGACCCGGGTCCGGGCATCGAAAAAGGTCGCCACGATTCCAATAATCGAAAGGTCTGGGTTGATCTCTTGCCCGATGGCTGAAACCGTGTCGAAAAGCTCCTCTAGGGCATCGTAGGAATACGGATGGGTCTGGCAGGGAACCAGGATTTCCCGAGCACATGCGAACACATTGACCGTCAAAAGGGAAAGGCTCGGAGGCGTATCGATGAGAATGAAATCGTAGGATTCCGACAGGCCTTCCAGAGCCTCTCTCAATCGGTATTCCCGTCCTTTGATATCCACCAGTTCCACTTCGGCACCGACAAGATCCACCGTGGAAGGGATCAAATCCAGCCGATCCCATCGGGTTTTTATAGCTAGCTCCCGTGTTGAGCGGATCGCCGGATCCTTCATGAGATCATAGACCGTGGTCATCCCTTCCGGGGTGCTCACCCCCAAACCTCGAGTGGCGTTGGCCTGGGGATCGGCATCCACAATGAGGATCCTTTTCCCTTTCAAGGAAAGCGCGGCACCCAGGTTAATGGTCATCACCGTCTTTCCCACACCTCCTTTTTCGTTTGCGATGGCAATCGTCCGGCAATTGTGAGTACCTTCCATGCGCCCTCCTTTTATTGGGTGATTCCCTCGATCCTCTCTCGTATCTGCAGTATTCGCTCCTGGATATCAAGTGCTATCGCTTTTGACGATTGAATGGTTTCCAGTGCTTGCGATCCCTCGAGCCGTCGTCCATCCGCGGTCTGACCCAAAAGGATCAGAGTGGAAGCATAGTCTTGTAAGCGTTGAATCAACGTGTCCAATAGGTATCGAGACGCCGCTTCCGAAAGTTTGAAGATATATTGAAACTTAATGTTTTCACGATAGTCTTTGAAGTGGAGGGAAATGGATTTTTCAGTCTCCCGCTTCATGCGCAGCACTCCTTTTTGCAGGGACTGAATCCCTTTGGCCCGTTCGTCGGGCGCTGTCTTTTTGAGCAATTTCATGACCCATCCGGTGAAGGAAAAAAAGCCGAAATGCAAGAATGCATCGGAGCGGATCTTGGCGGAGTAGCGCAAAGCCAATTCATTTTCGGGCAATCGGATCCCGGCGCTCCCCCGGATCCATTCCATGTCCACCTTCACAGGCCCTGACGGCGAATCCACGGATGAAGGGATGCCCAGAGTCTCCATGCTCCGATTGTATTCTTCCAGTGCGTCGCGGACCATGGCCTCAAAAGGAGCCGACATGCCCGCAAAATGACCGGCTATCTTTGCCTCGGCATCCTTGAGAAAGCGGATGACCTCAGGGTTGATGGTTTCGGCGATAAATACATCCAGGCCTTCTTTAAAATCCGAAAATAGTTGATATAGGGCTTGAGAAAAACCGTTTTTTTCCATTAAGCTTCGATATCGATCGTAAGACGGCTCCCATTCCCGGATGAACCTCATGATCCGGCTGCCGATCCCCGATGGACCGGTATCAAAAAACCGGTCGATGTCCGATCTCAATTTCCCTTTCAGTTTTAAAACCGCGCCGTCCAGAGTGGTTTGAATCACGGATTTGACCTGTTCCGCGCGTTCTTGATGTTTCTCAAGTTTTTCAATAATCTGTCGGACATCGGAAGCACCCTGGGTGGCCCCTTTTTCCATGATCCGAATCCATCGATAAATTCCGGAAGACAATATCCAGAGCCGTTCTACATGATTTTTCAAAAGGAGCCGCGACCGATCCCCATGAATCAGTTTAAAAAGCTCGGATTCGAATCGTCGGGTCTGGTCGTTGGAAAACGAGAGCGGTCCTTCATCCTTTTCCCATTGCAGCATCCGGCTGCGGTCTTTTTCCGAAAGGCCATCCTTGTCCGATGAAAAAAGGTTGAACAGAGCGGAGAAGGTAAAAAGACTTGGATCCGGTCGGATAAACGCAACATCTTTCCGGATTTTTTCCGCAACTTCCATCAGGTTTTCAATGGAATCGTGCTCATTGAAATCACAATTGGCCACAAAAAGGGCATTGTCGAGTATCCCCATCTTTTTGATCATGGAAAGAAATTTGATGTCCGCCTGGCGGATTCCGGTCCTGCTGCTGATGACGTAAATGATCAGATGGGTCGATGCGAGATAATCCTGGATCATGGCCAGATGGAGGGGATTCGGGGCGTCGCTGCCCTGGCAATCGGCGATCTCGATATGGCTTTCAAAACGATCGGCGGGGATCTCCAACATCACATCCTTTAAATAAACTGCAAGAGACTCGTCACCGACAAACAGCCGATGCTTTTCGAAA
Organism: Desulfobacterales bacterium CG23_combo_of_CG06-09_8_20_14_all_52_9; assembly: GCA_002771315.1. Taxonomy (GTDB): domain Bacteria; phylum Desulfobacterota; class Desulfobacteria; order Desulfobacterales; family UBA2156. Next base: position 5,668 of record PCSF01000094.1, on the reverse strand, counting down.
TCCGCATCCGCGAATTCCCGAAAGCTCGTGGGAAATGACAGGAGATCGTAAACCCGATCGTAGCCTTTCAGGTAAGAAGCCAGGACAACACTGTGAATATTACGGGTCTCCGTCGTTACAAGCTGCTCCGAGTCCAGGGACTCCAGGGCTTTTTTCAAACCGGCCCGGATCTCTTTTTGTCGGATATCGAAGGCTTCCCGATCTGGAAATCCGTCCTGGCGAGGGAAAAGGATCAGGGCCTGTCGGGCATCATCATTCACTTCGTCCCAGGTCTTGAAATGGAGCCTGGCGCGCAGGCGCTTCCCTGACCGGATTCGCGTCACGATGGAAGTGACCACTCCGGCTCCTCGCTTGAGGAAATCCCCCTGGAAAAGGGCGTTGACAAGGGTGCTTTTCCCGGATTTGATGGCGCCGACGACGGCAACGCGAACCGTCTCCTTAACCAGTTGCTTTTGAACGGCGGTGCAGACGGACTCCCATTCCTCAAATGCGTCGTCGGCAACGTGGGGGAGCGACTTCAGACGATTGAGTAAGTGGATGAGTCCCTGATCGGCATCCAGAAGCTCATTGCGCATTTCGCTATGGGTTTGCCTCATGACACGTCAAAACGGCCTTTCCGGGAAAGATTTAAAAGGTGTTCAAAAAAGATACGGCATGGCTTATCGAAAAGGATCCACTTGAGGGCGGCCGACAGGGAGACTTGCCAAATAAGGCGATCTGTGGTAAAAAGATATTTATACAACCGATAATGATGCCATATGCGAACAAATAGTGAAGGGAACCCCGGTCCATGTCTGAAAAGCACCCCGAATGTCCTCTTTATAATCCTTTAAATTGTAAAGAATATTACAATCCCAAGCTCTGCGCTTTTGTTAGAAAAGACAAGGTCTGCTTAAAGAAAAGAAAGCCCAAACAAAAGCCGAAACCCCAAGCACATCAATTGGCTGATGGTTCATAACCTCTTCTTTTGTGTTTCATGCATGTCCGGCCGTTTCGGCTAAAAGGGATGGATCGATTCCAATTCCCCTCATCGCCTCTTCCCACCTTTTTTCAACCGGTGTATCGAAAATAACCCCTTCCTTGATGGGACCGGTCAGCCAGGCATTGGCTTTAATTTCCGACTCCAGTTGCCCGGGTCCCCATCCCGCGCATCCCAGCGTGATCATGAACCCAGACAGCTTTTGATCCATGACTATCGCACGAAGGACATCGAGAGTGTTGCTCATGGACAGTGTCGCAGAGATACGAATGGATCCCTCCCATTGAAGCGGCGGTCCATGAAGGATGAAAACCTCCCCTTCATGGACAGGACCTCCCCAAAAAACGGGAATGGAATCGATCTCCTGACGATATTGAAGATTAAGTTCGTCAAAAATCGCCTTTGCCGTCAGCACGGGATGCAAGCGGTTGATGATCAATCCGAAGGCCCCCATGGGCGAATGCTCGCAGATGCAGGTGACTGTTTGAGCAAAATTGGGATCTCTCAAGCCGGGCATGGCCATCAGGAATTGATACTTCAGAAACGCCGTGGCGTGCTCTTTCAGGGGAGCCTCCATGGATGCCGGTTGTGACCTTATCGATCTTTTTCACGCCCGTCGATGGAAGTGCTCCGGATCACCTCATCAACCAGGGCCATGGCCCCCATCATGTTGGGAAACCCTGTGGTGGTCAAGGAAAGCAGGACCGTGTGGAATATTTCCTCCGGACTGGCGCCCGATTGAAGAGCTTTCCGTGTTCCTGACATCACGGCGCCTCGTGAATCGCCGCCGATGGCGATACCCAGCTTGATCAGGTTCTGATATTTTTCGGGTATCGGTCCGGCGTTCCGGCACTGATGACCCAACGCCTTAAAAGATTCGAAGAGATCGGGATATCGCTTAATGAACTTCTGATAGATTTTTGGATAGTACATGGGCCCTCCGAGATAGGATGATTTTCCTGTCTGTGATGCTATTGAGCGGGTATCATACCGGGTACCATCGTAAAGTCAAGTCCATTGGACGATCGCGCTCTTCTGGAATTTTTCGCGCTTCTGGCATCCAAGATTGAGTCTTGACACGAGAAGCGATTGAAAGGTAGTGAATTTCGCGCACCCTTAACGGAAAAACGCCTTTTCCATGCGGCGTTTCCAAAATAGGGCTGAAAATGTGGCATAGCAGGTAACTTTTTCTTTCAGGCACTTCATGGATTGCGACTCTCAAAGGCGCAATAAAGCACGGAAAGATGCATTGACCATCTTCTCACAGGCTCTGGGTGGTGTAGAAGCGGGGAAAGCCGTCCGCAGACACCTTCGTCTGGAAGGGGATCATTTGTTTTTAGATTACCCGGTTGTCCCTTTTTCCCATTTTCGCCGGTGTATCGTCATCGGTGCCGGAAAAGCATCCGCGGCCATGGGAAAGGCGGTAGAGGATGTTCTGGGTGAGCGCATTGAAAAAGGGCGTATTATTGTGAAATACGGACATACCCATCCGCTATCCCGGATCCACCTGACCGAAGCGGGTCATCCCATTCCAGATGCCCAAGGCGTTGCAGGCGCATCCGCCATTCTGAAAATGGTCCAAAGGGCCGGACCCGATTACCTGATCATCGCCCTTTTCTCCGGCGGCGGATCCGCCCTTCTTCCGCTCCCTATTGAGGGAATCTCGCTTGAAGACAAACGGGATACAATATCGGGGTTATTGAACTGTGGGGCAACTATTCATGAAATCAATACGATTCGGAAACATCTATCCGGAATCAAAGGAGGCCGACTGGCCAAAGCCGCCTATCCTTCAAGGCTGATAGCTTTGATCCTGTCCGATGTCGTTGGAGACGATCTGGACGTCATCGCTTCCGGACCTACGGTTCCGGACCCTAGCACATTCGCAGACTGTTTGAACATCGTATCCAAATACGACTTGGGAAAACGCATTCCGCCATCCATTATGGCTCTCCTCAAAAGAGGCCTTTCCGGGAATACCCCGGAAACTCCCAAGCCGGGGGAACCGATATTTGAAAAAACGGAAAACCGGATCATCGGAAGTAATTCAGAAGCGCTTTCTGCTGCGAAAGCAACATCGGAGCGTCTGGGGTACCGCACACTGGTTCTCTCATCCACGATTCAAGGAGACACCCGGGAAGCGGCCCGGTTTCATGCCGCCATAGCCAGGGAGATCCATCGCACCGGAAACCCCATCCCTCCTCCCGCTTGTATCCTTTCAGGAGGGGAAACTACAGTGAAGGTAACCGGGAATGGCATGGGTGGAAGAAATCAGGAGTTTACCCTGCAGGCAGCTTTAGAAATTGCCGGATGCGGCCCCCTCGTCATGCTTTCCGCCGGTACCGATGGCACCGATGGTCCCACCGATGCGGCAGGAGCTGTGGCAGACGATATCACCGTCTCCAGGGCCCATGCCATGGGAATGGAACCCATGCGGCATCTCGATAACAACGACGCCTATCCTTTTTTCAAGGTTCTAGATGATCTGGTGATCACCGGTCCCACGGATACCAACGTGATGGATCTCAGGATTGCCCTGGCCCCATGAAAACCCGACTTCAATGGAGAAGCTCGCCATGACCCTGCTTGCTTTTGAACCCATTTTGCTGAAAAAAATGGACGCATACCGGCAACGCCTTTCCCAAACGCCGCAAAAAGGATCGGATTACAGTCTGGTCAACCTGTGGGGTTGGAAAGAGGCCTATGATCTTCAATGGGCCTGGCATGATCCCCTGATCTGGATCCGACAGAATCGCCCCGGACCAATCCTGTGGGCGCCTGTCGGCCCTTGGGGGGAAATCGACTGGCCGCAGTATTTCCAGCGCCTGGGGAACCCCGGCACCGTTTTCACCCGGGTCCCGGAACAGCTCCTAAAACCTTGGGAAACCGCCTTTCCCGGCCGTCTCCGGTTTGAAGAAGAGAGAGGAAACTGGGATTACCTGTACCGTATGGAAGACATGGTGCTCCTCAAAGGAAACCGGTTTCACACAAAGAAAAACCTGGTCAATCAGTTCGTCAAAAAACATACCTTTGAATATGTGCCGGTTGAAAATGACCGGATCGCGGATGCCCTCTTAATGCAGGAAAACTGGTGCACCTGGCGCGATTGCGAGTCCTCCGAGGTTCTCGATGCCGAAAATCGGGCCATCACCCGGGTCCTCGGCACATTTTCTCAATTCAGAGATCTTTTAGGAGGCG
>PCSF01000094.1:0-1451 GCA_002771315.1 Desulfobacterales bacterium CG23_combo_of_CG06-09_8_20_14_all_52_9 | reverse complement strand
AGAAAGGCTCGATTCGGATACGCTCTTGATCCATTTTGAAAAAGGAGATCCCGGATATCCAGGGGTCTACCAAGCCATCAACCAGCTTTTTCTTTCACATCACGTAAATGCGTTCCGCCTGGTAAATCGGGAGCAGGACCTCGATAACCCGGGCTTGAGAAAAGCCAAGCTTTCTTATCACCCCGTCGACTTTGTGCGTAAATACCGAGTCTCGCTTGAAGAACCGGGAGAGAAAAACGATCCTTCACTTGGTCAATGAACAGGAGATGCCCATGCAGCAGACGGCTTCAGGTTATCATCATTTAACGAGCTACGAGAGGGATCGCATGCAAGGCGGCGGACTGGACTGGACTAACTTACCGCACACCTATAAGTTTTACGAAGGGCACAATTCCATCCCCTTGCCCCGGGAGTTCGAATTTCCGAAGATCTCTCTACGTTCGCTTTACGCTTGCCAAATTGAAGGCGCGACTTGTGCCGAAAGCCTTGCCGCAGTCCAGCTCTCCACCGTACTTTTTCTTGCCTACGGACTTACCGCTCGGCGCCAGGCGATTGGAGAAGATTTCTTTTTCCGGAGCGTTCCATCGGCCGGAGCCCTCTACCCTGCGGAAATCTATGTGGGCGCATGGAATATGGAAGGTGTTCCCACCGGCTTGTACCACTTCGACACGACCCGGCATGTCCTCGTACCGCTTCGATCGGGGGACTTTCGGCATACCTTGGGCCCGATTTCCAATGACATCCCGATTTCTGACAAATCATTGACATTCTACGTGTCCGGCATTTTTTTTAGGAGCAGCTGGAAATATCGCAAGCGGGCCTATCGCTATGTGCTGTTGGATGCCGGCCATTTGATCGAAAACCTCGTTCTTGCTCTGGGGGTCTATCGGCTGACGCCTGCCGTCTCGTTGGACTTCAACGATGAAGAGGCCCTTTTACTCATGGGATTTGACCCCGCAAAGGAGGTCTGCCTGGCCGAAATTCCCTTGACGGGAAAAGAAGCGCCTACGAAAAGAAAGCCCCCTCCCCTTTCTCCTCTGGGACCCGAAGTCGCCGATGCAAGCATTGTATCGGCAAGGGAAACGACATTTCCCGAGATCCTCGATATCCATATATCCAGCAGCACGATTCGCCTCGGCGCACGACCCCAAGGCCCCATGATGGATGCATTTGGAATCAAGATTTCTTCCTGGGATTCCCTTCCTCAGCCCAAAGCCGAAGCCGCAGGATCGACTTTTGCTCAAAGCGTCTTGAACCGGCGTTCCCATCGAAATTTCATCCCAATGGAATTGAAAAAAGAAGTGTTTGCAAGCCTTATCGATCTGGTGGCCTCTGCAGCCGCCGGTCATCGGGCGCTGCCGCCTTATGAAGGCGTGCTTGCTTGCGGCTTTTTTGCCAACACGGTAGAAGGGCTTGTGCCTGGTTTTTATTTGATAGATGCTGAACATCGT
>PCSF01000116.1:256-2511 GCA_002771315.1 Desulfobacterales bacterium CG23_combo_of_CG06-09_8_20_14_all_52_9 | reverse complement strand
ATAGGCGAAAATCCCTTTATTTCTCCTCCGCCAATTCCCCCGCGTTTTCCCGAACCGAATCCCTAAAGTGATAGTTTTGAAACTTTTAACCGATCACACCGACGAGCGCGAGCACTCCGAAACTCACGATGATAATACCGGCCAACCGGTTTACCCATAACAGTCGCTCAGGATCGAACCGCAAACGAAACAGCCCCACTCCCCCGGAAAGAAGGAACCACCAAAGGGTCGATCCGGAAAAGACTCCGGCCACCAGAAGCCCCGCGGATAAAAAATCCCCTTTTGCCGAAGCAATCCCCAGGCCGGAAAATATGGCCGCAAAGGAAAGGATCGTCATGGGATTGGTCATGGTGAGGATAAAAGTGGAAACATAGGCGGATAAAAGTCCGTTGCCGCCGGCCACGGCAGCCTGGGAAGCGGGCCGCGCCAAGAGGGTTCGAATTCCGAGGAAGCATAAAAAAAGGCCGCCGCCAACCCGGAGCCACATCTGGAGGCCGATCAAAAGATCGGAGATGACCGTCAGGCTGAACCCGGCGATGCAGCCGTAGACGGCGTCGGCAGTGGCGGCCCCCAGTCCCGAGATCAGACCGGCCGTTTTCCCGTCGGCCAGCGTCCGCCGGATGCACAGTACTCCGATGGGTCCGACCGGAGCGGCGATGGAGAATCCGATGATAACTCCTTTGATCAAAAATCCATACCCCATTGGGTGTCTAACGAATGAAGTTAAGCAACTGGCGCAACGGCGAATCTGAAAAACCGTCACTGTTCCTTGCCCGTTCGCTTGAACGCCGTGTTCGGTGGTCTTATTTTCTCGTCAGAACTTCAAGCCATTCATCAACAAGTTCGGGAAGCCGTTTGACGACAATCGACCGAAAATGGAAGGTTGGCCTAGTTCATCCGCGATTTTCTTATTGGACATTCCGAGTGCCTCAAGCGAACGGATCTGATCTTCGAATGAGGGAATTTTTATCTGGTGGGTTCCCCGAGCAGTATAGCCTAACTGCTCGCTGATCAGGCGGACATGGGCCCAAAAGTCCTTCGGCAAGTTCAGAAAACGAGTATCAGGTTTCATTATAGTGACTCGTCAAACTGTCGCACAAAGGATAGCAGTGAAATCCCCAAAGCCCTACAAATGTTGCGAAGTTCGATCAAATCAAGCTTGCGCTCCCCTGATTCGTATTTGCTCACAAATGACTGCGGGACACTGAGACGTTCGGCCAACTGTTCTTGCGTAAGGCCCGCTTCCAATCGGGCTGATTTCAGGAGGTTCCGTAGACGTTTTTGATCTTCGGTATATATGGTCTTCTTCACGGCTGCATATTATATGAACAGGAGTTATTATCCCAAAATGGAATATTCCTCTTGCAAGGATCGTCGGGTTGGTGTAGTTTCCCTATATGCAACTTGGATTGTTTAAGGCCTACGATAAGACTGCTGTTGAGGCACCCGGCGGGCAACTGCTCAAATGGATCGGCAATAAGCAACGGTTTGCTGCTGATATCGTCTCTTGCTTCCCCCGAAAATTTGGCCGGTATTTTGAGCCGTTTCTCGGTAGCGGTGCGGTCTTGGCGACACTGGCTCCCTCCGACGGACTTGGTTCTGATATTTTTCGTCCCCTTATTGAAATCTGGCAAACGCTTATACGTGATCCCGAGTCTCTAAAAATGTGGTATGAAGAGAGGTGGAATCGACTCCAACATTCTGATAAGAAAAGTATTTACGAACAAATCAAGGATAGTTACAACACTCATCCCAACGGAGCCGATCTATTATTTTTGTGTCGTGCCTGCTATGGCGGCGTGGTACGATTCCGCCAGTTTGATGGGTACATGTCAACGCCATGCGGAGTACATCGACCAATTCCTCCGAAAGCATTCGACGCTCGCGTGCATGAGTGGCATCTGCGCGTTAGGGATTGTTCTTTTGAGGTCATGGATTACCGGGAAGCAATGAATATGGCGAAAGAAGGGGATCTTATCTATTGTGATCCGCCATATCACCACAGCCAATCTATTCTGTACGGCGCTCAAGCATTCGACCTCCAGGAGCTGATTAACACAATTTCGGACTGTAAATGTCGCGGTGTCTTCGTTGCGCTCAGCATTGACGGAACCAAAAAATCCGGTAGTCTGTTCTGCGACCTTCCTATCCCGGCCGGTTTGTTTGAACGCGAGGTCTATGTGAATTGTGGCAGATCGATGTTGCGTCGATTTCAAATGAACGGGAAGACGTTGGAGTCAGAACAGGTATCGGAC
>PCSF01000116.1:0-209 GCA_002771315.1 Desulfobacterales bacterium CG23_combo_of_CG06-09_8_20_14_all_52_9 | reverse complement strand
CGGATATCGGCAATATTTGCCTTGCCATGAATTCCGCTCTTCCAGAGTCTTTCGGATCCTGGCAAGGGTTCCGGCCTTGTCCCGGCACCAATCGGGCGCCACCAGTTCTTCGGGATGGGGATCCCCTGTCAGGCGCTGGATCACCACATCGGCAGGAATGCGCTCCAAGAAATCGCAAGCCAAGTCCACGTAGGTTTCTTGGCTCAAGG
>PCSF01000139.1:4292-14152 GCA_002771315.1 Desulfobacterales bacterium CG23_combo_of_CG06-09_8_20_14_all_52_9 | reverse complement strand
TAGAGATAACTTGCAGGGAATATGCACGGATTCCATTTGTTGCGGCTGTTTGTGAGAGGGATTACACCGGGACGCCGGAGGTATTCCATCCTCGAAGGCGGTAATAATCCTGGACCATCTTCCTGACCTGGGCTTCATCAAGGGGACGGATGCCATTCAGGTCTTTTCGAAAAAACCCTTTTGAAAGTTGATCGTCATCGGATTTCAGCCCTTCCCGGAGGTTGAACCGACGGATCAACGTGGTAATGTCATTGGCTTGCTTTCGCAATCCTTCCAGATCGGTTCGGATCCCGCAGACGAGGCCGAAGAAATCGGCCATCTTTTCCCATGGGTAAAGAATCCTGTAAAAGCGGCACAGGATGAGGGTGTCCATCAGGGTCAACCGATCTTCATCCTCGATGAGGTGGGCTGCCTTTCCTTCAATTTCATCCGGATTAAAGAGCCCGCTCAGTTCCGGGTTATGAAACATCGCCCTCAGATGGCAAGCTCCCCGGTCCGAAACGGCAAAAGCCAAAGCGCTTCCTTTGAGCACGCGAGGGTCATAACCGGGCGGCTCCAGACCTTTAACATGGATGGCGATCTCCTCCAAGCCCCATTTTTTAGCCGCTTTCACGGTGCCGTCGGCCAGGTCGTTTCCGACGCCTTCCCTTCCGGCGATCTGGTGTAAAAGTGTGGCAATGCCGTCCACGTCCCCGTAATCGATAGAAAGGTCGATGCGTTTTCTCCGGGAGGCCTCGATGGCAAATGCGCATAAGTTCCCGGCGCTGATGGTGTCCATGCCCAGGCGATCACAGAGGTCGTTTAAGTATGCGATCTCTTTGATGTCATCGATCATGCAAAGGCCGCCGAAGGCAAAAATCGTTTCATACTCGGGTCCCTCGATTTTCAGGCCGGTATGTCGGCCGGCGAGAATCTCACTCATCCTGCCGCAAGCGATGAAACACCTGGCACAGGCGCGGGGCGTCACCCGGCATTCTCGATGGAGCGCCTGAGCGTTGATATTTTCCCAACGGGCTAAAGATCCCCGGGACCAGTAGCGTGTGGGAAACGCATTGGCCCGGATGGTCCTTTCCACCATGTTGGCCGTACCCCATGACTTGAACGCAATGACAACCGGATGTTCTTTTGCCGCATTGGCCAACTCCTTGGAAAACTGGAGGACACCTTCGGAATCATGAAGCTTGCGGCGTTCTGAGCCCCTGAAGAGGATGGCTTTGATACGCTTGCTCCCCATGACGGCCCCGACACCGGTGCGGCCTGCCGAGCGCCAGTAGTCGTTTTCGATGACCGCAAAGGTAACACGGTTTTCTCCTGCAGGTCCGATCACCACCGCTCCGGCTTTTTCTCCCTTTTTTAGCGTTCGGCCGAATCGTTCATGGACAGCATCTTCGGCGGCAAAAGTATCCATTCCCCAAATGTCTTGGGCCGGATAGAATGTCACTCCGTCCGGGCAAACACCGAGGATGATGGGTTCGTCGCTTTTCCCGAAAATCATGACGGCATCAAACCCGGCGGCATCGACGGCTTCCGGTACCTTTCCTCCGGCATAGGACTCACTATAAAACCCTGTTTGCGGAGACTTAGTGAAAACGCCATAACGGCTTGAGCCCCAGATCGGGCTTCCGGTAATGGGTCCTGTGGCGAAAATCAAGCGGTTTTGCGGCGAAAATGGAGAAATCTTTTCGGGATTGAACTGCATGAGAAGATAAGATCCCAGCCCCTTGCCACCTAAATAGTGTCCCAGGATATCGTCGCCGATAGGAGTGATTCGGAACCGTTGACGGGTCACATCGATTTCCAATATCCTGCCGTAAAATCCTTCCATTTAAAATCCTCTTTGGGTACCATTCTTCAGGAGTCCGTAAGAGTCATCAGGTCTTTGTAAAATCGGTAAAATAAATGGCATATGGCAGAGGGCCTGTAAAGTGCCGATGGACTTAGGACATGCTTTTTCCCCGGTCCAGACTCCGGTATTGAATCGCCTCTGCCACGTGGGCTGGTGCAATGGCTTCCATGTCTGAAAGATCGGCGATAGTCCTCGCGATTTTGATGATCCGGTTATAGCCTCTTGCCGAAAGCCCCAGACGATCCATGGCCATCTCCAACAGATGCATGGAATCCGGATCCAGGGGGCAATACCGCTTAATATGCCGGCTGCTCATCTTGGCATTGCAAGTGATTTGGGTTTTCCCGAAGCGCTCCCTTTGGAGTCTTCGGGCCTCCGAAACTCGTTTTCGGATGGACGCAGAGGGCTCCCCTCCGGTTCCGCGGCGAATTTCTTTATGTGGCACCGCCGGAACCTCCATATGAATATCGATGCGGTCCATCAGGGGCCCGGAGATCCGAGACCGGTACTTGAGGATCTGGGAGTCCGTGCAGCGGCACTCATGTTTGGGATCCATGTGATATCCGCACGGGCAAGGATTCATAGCGGCCACGAGCATGAAAGCCGAAGGGAAGGTCAATGCAGAGGCCGCCCTTGAAATGGTCACTTCCTGGTCTTCCATAGGCTGGCGCAGGGCCTCCAGTACGGGTTTTTTAAATTCAGGAAATTCGTCCAGAAAGAGAACACCGTGATGGGCGAGACTCACCTCTCCGGGTCGAGGGGCATGACCGCCGCCGATGAGCCCAGCATCGGAAATGGTGTGATGAGGTGCGCGAAAGGGCCTGCGGGTCAGCAGACGCTGGTCTTTTCTCAGCATTCCGACCGCGCTGTAAATACGGGTGGTTTCTATGGCTTCTTCAAAGGAAAGCGGCGGCAAAATTGTCGGAAGGCGCCGGGCCAGCATGGTCTTCCCGGATCCTGGAGGACCCACCATGATGAGGTTGTGACCACCGGCTGCGGCCACTTCCAGGCCCCGCTTGACGTGTTCCTGCCCCAGGATCTCCGAAAAATCAACCTCATCTTCGATTGCCGTTTCCTCTGAATCTATCGGGTCGGATGTTTCAGGAATCAGATCCAGGGTTCCCATGAAAAATTCAACAGCCTCGGAAAGCGTTTTGATGGCAAAGACCGATAGGTCGTCCACCACGGAAGCTTCCTTTCGATTCTCGTATGGAGCCACGATTCCCTGAAGTCCCGCTTCCTTGGCGGTGATGACCATGGACAAGACCCCGGCGATGGGTTTGATTCGGCCGTCAAGGGACAATTCCCCCAGAACCAAGTGCTGAGATCGCTCCGGATTGGGAATCGACCGGCTTGCGAAAAGGATCCCGAGGGCTATGGGCAGGTCAAAACCGGTACCGCTTTTCCTGACATGAGCAGGGGCCAGGTTGACCGTAATTCGGTCATCTGGGAAGACGTACCCGCTGTTGGTGATCGCGCTTTTGACCCGCTCTTTACTTTCTTTTACGGAAGTTTCGGGTAAACCTACGATGGTAAATGCCGGAAGCCCCGGCGAGACGTCTACCTCCACTTCTACACGGTAGGCGTCGATCCCCATCAATGCGCTGCTTTGAATCCTTGAAACCATATTTATCCCAATTCCCGCCAAGGGATATAACAGATCACCTCTTAAGAGACAAATTTTTTATGAAACAGATATTGAAATCAAACGAAACGCGGGAACTTTCAAGATCGGTATTGAACTGCCCTTCAGTAACTGCTATGGATGCTTACCTAATAAATAAAAAAGCCATTTTTCCGATGCCGGTTTCACTCGGCTCGGGAAGAAACGGTGTTGATGATACCTTACAAACAAAGAACCGTAGCCCAACCTGTTCATTGTTCCGGAATCGGGGTCCATTCCGGCAAAAGGGTTTGTCTGACCGTCAAGCCGGCACCGGTCAATTTTGGGATCCGGTTCAAGCGGATCGACTTGCCGGAAAGCCCCTGCATTTCAGCCCATTTGAACAGCGTGGTGGACACCAGCATGGCCACAGTCATCGGTCATGACGGATTCATCGTTTCCACCATCGAGCATTTGATGGCCAGTTTCGCCGGCCTGTCCATCGACAATGCCCTGGTGGAACTTGATGCTTACGAGATCCCCATAATGGATGGAAGCGCCGGCCCTTTCACGGCGTCTATCCTGGAAGCAGGGATTCAAGAGCAAGACAGCCCCAAATGTTTTTTTGTGATCAAAAAGCCCATTGAGCTTTCCGAAAACGGAAAAACGGTGGCCCTGCATCCGTACCCGGAATTTCGAATCTCGTGCCATATTCATTATGACCATCCGGTCATTCAATCCCAATCTTTTTCCCTGGTTTTGACCGAGAAGGGATTCGGGCAAGAGATTGCTCAAGCCAGAACATATGGGTTTCTCCAAGAGTTCGAATACCTTCAACTGTATGGCTTTGCCAAGGGTGCTTCTTTGGAAAACGCCATCGTCATCGACTCGGATCGGATCCTAAACAAAGACGGACTTCGCTGGGAAAACGAATTTGTCCGACACAAGATCCTGGATTGTTTGGGAGATTTTTCCCTTTTGGGAATGCCCATCCTTGGGCATCTGAAGGTCTCTAAATCGGGTCACGCACTCAACCACGCCTTTCTCAAAGAGTTCTTCAAGAGGCGGGATTCATGGGAAACTTGTTTCGTTCAAAGGCCCTGATTCCCTCTCCATGGCCCAAAAATTCTTGCGATTTCAACGTACATCCGGTATGGATCGGTTAGTTCGGTAAGCTACATGCGGTGTGCCGGATCCGAATGAAGGTCCTTGTTACCTTACGATACCGTTGATCCGACCGACGTTTTCACGGAGAGGTGTTCTTTTGAGGGGATTGAGTTTTACCGCGCGCTTGCTGCGGAATTTATTAAAGGTGTTTTGTTTCTTATCTGTTTTGCTGTTGATGCAAAGTCCGGTTTTTTCCCAGGAGGCGAGGCTCACCCATATCATCGTCACCAACACCCGGGACGATCTGCTCATTTATTTGCGTGTGGAAGGCGCCTTTCCGGACAACATGAAAAGCGCCATCCTCAGCGGCGTGCCGGCGACCTTTTCGTTTTTCATCCATTTATATCAGTATCGCACCTTCTGGTTAGATAAGGAAATCGCTGAGTTGAAGGTTACCCACACCATACGATACAATCCCCTTAAGAAGGAATTTGTCGTGAATCGATCCTGGGAAAGCGCCTCGCCTCAAAAGACCCGGTCCTTCCTGGAGGCCCAGAAACTGATGACCGAAATCGACAGCTTGAAAATCGTTGAGTTGAATCGCCTCGAAAAAGGTCGGCAATATCAGATCCAGGCCAAAGCGGAGCTTAGCAAGCGCACGCTTCCTTTCTATCTTCATTACGTGCTGTTTTTCGTCGCCCTCTGGGACTTCGAGACCGACTGGTATACGACGGATTTTATCTATTGACCGCTGATTGAAAGACTTTTTTCAATCTAGGATCATCGATTGTAAATATTCCCGTTACCGGGAGCAGGGAATGCGCTCGTTGAAATGGTTTCAATATCGATTCCAGGCCCAGGTGCGGAAAACAAAAATGCCGCATACGGCCTTCCATGGCCGGAATGCCGAATGTAAACCCTGCAGTTGCATAAAAAACATGACAAGGTATATAAAATAAGAATGATAACAGGATATTCGAATACGTTTAGGCATGGCTTGCAACAACAGAGTAAACCATGCGCTTGAACCGGTTCACAAAATCCTTCGCGACACTGCCTGAAAAAGAGCGGCGGAAGCGTAAAAGAGAGATCGCCCTCATCCTGGTCATCCCTGCGGTTGTTTCCCTTCTCACATACGCAGAAACCAAGGTGATCCAGTTCGGTTCGGCGTTTCCCATCTCCAACACCACCCTCATGTTCATCCTGATCAATATTAATTTTCTCTTACTGATATTGCTGATTTTTCTGGTATTGAGAAACCTGGTTAAGCTCCTTTATGACCGAAAAAAAAAGGTCATCGGCGCCAGACTGCGCACCCGCCTCGTGCTCGCATTTATTATGCTGTCCCTCATGCCCACCATCGTCCTCTTTATCTTCTCCATCAATTTTATTACCACCAGTATCGAGTTCTGGTTCAATGTTCCGGTGGAACAGGCCCTTGAAAATTCTCTGCTTGTGGGCCGTCAGATCTATAATCATGTGGAAGAAAACAATCGCTATTTTGTTGAACGGATTGCCTACCAGATTGCCTCAAAAAAGCTGTTAGACCCGAAGAAGGCCGAGGCTTTGGACAAGTATGCCCAGGTGGTTCAGCGGGAGTTCAACATCCCGGCCATAGAGCTCTACAGCGCCAATTCGAAACGGCTCACCTATGCCATATCCCAGGCCTTGGAAATGATACCCCTGAAGGTTGTATCTGCCGACAACCTGCAAAAAGACAGGGGGTCCGAAGGTGTTCACTCCTTCATCGAGACGCTCCCCCAGGGAGAACTGGTAAGGACCATCGGAAGCATCCCTTATGGAGAAAAAAATGAATCTTCGGAAGGATTCATCGTTCTGTCGGTTCTGCTTTCCGAGGAGCTTTCCGAAAACCTGGCCTCCATTTCGAAGGGATTTGAGGAATATCGTCAGAGGACACTGCTGAAAAGGCCGATCCAGATCACCTATTACATCACCCTTTCCATCGTGGCGCTTCTAGTGATGTTTTGCGCCATCTGGTTTGGGTTTTATCAGGCAAAATCCATCACGATTCCCATCATGGAGCTGGCCGAAGGAACCCGTCGGGTGGCGGAAGGGGACCTCAATGTTCGCATCGGCCTCCCTGCCGACGATGAAATCGGCATCCTAGTGGATTCATTCAATAAAATGACTCAGGACTTGAATGTCAGCCGTGAGCAGCTGGAACAATCCGCCCGGATGCTCAAAGAGCAGAACGTCGAAATCGAAGAAAAGCGGCAATACATGGAGATCGTACTCAGGAATGTTTCTGCCGGCGTAATCACCCTGGATGCCGAGGGATGTATCACCACCATCAACAAATCCGCGGAAAAGATGTTGAACTTCACTCCCACCCAAATCGTGAACCACAGTTATAAAGATTTGATCGACCAGAAGCATTTAAACATTGCCGATGATATCATGGAAAGCCTATCGGTTTCAAGTAAGAGCGCGGTGGAATTACCTTTGAGAATGACGGTGGCAGGCAGGCCGAGAAGCTTTTTAATCCATATCAACGCACTGAAGGACGACCGAAATCAACACATGGGGCTGGTGATGGTTTTTGATGATCTCACGGAACTGGAAAAGGCGCAGCGCATGGCAGCCTGGCGGGAAGTCGCCCGTCGCATCGCCCACGAAGTCAAAAATCCCCTCACCCCCATCGCCCTTTCCGCCCAGCGACTGAAACGAAAGTTTTTAAATCAGATTCAGGATCCGGTTTTCGAGGAGTGCACCCGTACCATTGCCGAGCATGTGGAAGTGATCCGGAATCTGGTCGATGAGTTTTCGACTTTTGCGCGGTTTCCCGTTGCCAATCCCAAACCCAACGCACTGATTCCCATCATCGAGGAAACGGTCTCCCTTTATAAAGAAGAATATCGGAACATCGATTTTCAAATCCAGGTAAGCGATGCCATCCCTCAGATGAACCTCGACCGCCAGCAGATTAAGCAAGCCCTCATCAACCTGGTCGAAAATGCCATCTATGCCATCAAGGAGACCGGTTACATCCATATCGCCGTAGCCTACGACCCTATCTTGAAGCGGGTCCGCATCGAAATTACCGACAGTGGGGAGGGGATCCCGGATGCAGATAAAACAAGGCTTTTCGAGCCGAAATTCTCTACCAAAACGAGCGGGATGGGCCTGGGGCTCACCATTGTGAGCGCCATCATCGATGAGCACAATGGTTTGATCCGGGTGCAGGACAATCCCGTCGGAGGGGCAAAATTTATTATTGAACTCCCGGCATAGCCCGTTTATTCTCAAAAAAAGAAACGCGAAATCGGCGACATCATCAGCAACCATACAACAGGAGTCGACAACCCCATGTTCCCTTCCATTTTAATCGTTGACGACGAACCCTCCATCCTCCAAAGCCTCGGCGGTTTGCTGGAAGATGAGGGATTCGAGGTTCTCACCGCCATCAATGGTTACGAAGCCCTCAAAATCATCGACGTGCATTTTCCGGACCTGGTCCTTCTGGACGTCTGGATGCCGGGCATCGACGGCATCGAAACCTTGAAAGAGATCAAGAAGGACAATCCGGGCATCCAGGTCATTATCATCACGGGCCATGGTACCATCGAAACAGCGGTCAAGGCGACCAAGCTGGGGGCTTTTGATTTTATCGAAAAACCGCTCTCCATTGATAAGGTCATCGTCGCGATCAATAACGCCCTCAATTTTCAGAGGCTGGAAGAGGAAAACAAGTACTTAAGGAAAAAGACCATCGAAAAGCATTCCATCAACGGGAATAGTCCCTCTATCGTGAACTTAAGAAAACAGATCGCCGCCGCGGGCGCTACGGATAAATGGATCCTGATCACCGGGGAGAACGGCACCGGAAAGGAGTTGGTGGCCCGGAGCATTCACCATTTCAGTCCCCGATCGGATCAACCCCTCATCGACATCAACTGTGCAGCTATTCCCGAGGTGATCATCGAAAGTGAGCTCTTCGGACACGAAAAGGGAGCTGTCAACGGCTCTGCAGCGAAGAAGATCGGCAAGCTGGAGCTGGCGAATAAAGGCACTATTTTCCTGGACGAAATCGGAGATATGCCCTTGAAGACCCAGGCCACCATGCTGCGGGTGCTTCAAGAGCAGCAGTTTCAAAGAATCGGCAGCGGGAGAGTGCTCCACCTGAATATCCGGGTGATCGCCGCCAGCAACAAGGATCTAAAAAATGAAATAGCAAAAGGAAACTTTCGTGAGGAACTGTATTATCGAATCAACGTGATCCCGATCGAAGTTCCGCCTTTGAGGGAACGTCGGGAAGACATTCCCCTGCTCATGGACATCTTTTTAGACGAATTCAGCCGGGAAAGTCGAAGTCCCAGGAAACGGATCCATCAAGAGGCTTTGGATCTGCTGATTGCCTATTCCTGGCCGGGAAACGTCCGGGAGCTTAAAAACCTTATCGAACGACTGTCCATTATGGTGGAGAAAGAGGAGATTGAGGTTTCGGATATCCCCAGGCCATACAACCCTGGCCCTTTACCGCATCCCGAAGCAGTCAGGGAGGCCGATCTGTTCTCAATCGACGGCCTGGAAAAAGCGACCCGGGCCTTCGAGAGGGAATATATCCGAGAAAAATACCTCCAAAGCCGACGGGATATTGCGAAAACCGCCAAACGGATCGGTATGGATTCCCGCAATCTTCAGCGCACGATCAAGAGTTTGAGAATAGAATAAATAATCCGGGGACCCAAGGGGTGATGTGTTTGGGAATTGGGCAGAAAGAGAGGATTCCAACGAATGCATTTCGGGTCGATTGTCGTTCTGCGTATCGCTGTTTGATACCCAAAATCCGTCAATGGGACTGCGCATTTTTTCAGGCGACCTGAAGGGGACTTCTTTGTTTTCCCTGAAGGGAGATTCCATTCGACCGACTTCCGGCCGAGTCCGGGAAGCCATCTTCAATATCCTGTATCACAGAGTGTCGTCCGCCACGGTACTGGATCTTTTTGCCGGAAGCGGGGCCCTGGGTATCGAAGCGTTAAGCCGGGGCGCGCAGTTCGCCATCTTTGTAGATGCAGATCCAAGTGCCGTAACGACTCTCCGGAAAAACATCGTGCGGTGTAAGGTGCAGGATCGATCACGGGTGTTTCGCTGGGACATCGGTCGAAACCTTCACTGCCTGGCCGGATTTGCCGACACCTTCGATCTTGTCTTTATGGATCCTCCCTATAATCAAGGCATCGTTGTCCCCGCCCTCCAAAACCTCAATGAAAGCGGTGTCCTTCAAAAAGGAGCCGTCGTGGTTGTCGAGCACGGGATAAAGGAGCCCATGCAAATACCCGGATT
>PCSF01000139.1:0-4260 GCA_002771315.1 Desulfobacterales bacterium CG23_combo_of_CG06-09_8_20_14_all_52_9 | reverse complement strand
GTCCATCTGCTGCGTTGCGCTGCATCCTTGCCCGGTTGAATGCCGCTTTGCGGCTCTGCTTTGCAGGATTCAACCGGGTAAATCATTGCGGCGTACCCATAAGTACGCCTCATTTTCAGGATTTGCGCGCCTTGCATCTGAAGCGTTTTTACTTTGCCATCCCAAATTTGAGTTATTACGATTTCATCAAATTTGGCTATTGTTAAATCGTTTCCGTGGGGATCGAACAGCGCCCCCTCACCTCTTAACACAAAGGTCCTTGGCATGAAACACGTCGCCATTTATCCCGGCTCCTTCGATCCTATCACTTATGGCCACTTGGACATCCTCGAGCGCGGACTCGCCCTTTTCGACAAAGTTATCGTGGCTATCCTGATCAACCCGCAAAAGAAAGCCTTGTTTACGGTGGATGAACGCCTCGAAATGCTGAAAGCCAGCCTGGAGGCATTTCCGAATGTCGAAATCGATACCTTTAAAGGACTGCTTATAGACTACGCGGTCCAAAAGAAGGCGCAAGCCATTCTTCGTGGCATGCGCGCAGTCTCCGATTTCGAGTATGAATTTCAAATGGCCCTGATGAACCGAAAGTTCAACCGGGAGATTCAGACTGTTTTTATGATGACGGAACTGCGATGGATTTTCACCAGTTCGTCCATCATCAAAGAGGCGGCTCGATTTGGCGGCGAAATCGACGACATGGTCCCTCGCATCGTCAGCCGGCGATTAAAAGAGAAATTCCATCAATCGCCCTCACCCAACAAACGCATCAGTTGCATAAAAAATATGACAAGGTATAGAAAAAAATAATGATAACAGGGAATTTGAATACGTTTAGGCATGGTTCGCGAAGATACTTTTAGTGACTTCTAAAAACAAATGAAATTTGTCATGTTTTTTACCCGGAGGGAAAGCCGAGGATGCCCCATCTCCTTCGTTGCCAAGGGCTCGCAGTAAAATACACCGGCTTCGCCCTTGGACGCCTTGGATCTGGGACATCCTCAGCTTTTACAACAACAGGGTAAAAAGCGGGGGGACAATGGATTTATGGCATCTCATCGTCTTTACCAAGGTGGTGGAGCAGAAGAGTTTTTCCAAGGCTGGAAACAGCCTGCGTCTGTCCCAGCCCACTGTCAGCAGCCATATCCGAGACCTGGAAGCCCATTTCAACTGCCGACTCATTGACCGGTTGGCCAAGGAAGCCGTTCCCACCCAAGCCGGCCGGATCCTCTTCCGATACGCCGCGAGGCTTGCGGCGTTAAAAGACGAGATGGAAACGGCCCTGGCCCAGTTCCACGGTAAGGTGAAAGGACGCCTCCTGATCGGAGGCAGCACGATTCCCGGGACGTATCTTTTACCTCGAGTCATCGGTGCCTTTTCCGCTATACATCCCCAGGTGACGGTTTCCCTGAAGATCGGAGACACGATGCAGATCGTCGGCGATATCCAGGAAGGCATTCTCGCCTTGGGAGTAGTGGGGGCGAAGGTCAAAGACAGACGGATCTTTCAGGAAATCCTTCTGGGAGACGAAATGGTTTTGGTGGTCTTCCCTGAACATCCATGGGCCAATAAGGCGCGAATCAGACTGTCGGCATTGCGCTCGGAACCGTTTATTATGCGGGAAGAAGGTTCGGGGACACGGGCCTCCATCGAAGAAAGCCTGATGAAAAACGGGATTCGCATCCAGGACCTTAAAGTGGTTGCCGAGATGGGAAGTACGGAGGCGATTCGGCAAGGGATCAAGGGCCGTATGGGGATTTCCATTCTGTCCAAAATCGCGGTTGAAGAGGATTTGCGCACCAACGCTCTGAAAAGTCTATCGGTGGACAAGCTGAACCTTAAAAGGGGGGTCTATCTGACCTTTCATCGCCACCGAACCCCTTCCCCCCTGGTTGAGGCCTTTTCACGATTCTTAAAAGAAAGCTTAAAAGAGGCGGAGCCGGTATGAGTCCATCCAAAAAAAAGGTCCGAGAATCCGCAGCCCTGACACCCAACGCACGCCTGGTGCTCGAAAAGCGATACCTGAAAAAAGACCCTGACGGAAATGTCATCGAGACGCCGGAAGACATGTTCAAACGGGTGGCTCAGGCTGTTGCTGTTGCGGATCTGAAGTTTGATCCGAAAACCGATGCATCCAAAACAGCCCGGGGTTTCGAAGAAATCTTGATGCACCTGTATTTTTTACCCAACTCGCCCACCCTGATGAACGCCGGAAGGCGCCTGGGACAGCTTGCTGCGTGTTTCGTTCTTCCCATCGAGGATTCCATGGAAAGCATTTTCGAAACTTTGAAGCACACCGCCATCATCCACAAGGCCGGAGGCGGAACAGGGTTTTCCTTTTCCAGGATCCGGCCGCAGCAGGACATGGTCCTTTCCACTGCCGGGATTTCCAGCGGCCCCATTTCGTTTATGACCGTCTTCGACGTGGCGACCGAGACCGTCAAACAGGGAGGCACCCGGCGCGGTGCCAACATGGGGATTCTGAGGGTCGATCATCCGGACGTGGAAGCCTTTATTACGGCGAAAAACGATCTCAAAAGACTCAACAACTTCAACATTTCAGTGGCACTGACCCGGGAATTCATGGAGGCTCTGGAAAAGGAGGCCCCTTTTGACTTGGTGAATCCCAGAACCGGAAAGGCCGTCGCATCGGTGCCGGCTAAGAAAATCTTCGATTCCATCGTCGATTCGGCCTGGAGAACCGGGGAGCCGGGGGTGATTTTCATCGATCGCATCAACGAGAACCAGCCGACGCCGCATCTCGGCGCCATTGAGGCCACCAACCCGTGCGGCGAGCAGCCGTTATTGCCGTATGAATCCTGCACCCTGGGATCCATCAATCTGACTAAGATGGTGGCAAAGGGGAAGATCCATTTTACGCGCCTCAAAGAGACCGTACGTCGGGCCGTTCATTTTCTCGATAACGTGGTGGAGGTGAACCGGTACCCCCTCCCTCAGATCGAGCAGTTGAGCAAAGGGATCCGGAAGATCGGGCTGGGTGTCATGGGGTTCGCCGACATGCTGATCCTCTTGGGGATCCCTTATGATTCCGAGGAAGCGGAGTCGGCGGCCGAAACGGTGATGGGGTTCATCCGGAGGGAATCCCGGGAGGCCTCGGCCGCTCTTGCAAAAAAGCGGGGGAATTTTTCATATTATCCCGGCAGCCTCTTCGACAATCCGGCGACCCCCTTCATGCGAAACGCCACCACCACCACCATCGCCCCCACCGGCACCCTCAGTATCATCGCGGGGACATCCAGCGGTATCGAGCCCTTATTTGCTGTGGCCCATGAACGGCACGTCCTGGATGGAAAGACCCTCTATGAGATCCATCCTTTTTTTACCCGGATGGCCAGAAAGCTGGGTTTTTATTCCGATGCGCTTGTCCGGGAAATCGTTGCCATAGGTTCCGTACAACGAGTGGATAACGTTCCGGAAGAGGTGAAAAGAATCTTTAAAACCTCCCACGACATCCCTCCGGAATGGCACATCCGCATCCAGGCGGCCTTTCAAAAACATACGGACAACGCCGTATCCAAGACCGTCAATTTTGCCCAGGACGCCACGCGGGAGCAGGTCGACGCGGTTTACCGCCTGGCCTACCGATCCGGTTGCAGGGGGGTGACCCTCTACCGGTACGGAAGCCGGGAACGACAGGTTCTCAGCATCGGGACCCCGCAAAAGGAGTCTGTTCAAATCGCGCCGCGACCCAGGCCAGAACGGACCCGCGGCATCACCCAGCGGATCACCACCGGGTGCGGAAAGCTCTATGTCACCATCAACTCCGATGATACCGGGATGTGCGAGGTTTTTGCCCAGATGGGGAAAACCGGAGGATGCGCCTCTTCTCAGATCGAGGCGGCGGGAAGGCTTATCTCCCTGGCCTTGCGGTCCGGGGTCAAGGTGGACGCCATCGCTAAGCAGCTCATCGGCATCCGGTGCCCGTCCCCGGCATGGCAAAACGGCAGGATCGTGCTTTCATGCCCGGACGCCATCGCCCAGGTGCTCAAGGCCGTCACCCACGCGGACATTGAGGGCTCCGAGAACATGCTCGGGGTATGCCCGGACTGCGGCGGCGTGATGACGCACCAGGAAGGGTGCCTGGTCTGCCACTCCTGCGGATTTTCCAAGTGCTCCTAAAAAACGATCTTGATGATCACGAACCCCCCCACCAGCAGAATGGTAAAAGCGATGGCCAGGATGTCGAAGTATCGGTCGATGAAGGATTTGATTTTCGGGCCGAAGAGATAAATGAGGCTGGAG
>PCSF01000221.1:2018-2394 GCA_002771315.1 Desulfobacterales bacterium CG23_combo_of_CG06-09_8_20_14_all_52_9 | reverse complement strand
GAGTTCATGAAGGAGAACTTCTCCGTTACCCCTACCCGGAACGCCATGCTGATTTCCATTTCCTTTACGTCCGAGGACCGGAAGCTCTCCCAGGACGTGATCAATACATACCTCAATGAATTCATCAACTGGAAGATGGATCAAAGAGTCACAGCCGCCGAAACCGCCAAAGGGTTTTTGATGCAGCAGATCGAACGGGCTAAAATCAGCCTTGAAAAAGCCGAGGAGGCCTTAAACCGGTTTGCTCAGGAGCAGGGGATCGTCTCCCTGGACTCCAAGCTCAACAGTATTTTTCGGCAGCTCGAAGAGCTCAACACCGCCCTGGCGCTAGCCGAGTCGGAGTTCATTCAGAAGGAGGCCACCTACCAACAGGCGG
>PCSF01000221.1:0-1968 GCA_002771315.1 Desulfobacterales bacterium CG23_combo_of_CG06-09_8_20_14_all_52_9 | reverse complement strand
ACCCATCTCAAAAATGAGTATGCCAAATTGTACGCCAAATATGAAGAAATGAGCACCACGTTTCACGACGCCTACCCGCCGGTCAATGCCCTCAAGAGCAATATGGCAAGCATTTCCGAACAGATTAAGACCGAAGAGAACAAGATTTTTCAGTCCATTGCCAGCGACTACAAGACGGCTCTCAAAAAGCTGGAGGCTCTGAAGGAACGCGTAGAGTTGCAAAAGAAGCTCGCCATGGAGCTCAACGAACGGGCCACCCAGTACAAAATCATGGAGCGGGAGGTGGAAACCAACAAGCAGATCTACAACAGCCTGCTGGAGCGGTCCAAGGAGATCGAGTCCATGGTGGGGGTTTCGGCCTCCAATATCCATATCGTGGACCGAGCGGATCTCCCCGTCCTGCCTTTCAAACCCAAGGTGACCCTGAATCTGCTTTTGGCCATCGTGGTGGGTCTTATGGGCGGCATCGGATGCGCCTTTATGGTGGAGTATTTCACCGATACCATCACCAACCCCGATGAGATCAGCGATCGGTTCCAGATTCCCATTCTGGGGGTGGTTCCCCTGGCTAAAACCCTGGTGGAAGGCTCTGTCAAAAGCACCCTCACGGCAAATCCCCGGGCACCCATATCCGAGGCGCTGCGCACCATCAAAGTCTCCATTCAACTTTCGGGCACCGAGAACCGGGCCAAAAGTTTCCTGGTATCCAGCACCTCCCCGGGCGAAGGGAAAACAACCATTGCCGTCAATCTGGCGCTTTCTTTTGCCGGGTCCGGGGAACAGGTGCTCCTTGTCGATACGGATTTGAGAAAACCGAGAATCCATACAGTGTTTTCCAACGGGTCGTCTGCTCCTAAACACGGCCTTTCAAGCCTGTTGGTGGGCATTGCCAAAACCGGTATCATCCGGAAAAGCGAATATGAAAACCTGCATTATGTTCCGGCGGGACCCATCCCGCCCAATCCGGTGGAACTTCTGGCATCGAGACGGTTCGCCGAGTTCATGAAGGTGGTTAAAAAGCATTACGACCGCGTGATCCTGGACGGACCTCCCCACCAAGGTTTTGCCGACGTTCTGGTATTGTGTCAAAACGTCGGTGGCATCGTGCTGGTGAGCAGCATCGGAAGCACCACACGACAGGCGCTGCGCCATTTCAAAAAGGGAATTCTGAACGTCAACGGTTGGATATTGGGATGCGTGATCAACAAGGTCAACCTGGAAAAACGGTACGGCTATAGTTCCTATTACCAATACTACCAAGCCTATCATTATGACTATGGCGACGGAAAACGGAAAAAGCGAAAAATACTCCCCTGGTGACGGTGAAGCCCGAAAACTGGATCGGTTCGTCCGAAAGGTCTTGACCGCCAGAGACACGCCCGATCTTATTCGGATGCTGGCCGGCGATGGAGAGCTGCTGACCCTGTGCAAAACCCTGGTCGGCATTGTCCCGGAAAAAGAGCCGGTGTTGTGGGGCACTTTCAGCGCAACCTGCCGGAAAAGGGGAGTGGATCCGGTCCGAATTCGGGAACGTCTGATCCCTGCGGCCCGTTCCCTGGGTATTGGTTTGGGATCCGAAAAACAAGCGGACTACTATGCCCTTCTGGGTGTGGAACCATCGGCGCCGTTCGAGGCGATTCAGAAGGCCTTTCATCAAAAAGCCAAAGTGCTGCACCCCGATACGCAATCGGGAAGGGAAAGAGACGGCGCGGCCTTCATCCGGGGCAACGAGGCATATTCGGTCTTGAAGGATCCGATGCTCCGGCGGCACTATGATGAAAGCCGCCGCAGCATGGACGCGTGGTGTGAACTTCCGGCCTGCACCTTTGACGAGCCAGAGAGCCCGGCAAGGACCACCGGCCGTATGAGGATTGTGATGCAGATCGGCGGGGTCGTCGTCCTGTTGATGATCCTGACACTGGTTTTCAGTGCTTTTTATGAGACCCATTCCTTACGGGACGGGTTCCA
>PCSF01000280.1:2002-4615 GCA_002771315.1 Desulfobacterales bacterium CG23_combo_of_CG06-09_8_20_14_all_52_9 | reverse complement strand
AACGGCAAGGCCACCAAGATACAGCTCGAAAAGGCGGTCCGATATTTTTTGAACACCACCGAACCCATTCGGCCCTATCACGCTTCCGATGCCATGGCTTTGGCCATCATCGGTCTGCTTCGTTGTCGAAAGACAAAAGGGAGTGTTCAACTTGATCGGTTATCTTAAGGGCACATTGTTAAAAAAAGAGGAGGATCGGATCCTGCTCCTGGTTGGCCAGGTGGGATATGAGGTCCTGTTGCCGGCTGTCGTCATGGAGACATTGGCCGCAAAAAGGCATGGAGACGAGGTGGCCCTTTACATTTTTTTTCAGCAGACCGAAAGGCAACCCAAGCCTGTACTGATCGGATTCAACCTGGAAGCGGAAAGGGAATTTTTTCAGCATTTCATTTCAGTGGAAGACATCGGCCCCTTGAAAGCGGTGAAGGCTTTGAACATTCCCATCCGGGACATCGCCCGGGCCATTGAAACCGGAGACTTGACAAGGCTGACGCAGTTGAAAGGGATCGGCAAGCGCACAGCCCAAAAGATCGTGGCCACCCTGAGCGGCAAAATGGAAAAATTTGTCCTCATCCGCAAAGCCGAATCCGAAGCGCCCCTTGCGAATCAGGATTTTGTCAAGCAGGTTCTTGAAGTTTTAACGGAGCAGCTCGGGCACAAGCCTGCCGAGGCCAAGCGTATGGTGGCGGATGCTCTTGCAAGAAACCCAGGCGCGACAACGCCCGAATCCCTCTTTGAAGAGGTCTACCGCGGAGAGATTGCAAGGTGAAAAAGAAGGCTGAAGAGGCTTCGGCCGAACCGCAAGGCATCGCTTCTCCATCTTGTCTTTCTCAAGATGCCCAACCGGAACTCATATCGCTCCGTCCCCAACGCCTTCTTGAATACGTGGGGCAGGAAGAGATCGTTGAGGCTTTGAAGATCGCCATCCAGGCCGCTCAGGAGCGAGGGGAACCGGTCGACCACGTCCTGCTCCACGGGCCTCCGGGGCTGGGTAAAACAACCCTGGCCCACATCATTGCCAATGAGACATCCGGGGATTTGACCGTCAGTTCGGGTCCCGCGCTCGAAAAAGGAGGCGACCTGATCGGCATCCTGACCCACCTGGAGGAAGGTGATGTGTTTTTCATCGATGAGATTCATCGGATACCTAAAACCGTT
The DNA here is from genome assembly GCA_002771315.1 of Desulfobacterales bacterium CG23_combo_of_CG06-09_8_20_14_all_52_9. GTDB lineage: Bacteria > Desulfobacterota > Desulfobacteria > Desulfobacterales > UBA2156. The sequence goes on along the minus strand of PCSF01000280.1, from coordinate 3,457 downwards.
GAGGAGTTTCTTTATCCGGCTATGGAGGAATTCGCCGTAGATTTCGTCTTTGACAAGGGGATTCACGCCAGGAGCCACCGGTACCGGTTGAGCCCATTCACGCTGGTGGGAGCAACCACTCGAGTCGGCCTCCTGTCCTCGCCGTTGAGGGACCGTTTCGGAATCTTCAGGAGCCTTGATTTCTACATCCCTAAGGATCTTGTCCGGATCATCGAGCGCTCGGCCAAAATCCTGCAAGTCTCCATTGACGAAAAAGGAGCCGCGGAACTGGCCATGCGATCGCGGGGGACCCCAAGAATCGCCAATCGATTATTGAAGCGGGTTCGGGACTACGCCCAGGTACGGGCCGACGGAGTCATCAACCGGGAAACGGTTGGGGCGGCCCTGGAGCTGGAAGGGGTTGACTCCATGGGGCTGACCAGTCTCGACCGAAGGTATCTGAAAACCATCATCGAATTTTATAAGGGAGGACCGGTGGGTATCGAAGCCATTGCCGCCACACTGCAAGAAGAAGCCGATACCCTGGTTGACGTGGTGGAACCGTTTTTATTGAAGATCGGAATGATTATTCGAACACCCTCCGGAAGAAAGGCCTCTGAAACGGCTTATAAACACCTCGGATTTCGCATTCAAAGCTCCTTTTTCTCTTGAACTGTTCTGGGATTCCGGCGATGCCGCCTCCTGTCATCACCCTGATCACCGATTTCGGACTTGCAGACGAATTCGTGGGGGTCATGAAAGGGGTGATCCTCTCCCTTTGTCCGAACGCTCAAATTGTGGATATCTCCCATCAGATCGAGCCTCAGGATGTCTTTCAGGCCGCTTTGACCCTGGAAGCCGCATACCCATATTTCCCCAAAGGATCCATTCATGTGGTGGTGGTGGATCCGGGTGTGGGAAGTGATCGGAGAATCCTCGCCGTTGCGGCCGGAGGGTATTTTTTTTTAGGTCCTGACAACGGAGTATTGTGGCCGGCTGTGGCAGATGCGGATGTGGATACGATGGTCTCGGTGACCGAAAGCGCCTTTTTCCTAACCCCGGTCAGCACCACATTTCATGGGCGGGATATATTTGCACCTGTGGCCGCTCATCTGGCCAATGGAGTCTCCATTTCCTTATTCGGGCCACCTATCAAACCGGAGGGGATACGACACCTGGAAATTTCCATGCCCGTATGTGAGAATGATCATACTCTGACAGGATGTGTCGTTGGGGTGGATCGTTTCGGGAACCTGATCACCAATATCCGCCGGGTGGACCTGGAAGGAATCTCTGCCGGTCGCTCATGGCAGGATCTGCGCGTAAAAATCAAAAAATGCCGGATCACCGGTCTTTCGGAAAGCTACCTGAACGCGAGGCAGGGTGCTTTGCTGGCTCTTTTTAGCAGCAGAGACCTGTTGGAGATTGCCCTTTGCGGTGGGAATGCCGCGCAGTATCTGAACGCCAAGAAGAAGG
>PCSF01000280.1:0-1987 GCA_002771315.1 Desulfobacterales bacterium CG23_combo_of_CG06-09_8_20_14_all_52_9 | reverse complement strand
TCAAGGTTTTGTTTCCGAAGAATTTGGTTGCGCGCTCATCCAACAAAAATCCACCAGGAGAGGAAAGTGGTCGGAGGGGTAGCCGTCTTCGAAAAGTCCGGTAATCACCTGAGAGTTTAGGGGCGCGATGTTTCCTCTGTAAAGGATCCAGTCGATGTGACCGATTTCCGTTTTTCCGGAAAATCCATGGAAAGTCGGAGGGTAGGGGGAGCTGAAGGCATTTTTAAAAATAGGGGTGTTTTCGTCGTCCGAAGCTTCGGGTTTGGTTAATATCTCATGACAGTGGGAATTCGGGGTGGTATTAAAATCTCCCATCATGACAACCGGTGAATCCGTGGACTTTTCCTTTAATCGATTTTGAATAATATACGCGCTTCGGCTCTGCACCGTGGAGTCGAAATCGAGATGGGTGGAGATGCACACCAGGGAGCGTTTTTTTTGGCTGAAAGCGCCGAAGGTACATTGCCTGGGCCACCGGCTCTCCGGGAACCGGCTGGGGATATCCGGCGTATCGCTTAAGAAAAAGTGGTCGAACCATCGACAGGTCCACGAATCCGGGTAGAAAAGAACAGTGTTTTGCCAAAAAGGCGGCGCGGGGGTGCGCCTGCCGATATATCGGTGCTCCGGAAGGATTTGGCTCAAGAACTCGATCTGAAACGCATTGGCTTCCTGGAATCCGATGAAATCAGGACGATACCTATTAAAAAGAGGAAGGAGGCGTTGCTTTCGGATTTCCCAGCGGTTTTCGCCATCGTCGGCCAGGCCGAATCGGAGGTTGAGGGACATGACGGAAAAATCGACGGCCGGATTTTTCATGAAAGACGTTTCCTTTCGACCATCAGTTATTCCTGATGGCTTCGTAAAAAGTCCATTTGCTGCGTTGCACTGCATCCTTCGTCATTGCGGCGTACCCATATGTACGCCTCATTCCTCAGGATTTGCGCGCCTTGCATCTGAAGCTTTTTACTTTGCCATCCTAATCTTGAGTTTTTACGATTTCATCATGTTTGATGGCTTTGTAAAAAGGTTTTGTGAGCGGCGTGAGAAAAATCAGCCTTTTTACAATTTCATCATGCCTTACTGATTACCTTATCACAGGAATACCGGTCTTCAAACCGGTTTTTCTTCAGACAGGGACGCAGAAGTCCCTTTCCCTATAGACGCAAGCTGTCGATTTCACAGAAGACGGCTATCATGAGTTCGGTTTCCTGTTGAGACTCGGTGGTTTTTGGTATAAATCCCCCTGGCCGGCCTCAAAGCAGGGCAAAAACGGTTCAGGTTTTTAAGCGTCAATAAGCGGAAGGTGTATATGGAATCCGGATCGCAAACCGAAGCCAAACGACGCACACTAACGGATTGGGCAAAGCATGCCTCGAAGGGAATACTGGAACCTTTGGCGCGGTTGCTGTTAAAGCTAGGCTTGGAACCCAATTTCCTGTCTTTTATCGGGTTCCTCCTCGCTGTAGCGGCAGGGAGCCTATCGGCTGTCGGTCGGTTTCCCCAAAGCGGCTGCGTTTTTTTACTTTCCGGAATCATAGATGCCTTGGATGGAACCCTGGCGCGAATCGGAAGGCTTGAATCCCGCTTCGGGGCATTTTTTGATTCCTTTTTGGACCGCTACTCGGAATCCGCGCTATTTTTAGGAATCGCGTACTGGTCCACCTTCGAAGCCCGGCATGACCTGGTTCTTCTGGCGATCCTTTCATTGGTCGGCTCTTATATGGTCAGCTATGCCCGAGCTCGGGCGGAAGGGGTGGGGATCTCTTGTAGAATCGGTCTGTTTTCGCGCATGGAGCGGTTTATTATCCTGGTTCTGGCCCTTTTATCCGGGCAGCTTTTTCTCGGACTTGTTTTTCTGGCGATTATGGCCAATGTCACCGCCTTCCAGAGGCTTGTCCATGTGGCCAGACAATCGCGAAGAGAACAAGATCTTATTAAGGGGTAAGCGGTATGACGACAGGTCATTTTTTTATTGACAGGTTCATGC
>PCSF01000295.1:2711-4210 GCA_002771315.1 Desulfobacterales bacterium CG23_combo_of_CG06-09_8_20_14_all_52_9 | reverse complement strand
TCCATCGCCTCTGGTACCAGGCGCACTTCGGAAAAATTCCGGTCTCCGGCGCCGGCTACCGCGGCCCTTTCACCGGGAAGGGGTTCGACAGTATGTGGACGGATATGTCGGAAATCGTCCGCCCCACTCGGGACGGCATCCACGGCCGGGAGTATATCAATACGTCTATCGAACTTTCCCGGCGGAACACGTTTTTGACGTTTGCGCCGGACGGCTCGCTGGACTGTGAGCCTCCTCCCATCCTGGAAATCCCGATCCCGGTTCTTTTCCAGTGGCCCGAGAATATCGTGAAAACCAGATCCCTCATCCTTTCCACTGCCATGGCGGCCGTCGAACTCGGGACTCTGCTATTTCTGGATCCCGAAGACTTTACCGAAGCGCTCCTCCCTTATGCCGGCAACATGGTTTTCCGGGTCAACGGCGGCGACTTGTCGAGATTTCCGCCTTTTTTGCAACAAAGCCGCATGGTGGAAATCTCCGATGGCCCAAAGCTTGCCCGCCTCGTCGGAGATCTCAGGGAGTTACGGCCTGGGCTTATTGTGGCAGTGGGCGGCCCCCTCACCCCGGAAGCACCATCCACGGCTGTAAGGCTTGCCGAAGCCGATGTGGACTCGATCCACTTTTATGCCACGGAAAGCGGATATGAAAAACATACGGCGTCTCCGCGGTTTCTCAAGGATTGTATCCGTTCCGTTCACCTCGAACTCGTAAACCATTCCCTGCGCCAAAAGGTCAACCTCCTTTTTTCAGGAGGGATCGCCATGGCCGAACACATGGCCAAGGCCATCATCTGCGGCGCGGATGGAGTCGTCGCAGACACCGTTTTACCGGTAGCCCTGGAGTGCCGCCTGTGTTCCCGGTGCCGGGAAGGTCTCTCCTGTCCGGTGAAGCTTGACGATATCATCAACCCTCAATGGGGGAAGCAGCGCATCGTTAATCTCATGGGCGCCTGGCACAGCCAACTGCTGGAGGTCATGGGCGCCATGGGCATTCGGGAAGCCCGCAGGATCCGGGGAGAGATCGGTCGATCGATGCATTTCTACGAACTGGAAAGAGAAATTTTCGGCCCCATTTTCGGGGAAAGAAAAGTGCCGGAGTGTGCTTAAAATGGAAGTTGACGCGGTTGAACAATACGTTTTACCGGAAACCCGAGAAACACCGTCGCGCTTTCGCAACCCCATAGGCAAGTATATGATCGTCCGAAACGATCGGTGTACCCGCTGCGGACTTTGCGCAACCCTTTGCCCCTATGGCGTACACCCCGAATACGATGCATATTCACGAGCCCTCAAGCCGAGGAGTCATCGCTGCATCGGTTTTTCCTGCCGACAAAACGATTTTTATTGCATTCAACACTGCCCTGAAAAAGCCCTAACACTTCATACAAACCCGATCCTAGAAACACTGGGGGACTTTCGTTGGACCGCCGAAATGCTCATTGGTAACTGGGAGATGGCTGAAACCGGGCGCTTGCCCCTGGTTGACCTGGAATACACCCT
>PCSF01000295.1:0-2619 GCA_002771315.1 Desulfobacterales bacterium CG23_combo_of_CG06-09_8_20_14_all_52_9 | reverse complement strand
TTGTCGGTGATCGTCGGCAGGGCCCGCGCAGCCAAACGTCTCAACACGCTGACTTGCACGGGAGAAGGGGGATACCCGGCGGAATTCATCCCTTACGCCGACCATGTCATCACTCAGGTTGCCACCGGCCTGTTCGGCGTCCGGGAAGAGACCATCCTTTTTGCTCCCGTGGTGGAATTCAAATACGCCCAGGGAGCCAAACCAGGTCTGGGGGGTCATCTTTTAGGAGACAAGGTCACTCCCGAAGTAGCCGCCATGCGAGGAACCGTGGTGGGTAACGCCCTCTTTTCGCCCTTCCCGTTTCATAGTGTCTACTCAGTCGAAGACCATAAAAAACATGTGGACTGGGTCAAAGAAATCAATCCCAGAGCCCTGGTCTCGGTAAAGGTCTCCACACCTACGGACGTGGATATGGTGGCGGTGGGGAGTTACTATGCCGGCGCCCACATCATCCATATAGATGGAAGTTACGGCGGCACCGGCGCTGCCCCCGACATCGCCAAAAAGAATATCGCCATGCCCATAGAGTATGCCATTCCCAAGGTACACCGGTTCTTGATCCAGGAAGGCGTCCGAGATGAGATCTGTCTCATCGCCAGTGGTGGAATCCGGAATGCCATGGATGTGGCCAAGGCCATCGCTTTGGGAGCGAACGGGGTGGTCATCGGCACAGCAGAACTGGTGGCACTGGAGTGCGTTCGATGCGGAAACTGTGAAAGCGGCCGGGGTTGCGCCCGGGGCATCGCCACCACCGACCCGGAGCTAGGAAGCATGATCGCCGAAGAGTGGGCCGAACAGCGAATCGTCAACATGTATTCGGCATGGAGAAAACAATGGTGCTCTCTTTTAAGACAATATGGACTCAAGAGCATCAAGGAGTTGGTGGGACGGACAGATCTTCTGGTCCATCTCGATTATCTGGACGAGGCCGAGCGCGCCGCCTATGCGCCGTCACCTCAAGGACCGGTGATCATCTGAACCACTTTCAAAAATGCGGGACACAACCTGCAGCCATTCACGACAGGGGGTTCAAGACATCCATGGAACCAAGAGCATCCATCATCGACAACCTCTTCAGGTCTCGAAAAAACCTCCCCCGGCCGACAGGGGACCATGAGGAGCCTGCTGAAGAAGGCGGGTGCGGGGTTACCGGGTTCATCGCGTCGGTACCGGTTTCCGGCCGCCATATCTACGAACCCTCGGTCCAGATGCACAATCGGGGTAACGGAAAGGGAGGGGGTATCGCCGCCGTGGGCATTTCCGCCGAAAGCCTGGGGGTTCCCCAGGACATCCTGGATACCCATTACCTGCTCCAGATTGCCTTCCTCGACCCGGAATCCCGAAAAAGCGTGGAAGCGGGCTATATCGACGGGCTTCTGGAAGTATTCAAAGCCGAAAAAGTGCCCACCGTGGAAAATTATCGCGATGTGGAAGGCCTTACGGTCCGGCCGCCCGATGTGTGGCGTTATTTCGTTCGCGTGAAACCGTCGCACCTGGATCGGTTTATGAGCGAAAACAACCTTAAGGGCATGGACCCCTTGAGGGCCGAGGACGAATTCATCAACCAAAACTCCTTTCGACTCAACCGGGAATTTTACGCCTCCACGGGAAAACAGCACGCATTCGTTCTTTCCCACGGAAAAAACATCATGGTCCTAAAAATTGTGGGATATGCCGAACAAGTCGCCCAATACTACCTTCTGGAAAACTTCAAGGCCCACGGCTGGATCGCCCATCAGCGTTATCCCACCAAGGGCCGGGTATGGCATCCCGGCGGCGCACACCCTTTCATCGGGATGCACGAAGCCCTGGTGCACAACGGTGACTTTGCAAACTATCATGCCGTCAGCGAATACCTCAAGCAGCATGGCATCCTTCCGCTCTTTCTGACGGATACGGAGGTCTCCATCCTTCTTTTCGACCTGTTGAACCGAACTTTCGGATACCCCCTGGAGTATATTATTGAGGCCATGGCACCCACCACCGAATACGATTTCGACCTTTTGCCTCCTGAAAAACAGCGGGTTTACCGACATATCCAATCCTGTCACCTGGCGGCGTCTCCGGACGGCCCCTGGTTTTTCATCATCGCCCGAAACGACGTGTGTAAGAAGTGCTTTCAACTGATCGGCATCACCGATACCGCCATGCTCAGGCCCCAGGTCTTTGCCCTTCAGGAAGGCGAAGTCCAAATCGGCTTGATCTGTTCGGAAAAGCAGGCCATCGATGCAACACTTCAAAGCCTTTCATCGGAAGACCCCCGCTTCGAGCCTATCGCGGATCGGTATTGGAATGCCCGGGGGGGAAGTGCCGCGGACGGGGGGGCCTTCATCTTTTCAGTCACGGACACGGAGGGGAAGGATAGCGGAAAACGGTTGACATGCACCAATAAGTTCGGGGAACCGGTCCGGATCAATGGGCATCTGACGTCTTCTGCCGGACCGATCCTCCTGACCGGGCCGACGGCGGATAGGGTTCTCAAAGAAGCATTTGAAAAGCCGACATTAGGCTCCGTAGAAACACTGATGGCACGCTGCCGTGAATTTTTGGGGGGCGCATGCGACGAAAATGGGCTCCGGGCCTTTTGCAAAAAACTCGAGGCAGCGGCTGAAAGCGGCG
>PCSF01000091.1 GCA_002771315.1 Desulfobacterales bacterium CG23_combo_of_CG06-09_8_20_14_all_52_9 | reverse complement strand
GTAAAAAGCTTCAGATGCAAGGCGCGCAAATCCTGAGGAATGAGGCGTACTTATAGGTACACCGCAATGATTTACCCGGTTGAATCCTGCGAAGCAGGGCCGCAAAGCGGCATTCAACCGGGCAGGGGATGCAGCGCAACGCAGCAGATGGACTTTTTATGAAGCCATCAAGGTTAAAGGCGGACCTGAAAGATATTGACAAGACATGATTCCTTTCGATAGTAAAAAATGCTTATTAAGATAATATCTTTCACCAGATCAACCGCATTCAACCATGGATTTCGGGATGTCATCAGATACGGAAAACAAGCTTCAGGCCTGCCTTGAAATCGGCAAAACCCTCATCGCTACCTTTAAAATTCAGGAAATCCTGGAGCTCATCATGACCAAGATCAGCCAGCTGATCCCGGCTCACAACTGGTCGTTATTGCTGGAAGATGAGGCGACGGGCGAATTACGGTTTGAAATTGCCGTGGGGATTGATAAAAGCGAGGTGAAAGACATACGGATCCGGCCCGGGGAAGGAATCGCCGGCACTGTTTTTTCCTCGGGGAAACCGATTTTCATCCCCGACGTCCGGAAGGATGGGAGGTTTAACCATAAGGTGGATCAGGAAACGGGTTTTGTCACCCGGTCGATTTATTGCGTCCCTGTTCAAGCAAAAGACAGAGTCTTGGGAGTCATCGAAATCATCAATGTGAATGATGTGGATTCCTTCGAGGATCGGTATCTTTCGATACTCACGATCCTTTCCGATTACGTGGCCATCGCCGTTGAAAACTCCCAGCTTTTTGCTCAGGTGGAACGGCTCAGCATCACGGACGAATACACGGGACATTACAATGCCCGCTTTCTGCACCAGAACCTTAAGAGGTTTATTGCCGAGGCCAACCGGTCCAGGGAGGGCCTGACGGTGGCCTTTGTCGACATCGATGATTTCAAAACCATCGTCGATACCCATGGACATCTGGCGGCCGGACAGGTCTTGAAGGAAGTGGCCGGCACCATTGCATCCCGCCTTTCCCAAAAGGATGTTTTGATCAAGTACGGCGGCGATGAATATGTCCTGATATTCAGGGATAAAGGGCGGACCGAGGCGGTGCGACAAATGGATTCCATCGCACAGAGTATCAAAGAATCGAGATACCTGATTTCCGAGACCCCGGACCTGACGCTTACCGCCTCCTTCGGCATGGCGGTTTATCCCGAAGATGCCGAGACGGAAAAGGATCTGCTCATCCTAGCAGACAACGCCATGTTCGCCGCGAAACGGGCCCGGAAAAAAGCCCGTTTCCGGAGAGAATGAACCCAGGGCAAATTCTCCGGGGCATCCATAGCCGTTACCTTATAACTTCGCTTGGTCCCTTCCAATTGAAATTCCGGCTTTTCGGGCCTTTTTAGCTTCATACAGCGCTTCGTCGGCCTTTTTGAGAAGGGTTCTGGAGTCGCCGATTCCTGCATCTTCCACCGAAGCGACCCCGTAACTGAAAGAAACGGGCGTGCTCTTCCCCCCTGACCGGAGGGGGTGATCCGTAAAATGGGCACATATCCGCTCCATAAGAAGCTGTGCGCTCTTTTTATTCGTTTCCGGCAAAAGAACGAGGAATTCATCCCCGGCAAACCGGGCCACTATGTCGATCTTCCGGCAGAACCCGGAAAGTTTTTGGGCCAGGTATTTCAGGAGTTCGTCGCCGACGCCGTGGCCTTGGATGTCGTTGACTTCTTTGAAGCGGTCCAGATCCAGAAAGACCAGTGAAAGACTCGTGCGGTAGCGTCTTGCCCGCAGATATTCCCTTTCCAGGACGGAATCCATTACGCGCCGATTGAGCAATCCGGTCAAAGGATCGTGGAAGGCGAGAAACCGCACTTTCTCATGGGCGATCACGTTGGAAAGGCAGAGCGAGACCTTTACGGCAAGTTGTTCCAGGAGGCTGCCGTCAATGTCGGGATGAAATCGGTCAGGGGAAGGATCGCCCTGATTCATGCTGCCGATGATGTTCCCGTCTAGGGCAATAGGAGCGATGGCGATGGAGCGTATCGGGAATCTCCGCCCTTCCGGGAAAAGGGGAATAAACCGACTCAAATCTCCGTTGACCAGAACCGGTTCGCTTCGCATTCCGGTCAGATCCTCAAAGGTTTTCTTATCCACGATATTCAGATGCTTCTTGTGTTTTTCGGATGCGGCAAGCTTCTCGATGAAACCGGCAAGGTCGCTTTTTCCGATCAGCGATATCCAGGAATAAGGGATTTTGAATTGATTGCGGATCTCGGCTAAAAGGACCTCGACAAGACTGGGAAAGTCCAGGATGGTCAGAATCCGCTTTTCGATCTCGAAAAATTTTCGGGCGGTTTCTTCGTTGTTCTTGACAATTTCCAGTATCGTTTTCAGATCCGGCATGGAGGCTTTCCCCTGTCTGCAGAGCCCTTCCGCTCGTTTATAAAAGATATATCAGGATCTTCGTTTTCTTGTTAAAAGCAGTTAGTTGTGACCCAATAGGACAGAAAACCTTTCTATCTTGAATAAACCATGATGGTCACGTAAAAAGTCGAAAATGCTCTCTTTCCGTCATTCCTGGGAATCCCGGATCGAGTCCGGGACAAGCGCCAAAATCCAGTGTTTTCAAGCACTTATGAAACCACTGGACCCCGTTTTTCAACGGGGTGACGACTTTTTGCGAAGCCATCAATCATATCTCAAAAGTTTTAAAAGATCAGGGCAAGTAACCGCGAGCCAGGTTTGTGAAGCGTTTTACCTGTTCTAGGCGCCAGGAGTCGTCCCTTCCCAAGGCTTTGGACAGAATTTCCGCTACCCTGGGCGCCATACGGATGCCGGCAGCCGCATCGCGGATTAAGACGCGCCTCCTGCGGGATAGAAAGTCTTCCACGGTCCGGACCATCTCGTTTTTGACGGCCCAAAAGACTTCTCCCGCAAAAACATCCAGATCAGGGTCGATCTTTTCCCGTAAAGCATTGTCTTGGTTGATGCAATCCCGGACCCTGAGGGCGTCGGAGCCGTAAATGGCAAGATTTCCAAAGGATGCAGGGTCTTCGTGGTATCCGTGGATTTTCAGATCCTGTGTGGTGCACGGCTTAGGATCAAGCTGGCCGATAACGGCGGCCTGATCCACTGTTTCCTCGGCCATTTTACGATAGGTGGTCCATTTGCCGCCGGTGGTGGTGATCAGGCCGGAACGGGAGATGGAAAGGACATGGTCTCTCGAAAGGGCGGCCGTATCGGAGAGACCTTGTTGTCCCACCAGAGGGCGGATTCCGGCGAACATGCTTCGGATATCCTCTTTCCCAGGATCCTTCGCGAGGTAGCGGGAGGAGTGTGAGATCAGAAAATCGATCTCCTCCGAGAGAGGGATCGGCTCGAGGCTAACCTTTTCAAGGGGTGTATCAGTGGTGCCGACGATGACCCTGTCGTGCCAAGGGACGGCGAACAGGACCCGACCGTCGTCCGTATGCGGCACCATGATGGCACTGTCCCCGGGCAGAAACGATTTATCCAGGACGATATGCACGCCCTGGCTCGGCTGAATCATGGCGCGTGAGGCCGGATCATCCATCCTGCGGATACCGTCGCAAAAAGGACCTGTGGCGTTGATCACCGCTTTCGCCTTGAGGGGATATTCCGTTCCGGTTTCGACATCGCATGCAATGACGCCTTCGATGAAGTCGTCTTTCTTTAGGAGGGCTTCGACCCGCATGTAGTTGACCACGACGGCACCCTGTTCCCAGGCGGTCTGGGCGAGGTTGATGGCCAGGCGTGCGTCATCGAATTGGCCGTCGTGGTAGATCACGCCGCATTTCAGGCCGAGCGTTTCCACCGTCGGGATATGCTTCAGCGTTTCTTTACGGGATAAAATCTCGGAGCCGCCGAATCCCTCTTTTCCGGCCAGCATGTCGTAGATCTTCAGACCGATGCCGTAGAACGGTCCCTCCCACCAGTCATAATTGGGCACCACGAAGGGAAGGTTAAACACCAGGTGCGGTGCATTGCGGAGAAGGCGCCCCCGCTCTTTCAGGGCCTCCACGATGAGGGAGAGATTTCCCTGCTGGAGGTAACGCACCCCGCCGTGGATCAGTTTCGTGCTCCGGCTCGAGGTCCCCTGGGCAAAATCCCCTTGCTCTAAAAGAAGCGTGGCATAGCCCCGAGCTGCGGCATCCACAGCCGTTCCCAATCCGGTTGCGCCGCCTCCGATGATGATGAGATCCCATCGCTTCGCTTTTTCCTTAAGCTGCGCAATCCCCGTCTCCCTCTCCATATAATTTGAGCTATCCATGATTTTTTGCATTTTCATCCGATTGCGATCGTTTAGCCATCGCGCGATGCGCTGAAGAAAAAAAATGAAGTCTCACGGATTCCTTAAAAAGGATTCCAGAACCCGGGCCATCTTCGGGGTGCGCAGATAGCCATAGTCTTTATGGGGGTTTTTTACACCCGCTATGGCATAATCGTTTCGGACATAGGTGTCCGTGGGCCGCACGCCATAGATGTTGGGCTGAAAATCGTCGAACAGCCGGTGGTCTAATGCGACTTTGTCTTCGATGTCCGAAAAATTGAACCAGTGTTTCCGGATGCTGTCCGGGCACCGGATGCTTTCCGGAACGAAAGGCCCTTTTCCGGCATAGTGTTCCGTGTAGATCCGATGGACGACCATAGGTAATCCCAGCGGGGATCCGATCGTTACCAAGGTATCGACGGTCACTTCCGAAGATGCCGAAAGCAGCACATCGAAGGCAATGACAGACCCCATGGAATGCGCGATAAGGAAGATCTCCTTGTTCCGATGTTGCTTCAGTACCCTCAAAAGCCGTTGTCGGATCAAGGTTTTGACCGGACAGTCTCCCCCGTTTTTTTTGGGGACTGTTTTGGAATAATAGGTCTCAAATTCTGAAAAATACCGGCGGATGATCAGATCGCTGATGAAACTGAAATTCGGCTTAAACTCATCATTCCAAAAAATCTTATCCAGGGTTCGCCCCATGGATTCGATGAATTTTCCCTTTAAGGTTGAAACGGGTTTAGGTTCTTCGCGGGGCGGCTTGACGTATTTTTCATCCAAATATAATGGATGACCCGTGTCTTTTTGACGAGGGTCCAGGGGAATCGGGTGCAGGATGTCGGCCCAATATACCAGTTCGAAGGGGAGGAAAATTTCGCCGGTCCCGATTTTTTTCAACCCGTCCCGGAGGGAGCGCTTCCACCAGGTCCTAAAAAGTCTCCTGGGCGGTTTGTTCCCCAGTCCATGAATGCCGATGACGATTTTTTTCATGAAAATATCGGAACCTCCGGTTGATGATCCGAATCTTCAGCAAAAACACACCCTGAAAACTTTTATGGTGCTTCCCATGTCTAATCCGCCGGATTTAAACCGGCGCATTTCCTCTCTCTTTCACGACAATCGGAAGCAACGAAGACCCTGATCCAGCACCTTGGCATCCTTCGAAATTGCCTCGAGCATTTTCCAGAAGCGCAGGCCGTGATTCTTGATCCGGGTATGGACCAACTCGTGCAATATCACATAATCGACAAGTTTTTCCGGGAGCAAAGATAGGCGGATATTCAGGCTGATGTTGTTTTTTCCGGAGCAGCTTGCCCACAGGCTTTTCTGGTTGCGGACAAATGCGCGATGATAAGCAAGCCCGTGAAGAGACGAAAGCGCATCGAGACGATTCAGGAGTCGTTTCCGTGCCGATTTTTCATCCAAGACATCTTCAGAATCCAATACCCGGGTATGCCTCAGTCGGGACAGTTGTTTGGCGATCCAGCCTTTTTTTAATTCGACAAACCCTTTTGCCCGGCTGAAAGATTCACCGTAAGGCACCGTCACCCGAACCGTATTCGGATCGCACACCAAGATGCGGATCCGCCTGGCTCGAAGGCTCCGCCGGAGCATCACCGCACCGATACCCGAAAGTTCGACGATTTTTTCACTCATCCGATTCAATAACTAAAAAACGGTTTGGATTCATCGGAAAGATACCTTACAATCAAAGACAGATCAATTGAATTCCGGGGTTGGTGAAATAGAAGAGAAAAGGATTACACCATGCAAAAACGAGCGGACATCGGGGTCGTCGGACTGGCGGTGATGGGAGAAAATCTGATCCTAAACATGGAAAGCCGGGGTTTTACGGTGGCCTGTTATAACCGCACCATAAGCAAGATGGATGCGTTTATCCAAGGGCGTGCCTTGGGGAAAAACATCATCGGCTGTCACAGCATCGATGCATTGATCCAGACGTTGACCCGACCACGAAAGGTCATGTGCATGATCCAGGCAGGATCGGCCGTGGATGCCTTTATCGCATCGGTTACACCCTGCCTGGAGGCGGGAGACATTCTCATCGACGGCGGCAACTCCCATTTTCAGGACACGATCCGCCGTGTGGAAGAAGCTCAGCGAAAAGGGCTTCTATACGTCGGTGCCGGAATATCCGGCGGCGAAGAGGGTGCCCTTCTGGGGCCGTCCATCATGCCCGGCGGTTCAGCGGCCGCATGGGAAGCGATCCGGCTGATCTTTCAGAAAATTTGCGCCTACACCGACGACGGCAAGCCTTGCTGCGACTGGGTGGGGGAGGGCGGTTCGGGCCATTTCGTGAAAATGGTGCACAACGGCATCGAATACGGTGACATGCAGCTCATCGGTGAGACCTATCATGTGTTAAAAGACGGCCTCGGTCTTTCCAACGAAGAGATGCAAAAAGTTTTTGCCGCGTGGAATCAAGGCCCCCTGAATTCCTACCTGATCGAAATCACGGCCGACATCCTCGGTTACAAGGATGAACAGGGGGAAGCGGTAATCGATAAAATACTCGACACGGCAGGCCAGAAAGGGACCGGCAAGTGGACAGTCGCCTCGGCTCTGGATCTCGGTCAGCCGCTGACCCTGATCGGAGAGGCGGTTTTCGCCCGATACCTGTCCGCACTCAAAGACGAACGCGCGGCCGCGTCCCGGTTGCTGAGAGGCCCTGAGGCTGTATTTACCGGCGACCGGACGGCCATGATCGCGGATCTCGGGGAGGCGCTCTACGCTTCCAGGATCGTCTCCTATGCACAGGGTTTTCAAATCATGCGTGCCATGGCGGCCGAACAGGGCTGGAGATTAGACTGCGGCGGGATCGCCCAGCTTTGGCGGGGAGGATGCATCATCCGTTCGGTCTTTCTTGAAGAGATCCGGGAAGCCTTCGCCGCCGATTTCGACCTTTCGAATCTCTTGCTTGCTCCGTTCTTTCAACAGGCCGTTGAAAAGGCACAACCGGGTTGGCGGCGTGCGGCGGCTGCGGCGCTGCAATGGGGCGTTCCCATACCGGCGATCAGCGCTGCACTGGCCTATTATGACGGTTACCGCGCCGCAAGGCTGCCCGCAAACCTTTTACAGGCGCAGCGGGATTATTTCGGGGCACATACCTATGAAAGGATCGACAGGCCGCGGGGTGAATTTTTTCACACCCGTTGGAAAGATCGCAGGGGGGCCACCTCGTCTTCCGCCTAATCCGCCGGCCCCATCTGGTTGATGAGACCGGCCTGGAACCCTGCGCCGAAACCGTTGTCGATATTGACGACGGATACTCCCGAAGCACAACTGTTCAGCATGGCCAAGAGGGCGGCAAGGCCGCCGAAGGATGCACCATAACCGACGCTGGTCGGTACCGCGATGATCGGGCACGAAACCAAACCTCCCACCACACTGGCCAAGGCGCCCTCCATCCCGGCCACGACTACCGTTACACGGGCTTTGAAAAGCGTTTCCTGAACGCTGAGAAGGCGGTGAAGTCCGGCCACTCCGACATCGTAAATTCTTTGAACACGATTTCCGAGGACCTCGGCCGTGACGGCCGCCTCTTCTCCCACCGGAATATCCGACGTTCCGGCACAGAGCACGACAATGTTGCCGATCCTTTGGACGGCCCGGGGTTTGATGACGACGATTCGGGCCGTTTCGTGATATTCGCAGTCCTTAATAGTCTCGCGGATGCCTTCGTAAACGACTCTTTCAGCCCGCGTGGCCAGGATGTTGTGATGATGCCGCATGATTCTTCTGGCGATCTCACGGATCTGGTCGATGGTTTTCCCCGGGCAATAGATGACCTCTGAAAAACCGGTGCGCAGGGATCGGTGCAGATCGATCTTGGCAAAATCGATGTCTTCAAAAGGCAGACCCCTGAGTTGCTCCATGGCGGCCTCCACCGTAATCCGGCCGGTTCTAACGCCATCCAGGATCTGTTTAAGGTTTTCGATATCCATTTGGCGACCCTTTTTCTTTATCGGTAACAGCCCGGTTGAGGCTCCCCGTGGAATACCCTTCAAGATCGAGGGTTACAAACAAAAAACCGATGGATTTGAAATAGTCCGTCACACGCGCTCTCATTTCTTTTTTAAGGAGTTTGGTCATATCCTTGGGTGGGACTTCGATTCGTGCGATATCCCCATAATGCCGGACCCGGACCTGTCCCGAGATGTTTGATTTCAGTAAAAAGTTTTCCCCCCGGTCGATCTGCTCAAGTTTTTCCGGGGTTATGGGTTGATCGTAGGGAATGCGTGAGGCCAGACAGGCGCCGGACGGCTTGTTCCAGGTGGAAAGCCCGAATTTTTTGGACAGGCTTCGGATCCGGGCCTTGGTGAGCCCGGCCTCATTTAGGACACTTCTCACTCCCAGTTCCCGGGCGGCGATGGATCCGGGACGATAATCTTTAGAGTCATCGGCATTTTCACCATCCAGGACAAAATGAAATCCTCGAAAGGCGGCAAGGTCCACCAGGCTTTTAAAGCGATTTTTCTTGCACCAGTAACATTTGTCAGGGGGATTGGCCGTGAAACGCGGATCTTTAATTTCATGGCTATTCACGAGCAGATGTTCGACGCCGATTTCCCTAGCGATCCGGATGGCCGCCTCCTTTTCGCGTTGCGGCAAAATCTCAGAGATCGCGGTGACCGCCAGAACGTTCGCTCTGGACAAGGTCTCTACGGCGGCATGCAGCAAAAAGGTGCTGTCCACACCTCCGGAAAAGGCGACAAGCACCCGTCCCATCTTCTGCAAAAGGTTTGTCAGATTCCGGTACTGCATTTCGATTTTGTCGTCTGATTTCGCTTTCGGCATCGGCTTCTCGAATTCATACAGGGGCGAAAGAGGTTTCGCCCCTACGGTTTTGTTCGAATTCGCATTGTCTGGGATGATAATTACCCCGTGTATATGATTGGGCATGATCACAAACGCATCCAACCGAATATCGGGGAAATGACACGGAATATCCAACCAGCATTTTTCTGCAATCCGTCTCGCTGCATTCAACAGCATTTTGCCATTTTCGATCTTTCCGAAAAGACAAACACGATTACGGGTGCAGATGGTGACAAAATAGGCTCCGGTCTGAGAATAATCATATCCCTTCAGACGGATCGAATGCCGGCTGCATTTACGCGGGACTGATCGAAGGGACGCATCCCCCCATATCACCGAACATTTTTTCATGAGGTTGCTCCCGGCCATATCATCCATCATTCAGGGCTATGGAAAAGAGATTGCAAAAATACGCCGACCGACCTGAGGCAGATTGGAGCTACGGAAGCTATGACAGACTGAGGTTCTTCACTGTTCATCGTCTATCAAACCCGGCTTGTCCGGCCTTCTTTCTATTCGGTCGATGATAGCATATGGGCTGTACTCGGTTTTTCTGCCAAGCAGCGTCTCTACTTTTCCCTGAATCTCGATTCTTTGCCGGTTTGAGTGCCAATTATTCCAATCTTCCTCTGTATCCCATGCCCGAACAACAAGATATTCTTCCGGACGATCAAGATGCCTCCATGTTTCTTCGTATTCGAAGCCCGGTTGAACCATGGCCATCTTTCTCAATTGAAGAATCAGAGGAATGACCGATGACTCTTTTTCTGGGGTCACAATTCTCTTGCTGACGATTTTGACTCCCATCAAATCCTCCTTTTCATACAAAATGATGTTAACTGAAGGACATCAATCCTGTATTTTCAAGGCCCAGATGTCAATCCAGAAGATCGAAAATCTCCATCGGTTTGTCTATCAAGACTTTGGATCCGCTTTCCTTAAGTTCCTCTGCCGGACGGAATCCCCAGCAGGCTCCGACGGGAAACATGCCGGCGGCAACAGCGGTTTTCATATCGACGGCGCTGTCGCCAAGGTAAAGAAAGTCGGAAGGCGCCAAATCAAGATTTCGCGCGATTTCAAGAGCCCCGTAAGGATCGGGCTTTGGAGGGATACCCGATCTTTGCCCCAATACGGCGTGAAACTTCCAATGCGGCAAGAGTTTGG
>PCSF01000178.1 GCA_002771315.1 Desulfobacterales bacterium CG23_combo_of_CG06-09_8_20_14_all_52_9 | reverse complement strand
CGGCACCGCAGGCCAGGGAAAGGACCGCTTCATTACGAGATACGGCATCGGCGGCTTCCGCAATAAAAGCATCTTCGCACTGACGCTCCACCGTCAATTCTTCAATTTGAACGAAAATGTCTTTTGTCTTCAAAGCCAGTCTCAGAACCGAAGCCAGCGTCGTTACTTCATCTTCGCCACCGGCAAAGCAGGTTTTAACGCAGGTACCGCACCCTAAAATGAGGAGCTTCTTATGGGGCGAAACCATTTGAAGGATTTCCATTATGGGTTTCTGTTCGCCGACAATCATGAATCGATTCTCCTTTATCTGAAATCGGTTTGAATCGAGTGGTTGGATCCAAACGGGCTTTGAATCTTCAAGGCGGCATTTCCGGGAAAACAGCACCCCGATACCTTCGAAGGACCACCGTCGATGATGTTGAATGTGGCAACGATTCCTTCGAGGATATCCGAAGCCGATGCAAGATCTCCAGGGATCAGGTTGAAAAAGGTCAAGCGCCGGCCGTTAAAACCGATGGCCTCCAGAAGTGCCTTGACCCGTTCCACCCGTTTTCGGGCACGAAGATTTCCTTCGACATGCCGGCATTTACCTTCCGGACAGACCCACACGGTCACGGCATCGGCGCCGGCCTCGAAGGCCTTGAGCAGAAAAATGTCTTTGACCATGCTGGAACACGCCATGGAGACTCCCCGCACCTCCAAAGAATTCGGAGCCTTGGGCAAAAAGACCGCTTCACTTTCAAACGTGCGGGTACAAAAAAAGATCGACAGTTTATGGGATTTTTTCATTTTTTCTCTCCCCCTAAAAAGGCCCGATGCTTATTTGTTAAAAAAAGCAAAAAAAACGCCTACATCCCCCTTGGAGTGGTAGACGTCCCTGTCTGTATGGCCATCTTTGGCCACAAAGTGACGCACGGCATTGTACGTCGTATTTCTTGCCCTTTTAACCGTTATTGTCTAAGCTGTCAACACAATTTTTCCACGAAAATATTTTAATTTAGGTCCTACACGTTCCGTCTGTCGCTGACCTTTCGGGGAACGCAAATCTTATGGAAAAGGGAACCCTGAAAAACTTAATAAGCCTCCCCGAGCCTCTCCGGTCGGACGGGGAGGAGAAGCTGAAGGCATTTCTGACCGCAGCCCGGAATACCGGAATTCAAATGTCCCCTCCTTCCCGGGTTCTGGAGGATGCCGCCCGTGTGTTCACCATGAGCGATTTCGTGACGCGATGCGCTTTTCGGAATCCGGAAATCCTTATGGATTTGTTTCAATCCGACGATTTGGATAGGGCGTATGCGGAAACGGAATATGCTTTGCAGGTGAAGCATATCTTTGATGGGGTTTCCGACGAATCGGTTCTGGCCCGATCCCTTAGAAGGTTTCGGTTACGGGAAATGGTTCGGATTGCATGGAGGGATCTTTTAGGCCTTTCCGACCTTTTTGCGACCATGGCGGATCTGACACACCTGGCAGATGCCCTCATCGATCAGACCCTCCTTTTTCTCTACCAGAGGCAGTGTGCAAAATGCGGGACCCCGGTCAACAGCAAGGGGGAGTCCCAGTCCCTGGTCGTCATCGCCATGGGGAAGCTCGGCGGGGAGGAACTCAATTTTTCCTCGGATGTGGATCTCATTTTCGCTTTCCCGGAAGCGGGCAATACCCAAGGGGGAGGGAAAGGCATGAGCAACGACGAGTTTTTCGGCCGCTTGTGCCGCCGATTGATCCGGCTTTTCGGGAATCCTTCCCCGGACGGGATCATCTTCCGTGTGGACATTCGTCTCAGACCCGACGGGGAGAACGGCCCCATCGTGATGAGTTTCGATAACATGGAATATTACTACCAGAACCACGGTCGCGAATGGGAGCGATACGCCTGGATCAAGGCCCGGGCCGCGGCCGGGGATATTGCAGCGGGAAAGGCCCTTCTTCATCGGCTAACTCCTTTCGTCTTCAGGCGGTATCTGGACTACGGCACATTCGAATCACTCAGGGATATGAAGCGCAAGATTTCCCTGGAGGTCAGAAGAAAAGGACTCGGCGATGATGTAAAGTTGGGTCCTGGGGGGATCCGGGAGATCGAATTTTTCGGACAAGTCTTTCAGCTCATCCGCGGCGGTGTCATCCCCGCCCTGCAAACCCGCCGAATTATGGATGTGTTGCACATTCTTTCAGAACAGGGGGTCATTTCGCCCAAAACCTACGAAACCCTTTGCGATGCATATGTTTTTCTTCGCACAACGGAGAACCGACTGCAGGAGTTTTCCGATCAGCAGACCCATAAGTTGCCCCAAGAATTCCTCCACCGACTGCGATTGGCTGTTTCCATGGGTTTTCCGGACTGGAATGCCTTTGCCGGGCGGCTGGACGAAAAAAGGGGATCCGTACACAGACATTTTCAAGGTCTTTTCCGGGCCGATGACACCCGGATGGCCCCCTCCCTGTCCGATGAGCATTTATCCGACCTCGCGGGTGTGTGGCAGGGACTGATGAGCCCTGAACAGGCCGGAAAAGTGTTGAGTGCAAGCGGATTCACGGATTCGGATCAGGCCCTCAAGATTCTGGATCATCTCAAGGCCGATCCGGCCACGAGGGCCCTCAGTCATGAAGGGCGCAGGCGGCTGGACCGCCTAATGCCCATGATTCTCGATGCAATCACCGGCCAAGATACACCCCTGACGACCCTGAGCCGGGTTTGTGACCTCATCCGCACCATAGAGCGCCGAACCAGTTATCTCGCCCTGCTTCTGGAAAATCCTGCGGCGCTGACTCATCTCATGAATCTGATCAATGCCAGCCCATGGATTGCCGCCTTCCTGCGGCAGCATCCGGTACTGCTGGACGAGCTCCTGGACACCCGTGTCCTCTACAAGCCGCCGCAGAAGGCGGCTCTTAAAAAAGAATTGAAAGATCGGATTGCGGCATTGGGCCCTGAAGACCTTGAGTACTTGATCGAAAACCTATGTATCTTCAAGCAGGTCAATATGCTGCGCGTAGCGGCATCCGATATTACCGGCGTGCTTCCTTTGATGAAGGTCAGCGATCATCTGACTTACATCGCCGAGGTCATTTTGGGTGAAGTGCTGGAATGGGCATGGCGCCATCTGGTGGAAAAACACGGAAAACCTCGGTGCCGCCTGGATGGGAAGAAATGCGATCGGGGATTTGTAATGATCGCCTACGGAAAGCTCGGCGGCATCGAGCTGGGGTATCGATCGGATCTGGACCTTGTTTTTATCCATGCCGGGGACGAAGGACAAACCGGAGGAAACCGCCCCGTGGAGAACGTCCAGTTTTTTGCCCGTTTGGGGCAGAGGGTCATCCACATCCTAACCGCGAACACCCGGGCCGGAACACTTTATGAGATAGACATGCGCCTTCGTCCCAGCGGGTCTTCGGGGATTTTAGTCAGCCACATCGAGGGGTTCCGGGAATACCAGTTGAAACAGGCATGGACCTGGGAACATCAGGCCCTGGTTCGCGCCAGAGCCATCGGCGGGGATCCGGTCCTGGTGCAGTGCTTCGAAGAGATTCGGAAAGAGATTCTTGTCTTGCCCCGTGAGAGAGACCTCCTGAAAAAAGCCATCAGGGAGATGCGGGAACGCATGCGCAAGGAACATGTCAAGCCGGAGCCCGGGATGTTCGACCTCAAGGAAGGTCGGGGCGGAATGGTGGACGTGGAATTTCTCGTTCAGTATTTGGTGTTGCTTTATGCGAACCGATATCCGCAGATCGTTGAGTGGACCGATAACGTGCGTCTCCTTCAGTCTCTCATGGAGAGCGGGGTCATCGATGAACTAACCGCTTACTTCTTAAGAAGGGCATTTCTGACCTACCGCGCCACCCTCCACCGCCTCAACCTTCGGGAAAAACCCGATCGGGTTCCATCGGACCGATTCGTCACGCTCCGTAAAGGGGTCCGCCGAATCTGGACCGAACTCCTGGAAAAATAACCAGACCGACACTATTTCCATAATTGTAATATTGATCATTTTTTATTACATTTTTGTAATAATAATTTTATTTTCATGATGATTAACTATCCTTAACGTACAGGTGTCCTTGATTAAAATGAACATGATGTATTCTGGCACGGTGTTTGCTTGATTGAACCCGTTATTGGTTCGAAAGAAACTCAAAGGCGAAGTGTGCATGAAAAGGGAAAAATCGAACTTGGATGGAAGCGATCTGAAAAGGGAAACCCGGACAGATGCCGCCGCCATACTTAAAAAAAAGCGGAATGCATTATTCAAGGAGCTTGTTTCCGTTTCATCGCCAGATTTTTTAAAACGTCATGCTCAGTTGCTTAATGAATATTTTCGGATGTCTTTCGAGGCCTCCACCATCGGCCCCGCCATCAGAATCAGCGCCAATCCTTACGCCATCATCGCCCTCGGCGGTTACGGCAGGCAGGAGCAATGTGTGCATTCCGACGTGGACCTCCTTTTCTTATTTGAAAACAGGATCCCGCAAAAGGCCGAGGGCCTGATTCGAGAGGTGGTCTATCCCCTGTGGGATATCGGCATGGACGTCGGTTATGCCGTGCGCACCCTCAAGGAGTGTCTCTTATTGTGTAAAAAGGACTTCGAGATGCTGACACCCCTTTTGGACGCCCGATTCGTTTGCGGTATGTCTCCGGTGGCATCGCGTCTTTCTGATAGCCTTAGGGAGAAGGTCCTGGCCAAACACGGAAAGGCGGTAATCGAATGGCTGGTCCAGACTAACCGCAACCGTCATTACCAATTCGGAGATTCCAGCGATCTTTTAGAGCCGAATCTCAAGGAGGGGCAAGGTGGCTTGAGGGATTATCATACGCTGTTGTGGATTGCGCGGATTCGGTTCAATCTCAAAGAGCCCAGGGAACTGGAATATATCGGATGCCTCTCCCACAAGGAATTCGAATCCCTGAAAAAGGCGCTGGCCTTTATCTGGGATGTTCGAAACCGCCTCCATCTCATGTCGAAAAGAAAATGGGACCAACTCCTTTTCGAAAATCAGATCCGCCTGGCGGAATCCATGGGATTTAAAAAGATCAACGGCCAGGAGCCGGTAGAGGTGTTTCTCAGCACCCTGCAAGGCCGGATGGATTTCATCAAACAACAGCATCTTCGATTTCTATACGAACAAGGCCTTGACAGGCCCTCCGGCCGGAAGAAAAGGTCCCGAAAACAGGCGCGGGTTCAAGATCTGTTCGTAGAAAACGATATGCTCTTTTTTACATCAACCGAGGCGGTTCTAAAATCTCCAAAGCTTTTGATTGAGATCTTTGAAGAGAGTCTTCGCTTGAACATACCCTTGAGCGGGGAAGCCAAGCGGTTGATTCAGGACCTTGCCCATCTTATTGACGCAAGTTCTCTGATCATCCTCCGTTCCTTTGAGCGCATCCTCATATCCTCCAGGGCCTTTCCGGTGCTCAAGGAGATGATGGATTCCGGATTCATGACGGCTTTTATCCCTCAGCTTAAGGGTGTGATCCATCGCATTCAGTATGACGCCTATCATCTGTTTCCCGTGGATCTGCATCTTTTGCACACCGTGAAGTCCTTGCATTGCTTGGGGGAAAAAGAAAACGGTTCGAAGGATCCGATCTTAGCCAAGCTTTTTTCGGAGATCAAAAAAAAGAAGCTGCTTTTCTGGGCGGCCCTGCTTCATGACATCGGGAAGGGGGCTTCGAAGGGGAATCACGCCCAACAGGGGGCTGTCATGGCCCGGGCGGTTATGGAAGAGAAAAGCTTTTCCTTGGAGGATGCCGAGACCGTTTCGTTTTTGGTCAAGGAGCATCTCTTCCTGATGAAATCCGCCACCCGTCGGGATCTTCAAGATGAAGAAACAGCCATTTTTTGCGCCCGCCGAATCAGGGATCCTGAATGCTTGAAGATGCTCTACCTTTTGACGATAGCCGACTCCATGGCCACTGGCCCCAAGGCATGGACCGGCTGGGCGGCCGCCCTTTTGAAAGATCTGTTTTTAAAGACCTTGAGGATTCTCGAAAAGGGAGAACTGGCGACCCGGGAGGTGACGGAAAGTGTGGAGTCCAAAGGATCAACCCTGGTTCAGACAGTCAAAAGCACCGAAGAAAAAGCCGAAATGGCCAGGCTTTTGACCGTCATGTCTCCCCGGTACCTGATCTCCGTTTCAACGGAAGCCATCTTGAGCCACGTGTTCATGTACCGGAGGTTGGCCGAAAATGAGTTCATCTGGCAAGTAGCCAAAGGGGAGGATCCGGAGACAAGGGAGATCACTCTGTGCGCCAAGGATCGTCCCGGCCTCTTTTCAAAGATTGCCGGGGTAATGACGCTCAACGGCATCGATATCCTGGATGTCCAGGCGTTTACCTGGAAAAATGGGACCGCTCTGGATATCTTCACGGTGAAGCCGCCGCCGGATACCCTGTTCGAGGAGGAACGATGGGAGCGGGCTCGAAAACATCTGGATGGGGCACTTTGCGGAGTACTGGATCTTTCAAAAGCCTTGGAAAATAAAATTTTTTCCGGTCAGCCGACCCGGGTTCGGGGGGCAAAGCGGCCGGTAAGGATTAAGGTGGACAATACCAGTTCCAGCTTTTTCACCCTCATCGAAGTCTTTGCCGACGACTTTCCCGGGCTTTTGTATGTCATAAGCGATGCGATTTTCCGGTGCGGCCTCGATATCGGGGTGGCTAAAATTGCTACGAAGGTGGATCAGGTGGTGGATGTTTTTTACGTCAGGGATCTGGAGGGACAAAAAGTCGACAGTCAGGAACAGGAAGCATCGATCCGGAAAGCGCTGGAGGCTGCATTGCAGCGCCCCTTGGCGGGTCGAGATGGACAAAAAGAAGGAAAGCAGGCCCGGTTTTGAAGATAAGACCCAAGAACATTTAATGAGAAGGAGAGCGGTCGTGAAGAGATACTTTGGTTTGAATAAAATTCTGTCGGCAACCCTTTTAGCCGCAATGCCGATATCCAGTGCCTTCGCCGGAGAGGGATTGGATTCCGGAAATACCGCCTGGATGATCATTTCCACGGCTCTTGTCATGATGATGACCCCGGCGGGGTTGGCGCTTTTTTACGGCGGCATGTCCCGATACAAGAATATGCTCAACACCCTTGCCATGACCTTGGTGGCTTATTGTTTGGCCAGCGTGATTTGGATGCTGTGGGGTTACACACTGGCCTTCGGGCCGGATAAGGTGGGCATCATCGGCGGGCTGAACCATGCCTTTATGAAAGATATCGGAGTGGGGAGCATGTACCAAACCATCCCAACGTCGGTTTTCGCCCTTTTCCAGATGACCTTTGCCGGAATTACTGTAGCCCTCGTCTTGGGCTCCATTGTGGACCGAATGAAATTTTCCTCTTGGATCGTTTTTACCCTGCTGTGGATCACCTTCGTCTATTGTCCGATAGCCCACTGGGTTTGGGGAGGGGGATGGATGGCCAAGATGGGCGCCCTCGATTTTGCCGGCGGAACGGTGGTGCACATCAATGCCGGATTCGCTGGCCTTGTTCTGGCACTGGTGGTAGGAAAGCGTATCGGGTATCGTAAGGAAGCTATGTTCCCTTCCAGCATCGTCCTGACGGCGTTGGGGGCAGCCATGCTCTGGTTCGGGTGGTTCGGCTTCAATGCCGGAAGCCAATTGGCGGCAGACGGGGTGGCTGGATCGGCTTTCCTGGTAACCAACACATCAGCTGCTACAGCGGCGCTGGCGTGGATGTTCGCCGAGTGGATCGTCACCCGGAAGCCGACGGTACTTGGAATCGCATCCGGAATCGTAGCCGGGCTGGTGGCCATCACGCCTGCGGCGGGTTTCGTGGATCTTCCGGCATCCCTGGTGATAGGATCGGTTGCAGGTCTTTTGGGCTTTTTTTCCGTGACCAAACTAAAAGGGCGGGCGGGGTACGACGACTCCCTGGATGCTTTCGGCGTTCATGGGATGTGTGGCATGTGGGGCGCCTTGGCTACCGGCCTTTTTGCCAATCCGGCCATTATTGAAACCGGAAAAGGACTTTTTTATGGGAATCCGAAACAGCTTTGGATCCAGGGGTTATCCATTCTGGCTACTGCGGCGTTTACGCTGGTGGGTACGGGCATCGTCATCGGAGTGACGCGTATGATAACCGGCGGCCTGAGGGTTCCGGCGGAAAAGGAAATAGAAGGTCTCGACAGTTCCATTCATGGCGAGAGGGCCTTCGAGATCGTCTGAAAAAGTTTTAAGAGTATAAGAATAAGAGTAAAGGAGCATGGGTCATGAAAAAGATCGAAGCCATCATCAAGCCATTCAAGTTGGATGACGTCAAAGAAGCCTTAAACGAGATCGGCATCAAGGGGATGACCGTATCGGAAGTGAAGGGCTACGGAAGGCAGAAAGGGCACAAGGAGATCTACCGGGGAGCCGAGTATGTCGTCGATTTCATTCCGAAAATCAAGATTGAAATCGTTGTGGATGCGCAGGTGGCCGACCAGGTGGTGGAGAAAATTCGGGAAGCGGCCAACACCGGCAAGATCGGGGACGGAAAGATTTTCGTATATCCCGTGGAAGAGGCCATCCGGGTTCGCACCGGTGAAAGGGGGACGGACGCCATCTGATTTAAGATCGGCACAGTAAAACTTTCAAATGAATTTAAATCGCAGAAGAGTAAGAGCGGATTTCAATGAATCATTACGTAAATAACCGAACATTAAAGGAGGTGTATTTATGGCAACACCAACGGACGTTTTGAAAATGGCCCAGGAAAATGGGGCCAAAGTCGTGGATCTTCGGTTCATGGACTTTCCGGGATTGTGGCAGCATTTTACGGTGCCCATCGGTGAACTGGAAGAATCCAGTTTCGAAGACGGATTCGGGTTCGACGCTTCCAGCATCCGCGGCTGGCAGCCCATCAACGCCAGCGACATGCTAGTGATACCGGACCCTAAAACTGCAAAAATGGATCCCTTCTTCGAGGTTTCCACTTTGGTTTTGATCTGCGACATCGTTGACCCGGTGACCCGGGAAAGTTATTCACGGGATCCGCGCTTCATTGCTCGAAAAGCGGAAAGCTATCTCAAAAGCACCGGGATCGGTGATACGGCCTTTTTCGGTCCCGAAGCCGAATTTTTCATCTTCGACGACATCCGGTTCGAATCGTCGCGGAACCGGGCGTTTTATGAGATTGATTCCGTGGAAGGGATATGGAACAGTGGACGGGATGAGTGCCCGAACCTGGGGTACAAAACCCGGCAAAAGGAGGGCTATTTCCCGGTGCCGCCCATGGACAAATTCCAGGATCTGCGCACTGAGATGCTGATGATCCTCGAGAAACTCGGGATTCCCATTGAGGCCCAGCACCACGAGGTGGCAACGGCAGGCCAGTCGGAAATCGACATGCGATTCAAACCGTTGGTGGAGATGGCCGACCAGCTCATGTGGTTCAAGTACGTACTCAAGAATGCGGCCACGCGGCGCGGTCACACCGTAACCTTCATGCCCAAGCCCTTATTTGAAGACAACGGGTCCGGAATGCACATCCACGTCAGCATCTGGAAGGGGGGAAAAACACTTTTTGCCGGAGATAAGTATGCCGGCGTTTCCCAGGAAGCCCTCTGGGGCATCGGCGGGATCTTGAAACATTGCAAGGCGCTGTGCGCTTTCACCAATCCAACGACGAATTCCTATAAGCGGCTGGTTCCCGGCTTTGAGGCGCCCGTCAACCTCGCTTACTCCAGCCGGAACCGGAGCGCGGCCATCCGGATACCGATGTATTCGATGTCACCCAAGGCCAAGCGCATTGAATTCAGGACTCCGGACCCGTCGTGCAACGGCTATTTGGCCTTTTCAGCCGTCCTCATGGCTGTTTTAGATGGCATCGAAAACAAGATGGATCCCGGCGATCCCCTGGATAAAAACATCTACGACTTGCCGCCGGAAGAACTGGCTGAAATCGACTCCGCCCCAGGCTCCCTGGACGAGTCCCTGGCAGCATTGAGAGAAGATACCGCGTTCCTCATGAAAGGGGATGTCTTCACCCAGGATGTCATCGATATGTGGGTCGATTACAAGCAAAAACATGAAATAAATCCGGTCCGGCTGCGACCCCATCCCCATGAATTTTTCCTGTATTTCGACATTTAAGGATCATCGTCCCGGGCGGCCCGATCAGCGGACCGCCCGGATAAACCCGGCCCTTCCTTCTCATCATTGTTTCGTCTGAATCCGGTCATCCTTCAATCGTTTCATTCCGGGTTCAAGAAAGCTGCCTTTTTCTACTGCCCCAGCGTTGATGAAATCGTAAAAACTCAAAATTGGGATGGCAAAGTAAAAAGCTTCAGATGCAAGGCGCGCAAATCATGAGGAATGAGGTGTACTTATAGGTACG
>PCSF01000099.1:6995-17194 GCA_002771315.1 Desulfobacterales bacterium CG23_combo_of_CG06-09_8_20_14_all_52_9 | reverse complement strand
ACCGAAAACCCCCACAATACCGCCATGTTTCCAGTGGGTTCTTCCATGTTTATAGGATAATTCCAATACGCCGAGAAGATCGTCGCAAACATCTACGGGGATTTGATATTCAACTTTTCGTTCGTTTTTAGCCCGCGATGCCGCTTCCTGCTTTATGTCGGATACAAAACTCGGCCATGGGCCGGTTTCCAGTTGATCCAACATCGGAGTTTGGTGCTTTGGCATTGTTGTTCCTCCATTCTTGATTAATTTTCCCGTCTCATACCGTTTCTTGTGAGAAATGGCCTTCTTTTTTGTTGCCTCTTGGTCACCCCCCCTCAGAATGATTTTTGATCGATTCACCCTTGGTGATTATTCTCATATCAGCGGACTCTGAATCCCCGAAAGTGTAGATTATAGAAACAATAAAAAACCGTGTCAACAAAAAAAGCGGGTTGTTTTTATTTGGAAAACTCAACAGTTCCATCGATAGGAGCCCCTTCGGCAAGCCTTGGGAAAAGGTTTTTTCCGGCCGTTTCTTTTCTGTGATTGGCTCAAATCCAAGGTGGAAAATCGCCCGGGTGTCTCAGAGCCGGTTTTTTAGGGCTGCCATCAGTTGGCCGACATGGGTATCGAAATGTCTCAAGACAAATGCCGCCTCCTCATTAATCTGGCTTCTGCGTCCAACAAGGGCGGCCAGTATTTCGAAAACATCCTTTTCGGTCAGGGATCCAAGATAGGCCTTGAAACAATCAACAAGCGGCGCCGGAAGAATCGGGACGGGATCTTTTTCGTCCAAGGCATTGAAAAATCCCTCAACGGTCGGACCGACACATTCTCCGTCGGCCCAAATCCATTCACCCGTGCCGGATATCCGATCCATACGAATCCGATAAGACAGGTTCAGGAAAAAGAACAACAGGACTTGGAGAATGTTTTCAACGGATGCCTCTGTTTCATGTTCCTCCGGACGAGGTTGAAGCATCGCACGGTAATCGCGGACAGAGATCAGGCGGATGCTCAATGATCCGTTTTCAACCTTGACCACGAAGTCACCGGAAGCATGATGCCAGGACCGGATCTCTTCAAAGGTAATCGGATCATAATAAGAAGTGAGTATATGGGCAATCTGCCGATAAAGGGCTTCGGTCATCCGATCGCTCAGGAGATAGGCACCATGAGTTTCGTCCCAAACGTTCACGCCAACACGGTCTTTTTTAGATTCCGAAGAAAGATGAAACTCATGATATCCTTCAAACCATTCTCCAAGAAACATCGAAAAGACCCCTGCTTTCGTGGAAACGGATCCGGTACCATAAACCCGCGGGACAAACGAAAATGGGTGAAGACTTTGTAATCGCTCAATGCTTTGAACCTCCCTGTTCAGGATTCTGTTTCCCGCCTCGGAAAGGGCCACATTAAGCACAAAGCTTTCTGAAAACCGGTCTCCTAAGAGCGTGATCTTTGCCGGGTGATAAAATTCCCCGTGCTTTTTCAAACAGATACGAACTGTGCGGACATTGGCAGGCCGTGTTGTTTCCCCGGGTTTCCGTGAAAAAGCATGCGGAATTCGAGGGATAGCACTTTCTTTTAAGAACCGCCCGGCTGCCTGGAAATAATCCCCGAGGGTCACCCTGTTATGGGAATCGGGGGTCGAGTTTGGAAATGCAGCCTGTCTGCGTGTTAGAGGCAAGATTTTTTCCCAAGCCGGCGAGCCTTTTTCGACAAGGGAATCCTCATGATAGAGGTAATATTCAAAATCGGCAGCGCTTCTGATCACAGCAGTAACAACCGCGCTTTTGCGTGAATCCAACCCTGAGAGTTCATCGAGGGCGTGGAGTACGATGGGGTTGAAGTTCTTTGAGTATTTCCGGGGCCACCTCGTATCCCAACTCCAGAGCCTTCTCACAGTGACTTGCCGCCAACGCATGATCTCCCTTTTCAAGATAGGCAATGGCCAGATTATTGTGCGCTATGGCGAAATTCGGTTCGACAGAGAGGGCCTTAAGATTAGTATCGATGGCCTCATTCGTCATCCCCTTCATGAGGTAGGCATTGGCCAGGGTGGTAAGGGCCTGGAGAAAGTTCGGGTTCCATCGGATCGCCTTTTCCAACGCCTCGATGGCTTTGTCCACCTCTCCCTTTTGCATGTAGACAAACCCGATGTTTCCATACCCTTCCGAAAATCCGGCTCTGGATCGAACGGCTTGTTGATTGTACGACAGGCAACCGTCCAAATCTCCGCGCACCAGTGCGATGCCTCCCAGCTGGACGTAGGCTTCCGCCAGATTGGGGCTGCAGGAGATGGCCTCTTGCAACTCATTTTCGGCCTCGTCATATTTTTTCTGGCCCAACAAGCCAACGGCAAGGTTATAATGAGAAGTACCGCACTCCGGATTGGAAGCGACGGCAATTTTTTGCTTGTTGATGTATTCTTCTGCGTTCTTTGGTTTTTCCATTTCAGGACCTCTTCATAACGGAATCTTATTGCGATCATCGTGACTGATTTGAAAATGTAGGATCTAACGGTTTACCTTGTCAAGAAAAAGCGGGAAACACACCCTTTTTTCTTGACAAAATTGCCCCGTTTTTTTATTTTTATTAATCAGATGGCTTCATGTCTATTTCTTTCCGCCATCGATTTCACCGGGCCGACAAAAAAAGGGGGAGGATGGCATGTTAAAAGGATGCTACACGGCTGTGGTCACTCCGTTTGCAGGCAACGCCGTCGATTACGAGGGTTTGAACCGGCTGGCCGCATTCCAGATCGAAAACGGCATCACCGGGATTCTGGCCGTTGGAACAACGGGTGAAAGCCCGACGCTGAATTGGGACGAACACAATCAAGTCATCGAGGAAATCGCAAAAGCCGGCAAAGGCAAGTACGTCTGCATTGCGGGAACGGGCAGCAACAACACCCGGGAAACCCTCGATGCCACAGAGCATGCCGCCAAGGGCGGGGTGGATGCTGTTCTACTGGTAGACCCTTATTATAACGGTCCTAGCTCCCTCGAAATTCGAAAGGAATATGTGGCACCGGTGGCAAGGGCGTTTCCCAACCTTGCCGTAATCCCTTATGTCATCCCCGGACGCACCGGCGCTCAGTTGTTCGCGGAAGATCTGGCCCTTCTTTACCAGGAATTCCGGAATGTTCATACGGTCAAGGAGGCCACAGGCGACCTTTCCAATATGCGAAAAACACGGGCCTGCTGCGGGTCATCGTTTACGATTTTATCCGGAGATGATTCTTTGACCTTTGAAATGATGACGGATCCAAAGATTCGGGCGGCCGGCGTCATCTCCGTGATCTCCAACGTGGCCCCGGGACCTGTTTCCGAGATGGTGCGCCTTTTAGAACAGGGAAAACACGGCGAAGCTCAGGCCCTTGCCGCCGCCTTGGCACCCCTTTTTGGAATGGTCACCGTCAAAACCCAGGAAAAGACACCCTTTGGGGAAGTGCTGTGCAGGGCCCGAAACCCGTTGGCAATCAAAACCCTGATGACCATCCTCGGCATGCCTTCCGGAGGATGCAGACCTCCCCTGGGCAAAATGACGCAGGCCGGATTTGAAAAGGTCTTGTCGGTAGCACGAACGGTGCAGGCGAAAAACCCGGAAATTTTTGCACCCATCTCACGATTTTTCAACGTGGACATCAAAAGCCGGCTCAACAACCCCACTTGCCGAAAAGACCTGTCTTACGACGGATACTAATCCGGCTTGAGGGAGTATGGTGTAGCTCCTGGTCGCATTATTGGGCGGAGGGGGTTGCCGCTTCCGTATCCTTGGGTTTGAACAAGACGGTTTTCAGCCACTGCATGCCGAACTTTAGTAAAGCCACATCCTGGGCGTGGATCTCCTCCAACGTCTTCCCATCAAGCGGAAAACGCTGCAAGAACCTGCTTTCGAACACAAATCGTCGGAAAGCGTCGATGTAATACCTGACCATAAAAAAGAGTTCTTTGGCCTTTTCCGTCAGGTGGATATTGGGCGGAAAAGAGCGTTTCCGCACCACAAGATTGGTCCATTCCGCATTGATGGTGTCATGAATATCCACTCCCTGGTCCATACGCCATTCTTCGACCGTCCATAAATCATTGATTTGCGAAACTCGGAAAAGAATCCTTGAGATGAACGATTAACGATCAGCGACAGAAGGATTTTCGAAAAGCGCTTCCGTGTTCGACGATGGCTTCGCCCAATGTTTTTTTCAGTATATCCGTCCTAACATCATGAAGGGCGCCGCTGTTTTCATCCATATACATTTTCAAAATCTCTGTTGAAAGCACCAAAATATTGGGACCCCAGCTCGTCAATTTATGGCAAAACGCCCCCTCTCCGCCGAAGACTTCATTTTCGGCAACCGTGGTAAAGACATCCGGAATTCTGATGCGACTCAGACAAGTTAGCCATGTGAGAACAGGTTTTTCCCACCTGGCGTGATTGATGCTCCGAGTTCCCAGATTGAACACCGGCGGCAAGTGATGGCCGTTTTCAACCTGCCGCCAGCCGTTATAGGAATGGATGTCATAGATGACACAAGCGCCGAAGCGATCCAAAAGGATTTGAATTACAGTGGCGACAAACCGGTAAAAGGCGCTGTATTTCTCCAGGCTTCGCTGTTGCATCGCTTCGGTCGGGGGTGAACCATAGACCTGCATGCCCCAAAACCTTTCGGGTGTCAACGGCAGTGCCAGATCGATGGGGCGGTTGAGATCGTATTCCGCCCGGGAATCCAGCCCCCAGATGGTACTGGGGCAATCGCTGATAATCCAGTCGGTAGCCGCATCTTCCTCCGTCAGACGTTCCATGTCTGAAATCGACATCAGGGGCAAAAGCTCGTCGCGCACCCTGTGGCCGGCATGGATCGCACAGGTAATATATGGAACCGAAAGGTCTAGGTCGTAGGCGAATCCACCCCATGGGCCAACGCCCGACACGCGCGATTGAGAGTTTAAACAAGCGTAAATTTCCGGATCGGATAAGATTCCCATGGATTTATCCACCATCGGCAAGCGACTTTCTTTTCGACCCGGGTTACATCAGATTGTATCGGTGCAAGGCCGAATCGACGATTTTATGGACCAATTCCCGATAATCTTCCTCTGAGCCTTTCGCCGACTTATGATATAAGGAGTAGATCTGAGGACTCCAGCTTTTGATGGGTTTCAGGCCCGGAATTCCGTTGACTTCGATGATCCGCAGCTGATCGTCGGCGTCCACCCGCATGTCAACCCGCACGTGATCACGGCAATTCAATGCTTCCACAGCTCCTTTGCACAAGGACTTGGCCTCTTCGGACCGGGTTTCAGGGATGCGAATTTGCGTGATCCCCACGCCTCGCATATCACTTCTCAGGATGGGATATTTTCCGTAGCGCCTGCCTTCAACAGTGACCAAGCCGGGCAAAAACTCCTGGTTTTCCCCGTTGCCGATCATCAGCACCGTATATTCGGCTCCCGGCAGATAATCTTCGATCAAAGCCGGCTGTTCATAGGTTCGGTGGATGTACCGGACCCGTGCTTCGAGTTCTTCCGGCGTGTGTACCACGCTCTCATCGCCGACACCCACCGAGCGGGATTCGAAGCTCGGTTTCACGAAAGCCGGAAATCGAACATCCGGAATCGGTTCACCGATTCCCACGGTATGATGGGAGGGAACCGCAACTTGGTTGGCGTGAAGGATTTGATGGGTCCAGCTCTTGTTGATCATCTGCTTCATCGCCAGGGATCCGGGGCCTATGTACGGGATTTGTCTTCGGTCGAAGATATCCGCCACCCAAGCATCCTCATCCACATTGAGCCCGACGATATCATTCCGGTCGGAAATGTAGTAAAGGGCACTCCAGGCCATATCATAGCGTTTGCCTTCGATGGCCTTCAGGAAATCTTTCATGGTTTCCACAAAAACAATCTCCGCGGACTTGCCGTTGAAATTCAACGCATCGCAAAGAGTTTTCGTCACCTTGATGTCTCCCCATCCCTGAGCCTCTCCGCCAGGTCCGGTAGTGATCAGGATCTTTTTCATATGACTCGTGCTCCTTAGCAAAAAAACATCGTCAGAATGCAAACAGATCCGGTACCCACTGGTAATTTCTTAAGGCTTGGGCCGTTTCTGCCGATAGGGGTTGGATGACGCTCGAAATGGCATCGATTCTCGTTTTGTCCCAAATAATTTTCGAAACGATTTTCAAGTCCACAATGGCATTATCGCGCCCGATGCCGTCGGTGGTTTCGAACAAAGAAGCGGCCATGCGTTGATTCGGATCGAGAACCATCACCTTGCCGGAAACCCGTTTTTGCATGCTTTCCCGGATGATATTCCGACTGAATCCAAAGTGAGTGCAAAACAGCGCGACCACAACGTTGGTTTGAGCATGGCCGAGTTCCTTCGCCGCCTGATCCATACAGGTATTTATCAAGCGTACGACCGCAGTGCTTCCCGGCCCTTTCTCGATCTGGGTTGCCAACTGGTCGCAAGCTTGGACGATGATCCGATCGGCCGAAATACCCTTATCGATCAGCTGCGAACGGTGAAGGTCGGAAGCAATAGTGGTGACGGTGCCCAACAGCACCGCCTTCGCTTCCGGATCCCGCAAAAGCTGTTCATAAACTATATCCACACCGAAACGGACAATATCAACAACAGGGATCGATTCCCGGCGACTGAAGGCGGTGCGGTCATAGAGCACGGAAAGGGTATTGCAGGCGATCATGATTAAATCCGGTTTGTGCCGCTTCATCCCTTCCAGTGCCCCATCGAACACTCGGATCCGCTCATCCATGTCTTTCAAGGCGTTGAATCCCCGACTCTGCTCGGGCATAGCGTTGAAGTAGATCAGGGAAACCCTGGGAAAAATCGGCTCACTTTTGAGCCTCGAAGCGATTTGTGCAAAGATAGACAGGCCCCCAAGGCCCGAATCGGTGATAAGAACGGTAACCTGTTTCTTTGAAAACAATGAAGCGATTGATTTGTTTCCGGTCGCATGCATCCCTTTATCCGGCAAATCCTTCTGCCACCTTTCGAGTGAAGTACTCGGCAACGAACGCGACGGTCCACGGCGGGGCATCATCCAGGCTCCCTTCCATGATCCGGGTCATTAATTCGGTTAGATGAGAAGAATGCTGCCATGTGGTTAGTCGGTTCCTGAACATGGCGGCCCCCTTTTGAGGCTCTTTTTCAAATTCTTCCAAGATTATGGCGATCTCATTTTTGAATCCGTCTACCCCGTAGTACTTGAGGAACCCGTGCCAAGCCTCTACCACGCTTTTCCTGATAGAGAGGGGGGCGGATAGCGCCTCGAGTTTCTTCAAGGCCCTTTGTAGATTTTCTTTCTTAAGCCGGATGAGTCGGTCGGGTCCGATTTCATACGGGATAATCCGGATGGCGTCGACACCGTCTTTTGTGATACCGGCTTTTACCAGATAGCCGATCTTTCGGTAGAGGAGGTCCGTAGGCTGGAAGAAGATGAAATTGCCCAGGCTGAAGCAGATGGGGACCCCGTTATGGATCTTTACTCCCTGGGGTACATGGGGGTGATGGCCGATGACGAGATCGGCCCCGCATTCGGCAATGCGCGTCAGAGCATCCGTCAGATAGGGTGGCGGAAACGGAATGTATTCCACTCCTCCGTGGCAGACAACTATGACGATATGTACACGGGATCGAAGCTCCTTGACAAGATCGATGATCCGTTCGATCTCCCAACCCAGCACCCCGGGTTTATCAGGTCCAGCCGCGGTGAGGTCTTCTCCTTCCCCGAAGCTGAATACACCGATCGTGATTCCATTCACGGTCATCTGTACCGGCTTTTCTGCCTCGGCAAGTGACAGGCCAGCGCCGGTGAAATGAATGCCGTTTGAAGAAAGGAGATCCCGGGTTTGGATGAAACCTTCGATGCCGTAGTCAAAAATGTGATTGTTCCCTAAGGTGACGATTTCAAAAGGAACTGCTGTCAGACCGGCGATGTGTGCCGGAATTCCTTTGAGCACAGAACCGCTTTTGAACACCGGTTGTCCCTCATCCACGAGTGGACACTCGAGATTCACCAACCGCAGATGGCTTTCCCGGAACACCTCCAGCAGATCCCCGTATACATGCTCTGGTTTTTCGAGGATCGTGTCGCTGAAATCTCGAATAGGCGCCCAATCACCGGCAATAACGATCTCGGCTGCCGGCTTTTTCCCCTGTGGGCGCTTCCAAGTTCCATTTTTCCAATCAACCGGGCTCATTTTTTCTTTTTTATTCGACACGATTTCAGGTTTTATTCGATGTAAATTCTGGCTACCCGGGATGTGAGCGACGATACTATCTCGTAATTGATGGTGCCTAAAAGGCCGGCGATTTCATCGGCTGTAACCGATTCGTTCCTCTGGCGACCTAAAATGACCACCTCATCTTCAAGCGCCACACCAGGTATGTGCCCCACGTCGATCAGGGTTAAGTCCATACATACCCGGCCGATGATGGGGGCGCGAACTCCTTTTACCAACATATGCCCCCGGGAGGACAGAGCCCGATTCAAACCATCGGCATAGCCGATGGCCACGGTGGCAATCCGCGTGGGTCTTGGGGTGCGATAGGTGCTTCCGTAGCTCACTGCAAATCCTGATCGAACCTGCTTGACTTGAATGACCCGGGATTTAAGTGTCATGACCGGTTTGATATTGATTAGGTTTTTATCCACTGCATTCGAAGGCCAGAGTCCATATAGGGATATTCCCGGCCGAACCAGATCCAGATGGGTTTCGGGCATTTCAATGGTCGCTGCACTGTTGGCCGCGTGGCGGAATCGAACCCGAAACCCCGCCTTTTTAAGTGTTTCCAAAAGCTCCATGAACAGGGCGAATTGCCTGCGGGCATTCGTCTTTTCTTTGGCATCCGCATCGGCAAAATGGGTATAAATCCCTTCCACCTCGATATGCGGCATCGAGGCAATTCTCAACACGTCATGCACCGTGCCGGACCGGATCGGTCCTTCAGCCGCATCCATGATCAAGGCGTCGGAGAGGATTCCCAGGCGTCCCATGCCCGTATCGATTTTAATGTGGACTTTGAGGGTTTTCCCGATGGAAAGAGCCTTTTCGGAAAGCTGCCGGGCCGAGGTCACGGAGTTGATAGAAGCCCGGATATCATTTTCGATCATGTAGGCGGCATAAGTCGGAAGGCTGTATCCAAACAAAAGAATGGGTGCGGCGATTCCGGCTTTTCTTAAGCAAATGGCCTCATCCAACCGGGCAACCGCCAAAAACTTTGCCCCGCATTTCAAAGCGGTCCGGGCGACCCGGACAGCACCGTGGCCATAACCGTCCGCCTTGACCACCGCCATGATATCGGCCCTGGAAGAGGTAACCCGCCGCAGTTCCCGATAATTGCAAGCCAAGGCCTTCAGATTGATCTCCACCCAGGTCATGGGGGGATAACCGGCCTGAGAATCAGTGGCCTGCGACATGTCAAACCTTTCCCTGCCCGTACGCCGTGGTGTATTCATTAAACAGGTGCATGACTTTTCGCGTGGTGTTGCCGGGTTTTCCATCCCCGATACGGACCTGATCGATCTGGATGACGGGTACGATCTCCTTGTTGGAAGCCGTGATGAAGACCTCTTCCATCGTTTGGATCTCGCTGATGTCAACATCCCTGAGTTCGACGTCGAAATGACCCTTCACCAATTCCAAAACCACGCTTCGGGTGACACCGGGCAGCATGTCCGACTTCGGGGTGACCAACCTGCCTTTTTTGAAAAAGAAGAAATTCGTGGTAGTTCCTTCGAGCATGCGGTGATTCCGATCCACATAGATGGATTCAATAGCTCCCTTCCGATGGGCCTCTTGAAGCGCCCAGACCGCGGTTAGGTAGTTGGTGCTCTTGGCGTTCGGGATGAAGCGTTCGATATTCAGGGTGATGATTCTAGCCCCGTCCGTGTACCACCAATCCGGGAGGTTCAACCTGGGCGTAACCATCACGATCAGTTTACCATTTCCTTCCGGAGTAACTCCGTCCGAACTGACGCCGCCGGTATAAACAATCCGGATGTTCGATTCCCCTTGGTGGGCATTACGGCGGATCGTTTCTTCCACGATGCCGCAAATGTCATCCTGGGTATGATTCAGTTTGAGACCAATCTTTTCGGACGAGTTTTCCAGTCGATGCACATGCGTCTTAAGATAGAACGGTCGTTTGTTGTAGGTGATTAAAAAATCGAACACGCCGAAGCCTCTCAG
>PCSF01000099.1:5195-6949 GCA_002771315.1 Desulfobacterales bacterium CG23_combo_of_CG06-09_8_20_14_all_52_9 | reverse complement strand
AAGTCCATCTGCTGCGTTGCGCTGCATCCCCTCCCCGGTTGAATGCCGCTTTGCGGCCCTGCTTCGCAGGATTCAACCGGGTAAATCATTACGGCGTACTTATAAGTACGCCTCATTCCTCAGGATTTGCGCGCCTTGCATCTGAAGCTTTTTACTTTGCCATCCCAATTTTGAGTTTTTACGATTTCATCAGGCTTGTCTTTTTCTGTTGAATCCTCGGAGATAACGCACCCCGACCATGCCGGAAACCCAATGGTCGGGGTGCGCTATCTTTCAATTTCAGCTTTTCCGGCGATTACTTGAAGTAGGCCCGGATGAATTTCAGGAAGCGCTCGTTTTCTTCATCCTTTCCCGGTGTCACGCGGAAATAGCCGCTCTTGCCACGAATCTCGCCGATCTTCTTCAGAAAAATCCGCTCCATGTCCATGGCGGCCGCAAGGATTTGTTCTGTGGTCTTCCCGGTCATCGTGGCGTCAATGAGCATATAATTGCCATGGGCTGGATACGGTTTGAGGCCGACTTTCTTGAGTTCTTCGGTAAAGATGGCCATCCACTTGTTGTTGTGCTTTACCTTAGCCTTGACTTCCTCAGGGTTGTCGAGGATTGCTTCCGCCGCCGCTGCGGACATCACACTGACGTTCCAAGGCAAGAACATGCGCTTGAAGGCGGCGATCATCTCTTTCGTTCCCAGCACAAACCCGAAGCGGATGCCTGCAAACCCGTAAGCCTTGGAAAAGGTCACCGACAGGAAAACCTGGGGATATTTCTTGATAAGGGGGGCTTTCGACGGTCGGTCAGGGTTATAGTCCAGGTAGGCTTCATCCACGCAAAGCGGCACACCGATTTCGCAGAATCGGATCAGGTCTTTGTCATCGATAAATACCCCGGTGGGATTGTTTGGATTGATGATCAGAATCAGCTTTGTCCGCTTATTGATGGCATTGAGCATACCGTCGACATCGTACTGAAGATCTCCTTTTCGAACCGGAATCTGGACCACTTTACCGCCGCACAGTTCGGCTCGGGGCGGAAAGAGCTCAAACGTCGGAGTGGAAAGTATAAATTCATCGCCAGGTTGCAGAAAAATCCGCATCATCGCATCGATGATTTCCGATGAACCGTTGCAGAGCGCCACGTTATCAGGACCCAGGCCGTACATTTTTCCGATCTTGGTCCGTAGCCGGAGAAAGCTGTCAGGATACCAGTTTCCGTGTTTCATGACGTTGGCGACCGCATTGATGACCTTGTCCGACGGGGGTATCGGGTTTTCATTGAGCATCAGCCGGCCTTTTTCGGGGCTGGCCCAAGCCTTATCCAGGATGCCGACGTTGTATTCCCGTGACGTGAGCAGCCACGGCACAAACCAGTCTTTGAGTTCTTTTGCCATTTTTTCCTCCTGATATTTAATTAAGTGTTCAAAAATCCAAGGAAAACAATCGATCGTTTACAGCATTGCATCCAAGGGGTTGCATTCCAATCCAAAAGCCTCGGCGACACCTTTATAAGTCACCTTACCGTCGATGATGTTCACCCCTTTGGCCAAATCGGGGTTTTGCCTTACCGCGACCTTGTATCCTTTTCCCGCCAGTTCCAGGGCATAGGGCAGGGTGGCGTTGGTCAACGCAATGGTGGAGGTCATGGAAACCGCTCCGGGCATGTTGGCCACACAATAGTGGATAATGCCGTCCACTTCAAAGATCGGGTCGTCATGGGTAGTGGGCTTTGCGGTTTCGACACATCCCCCCTGATCGATG
>PCSF01000099.1:0-5137 GCA_002771315.1 Desulfobacterales bacterium CG23_combo_of_CG06-09_8_20_14_all_52_9 | reverse complement strand
GCTTGGGCGCCACAGCACCCGGAATCAACACGGCGCCGACCACCAGATCGGCTTCCGGCAGAAAATGCCGAATGGTGGCGGGATTGGACATGACCGGAAAACAATTTTTAGGCATCACATCGGAAAGGTATCGCAACCGATCGAGATTGTTGTCCAACAGATAAACCTTGGCCCCTATCCCGCAAGCCACCTTGGCGGCGTTGGTCCCCACGATGCCGCCTCCGATGACCAGGACGGTCCCCGAATTCACCCCGGGTACGCCGCTCAGCAGTATCCCTTTACCGCCATACGTTTTTTCCAGGTACTTGGCCCCTTCCTGGATCGCCATCCGGCCCGCCACTTCGCTCATCGGCATTAAAAGCGGCAAGGACTTGTTGGCCTTTTCCACGGTTTCATAAGCGATCGCGACGCATTTGCTGGCCATGATGGCGCGTGTCAATTCTTCCGATGCCGCAAAATGAAAATAGGTAAAGAGGACCTGCCCCTTCCGGATCAGATCGTATTCCACCGGCAAGGGTTCCTTGACCTTCATGACCATTTCGCAGGAATCGAAGATTTCTTTCGGGGTCTTCGCGATGGTGGCTCCTGAACTGACATAGTCATCATCCGAAAAACCGGAACCATTCCCCGCCAGGGTTTCGATGAGGACTTTATGCCCATGGGTTGCCATTTGTTCCACACCGGCCGGCGTCATGGCTACCCGGTTTTCTTTTCGTTTTATCTCTTTTAAAACACCTACTTGCATGAGATGGCCTCCTTCTTTGAATGCTATTTTTTCGAAGCAAAATTACAGGCCGAATCCAAGCACTTTCCTGCAAAGGTTACCATCTCCTGGGTAGCCTTCGAAAACTGATCGGCCGTTCGCTGTAGGGCCGAATGTGTATTATATTCATCCCGGGTGTACCCGTCTTCGGCATAGGCCCTTTCGAAATAGGGAACCCTCATGAGCTTGTCCATCACGTTCTTGGGAATATCCGCATGGATCCGATCCGGCTCGTAAACGATATTCTTTTCCTCCTCAAAATTCATGACCTGCTCGATGAACGACGGCGGACAGGTGACAATGATGGATGCGCCGGTTTTTTCTTCCAGGTGCCAGATCCGGGTGGCACCGTTCACTTTAGGCCCCATACGCAGCGAACAGGAAAGCATCTTGCTGGGCATCCGATTTTCTTCGAGGAATTGATAGGCCTTCTTGAAAATCGCCAGTTCCGCCAACCGAACATCTCCATCGGTCAGTTCAATCCCCTTTTCCTTTGCAAAATCCCTCAAGCCTCCAAGATCGCCGTACCGGGATTCCATGTGGGTGATGACCGAACGCCATTTACTCAGATCCACATTGTTTGCCTTGGCCCTTTTCAACCCTTTCTGAACGGTGCGGGCGCAATCCACCAGCTGCGGCAGAATAAACGTGAGAGTGTTGTTGGTGGAGATCCCCCGGGCGGTCAGCTCTTCGATGATATCGTATCCTTGCTTGGAGCCGGGCACCTTGATCATGACATTCGGGTTGATCGCTGCCAACTCGAGGGCCTGCCTGAGCATGGCATCCTTGTCGAACACGCTTCTCGGATCCACCTGACCGGAAAGGAATCCCTCTTTGTATCCGGATTTTTCAAACACAGACAGATACATGTCCGATCCGCGCTTGACCACTTTCTTGTACAACCTCCAAAACAGAGACTCTTTATCAATACCCAGATTTTGGGCGATAATTTCTTTGGCAACGCCTTCCCAGTAGGGCGGATCGTCCTGAATCGCCTTCAAGGACAAGGGCGGATTGGTGGTCACCCCGCGGAACAGCTGCTTTCCAGGCGCCTTCTCGCTATACATACGATCGAATTGCCGCTGCATAATCGGACGCTTTTCCGGCGCTGCCTTTTCGAGCATCTTACGGCACCAGTTTTTAAAGATCACCGGGGAGGAATCCCACCAGATCTCCATTCCAGGGCTGAGTTCGACCAGCTTTTCAATCAGGTTTTTTTCTTCCATTCACATCCTCCTTAAAATAATGATTGATAACTATGGTTTGGCTCAATTCGATATTTCTCCGGTCTCAGCTTCGGATTGTTCATGGGGTCAAATGATATTGTCCCAATTCGACTTCAAATACGTATTTGTCCCCTCTGAAATAACTATAAAGCACTTCAACAGGCATGTTTCGATCATTATAGGTCACACTTTCCGAATACAAAGCGGCGCTGTTTTGCTTGACTCCTAGCTGTTGGGCAATTTTCCTGTTCAGATTGACCGCTCGGATTGTTTGTGCGCTTCGGGCCAGGATGACACCAAATTCCCTGGTAAAGATCTCGTACATGGAGCCGGTCAGATCCATATCCAGGATTCCGTCGAAAAGATCCGCCGGCAGATAGGTCTCCTCATAAATTAATGGATGCTCGTCTCCGGAGCGTACCCTTCGAATAGCGATGATTTTGCTGTTCGGACTCACCGCCAAATTTTTTGCCACATATTGGGTCGGCACCTCGTAGCCTTTTTTAAGAAGCCGTGTCTTTTCGCGGACACCGGACTGTTGAAGCTCCAGGCCCAAACTCGAAATCCGGTTTAGCTTGTGTCTGACCGGATGTGATTCGACAGATGAAACGAACGTGCCGATCCCTTTGACTTTTTGCAGCAATCCGTCGGCGGTCAGCTCTCCCACAGCCTGTCTGAGGGTATTGCGGTTGACCCGGCACATCCGTGACAATTCGATTTCAGAGGGGAGCTTTTCGCCGATCTTGTATCTTCCATGCTGAATCGCATCTTTAAGCCATGCGCTGATCTGAAGATATTTGGGAATCGGGTTATTGGGATTAACAATAATCACGGTTTATTCACCCTCTTTTGCTGAAAGACGCCTCGTCGGGAGGCGTTTACGGAAATCGGATGCTGTTGACATGAGAAATGGGTTTCTCCGGCTATATGTTGCACAGGGATTTGATTTTTTCCCGAATATGATCCGGTCCGAGTTCTTGATACGGGATCTGCTCATTCAGACCGCCACGCCCTTCTTTCGTGGTCCCCATGTGGGCATAGGCGCCTTTGAATCCTTTTTCCAAAAGCCAGGTGCCGAATCGAACGCCCAGGCCCGATTTTG
The DNA here is from genome assembly GCA_002771315.1 of Desulfobacterales bacterium CG23_combo_of_CG06-09_8_20_14_all_52_9. Lineage (GTDB taxonomy): Bacteria > Desulfobacterota > Desulfobacteria > Desulfobacterales > UBA2156. The sequence continues at coordinate 2,046 of PCSF01000099.1, read as the reverse complement.
CGTTCTGGGTTTCCACCACCAGCACAAATTGTGCTCCTGCTAATCGCCTCATCATTTCTTCATCAATGACATTCAGCGTCGGCTTGTTGATGAGTCCCACTCGAATATCATCGGCCTTCAGGCGTTCCACCGCATCGAGGCAGCGGTAGAGCATCTCACCGTAAGAAACGACAAACCCTCCTTCGCCTTCCCGGATCACTTCGTCCTTTCCCGGGACAAACCGATAGTTTTTATCAAAAAAGGTTTCCCCGTTGGGTTTCAGGATAAACGGGGTCGCAGACCGCGTTGAAAAGACAAACCGCAATCCCTCGTCATGAAAAACCTCTTGAAGAACAGCCCGCATTTGGTAGGAATCGGCCGGAAAGTACAACCGGGTGGTGTCCTTTTCCGGCAAACCGTTGTCTGCAAAAAAATTGTTGATCCCGAAATGGCAGGTGTTGTCCGCCATGTCATCCACGCCTGCGTGGGAAAAATGGGCCAGCACATTGGCCCGGTTCAGACGAGCCATGGTGATTTCCGAAACCACCATCTCCAGAAACGCGGAAAAGGTTCCAAAGACTCCCTGTCTTCCTTTTTCCGAACCAAATCCGGCGGCCATCGAAAAATTACTCCGCTCCATGATGCCGCCCAAGACATAAATTTCGGGAAACGACTTTCGGATATGATGGAGCCCGCAAGACCCCTCCAGATCCGAATCCACGACAAGCACCCTGGATTTTCGGTCCGGCATCGTTTTGAGGATGTCGCAAAGGATCTTTCCGAAATCGTCCCGGTTTTTCGCCTGTTCCCGGGTACTCCCAAAGTAGATGGCAGCAGACTTGGGTTTGGCTGTCGTTTCCAGGACCTGAACGGCTTCCTGACGGCCCTTTTCCTTCAGATAGGAAACGGCAAGATCGACGGAAATTACATCATGGGCCTTGGGGGAGCCCTCGATTCCCGGAATGCCTGCGGCCATTTTTCGCTGATTGATCAGCGCCACCGGCCCAACGGTGGTCAGTGCCCGATGTATCCTTTGATACAAAGCCGGCAGGTCTTCGCCCAAACCGGCATCCACCTTCAGGCCGTGTCCCTCCAGCGTCTTTTCGACGCTGAATCCTTTCAAATAGTCGCTGGGATGTCCGGCAATGGTCACATCATTATCATCGATGAGGAGTTTGACGTTGAGATTCCGGGCCACGGCATAACGGGCCGCTTCCGCATCCCCGCCTTCCTGCTGGGAGCCGTCACTGCCGAACAACACCACGATCTTGCCCGGATGGGCTGAAGCCACGCCATTGACATAGCCCCACAAGTGACCCAGGCGTCCCGAGCTGAAAAAGACGCCCTGTTTGTCGTCCCTTTCGGGGTGCCCGTAAAGGCCGCTGCCAAACTCCCGATAATGCAGCAGCGACTCGATCGGTTTGTATCCGTTCAGGACTGCCATAAGGTATTGAATGGCAACCCGGTGACCCGCCTCATCAAAGTAGACAGGATAAATCGTATCGCTGCCCTTCATGAAACCATCCACAATCAGAAGTTCGGGCGCGATATCATAGGCCCCTCCTGTGTGGCCGCCCAGACCCTTGGCGTTGGCATAGGCGGTAAAAAAGACAATGCTGTCGCGCACCAACGCAATGTTTTGCCGCAACTGCACCTCGTTTTCATCGCCGAGTTTTCTTTGTGAAAAGGAAAACTTCAGGGGTTTAAACGCGCTAAAATCGATTGGAAAATTCATGGACTGCCTCCCATGGATCACATCGTCTTTCGTCCATCAGCCGTATACTATCGACCGACCATCTTCTATCGAACCCCGCTGTCGCATCTTTCGATGCGATTGTTTCCGGATGTTCAAGCCCTCTGTCTAATGTTATAGATGTATATACATGCTGACTATATCCGGGAACCCATTTTCATGTCAAGAAAAATTCGTGGGCTTAACCCGACTTAAACCTAAATTGAGCGATTTTCGAATTTGCCGCAGATGCAAGGCGTCCGGAAGCGAGGGCGTACAATTCGTACGTCGAGCTTTCGGCAACGTAGCAGATGCGGTGAAATCGGAAATCCCAA
>PCSF01000298.1 GCA_002771315.1 Desulfobacterales bacterium CG23_combo_of_CG06-09_8_20_14_all_52_9 | reverse complement strand
ACACCGCCACATCGACCGGAGCCGCGATGGAATCATCGTCGCTCTGGCATGCATCCATGGTTCCTTTCTGTACGGCCCTGAAGAGTTCGCCCTGGGGCACCAACTGGTCCGCGTTGTATAGCTCGATCACCATTTCTCCGTTTGCCGCCTTGTTGAATGCATCGATCGATGGTTTGATAACATGGGCGGCCAGAGCAGGCCCGGCATACGTTTGAATCCGCCACTTTATCGTTGTTTTCTTTTGCGCGATCACGTAGGGTGCATTGACCGCTGTAGCCGCCACTGCGGCGGCTCCCATCCCTGCTTTTTTTATAAAATCGCGTCGTTTCATTGAACCTGCCTCCTTTTTGGATGTTGGGTTAGCATCAAGTTCCTCCCGCCGTTTCCCCTTGACATGAATTGGGCTTATCGATATAGATGTATATACAGCACAACTGAAAAATAAGAGTCTTCAGCAGTTAAAAAGAACTTCATGAATCCATCGACGTCGTAAGGGCATTCCGTCACTAAACTTCATAAAATCTTAGGGCTCAAATTGATTATCTGCCTATCGTGTAAGATTTGCTTTTGTCAAGATTTTTATCTAAATCGCCAATAGCTTTATTTGAAGGGGGAATGGACATGCACAGCGCAACATCCCTACTGGACCGGGAGTTGACCCCGCAAATCTGTTATGACCTTTTGCCTGAATGGAAAGGTCTCGACATCCGGATTACTCAGTTGAAAGGGGGGATCACCAACAAGCTGTATCGGATTCAATCCGAAAAAGGCGATTATACGGTTCGGATCTACGGGGACAAAACCGATCTGTTCATCAACCGGGAATACGAGGCGCAGGCGGTCCAGGAAATTTCAAAAATCGGCGTATGCTCAAAATTGATCAAGTTCATGCCCGAACTGGGAGTGACGATCGTCGAATTCATCGGGGATTCCATTGTTTTAAAGAACCGACATTTTCTGGATACGTCACTGCATCCCAAAATCGTTGAGCCGATTCAAAGGATCCATACTAGCGGGGTGAAATTGAAAAAGATTTTCAATCCTCTCATCGAGGTCATGAAGATGTCCGCCATCCTCAAGCGGTTGAATGTCAATTATCCGGAGTTCGATATCGCGGAAACCATCGATCGGCTTGTCAAACTGTCAAGCATCATCAACATTCCCGAGTCCGAGTATACCCCCTGCCACAACGACTTGCTGGCGGACAATTTCATCCTCATCCATGAAGACGCATTGGAAAAATATGCATCCCCCATGTACATCATCGACTGGGAATATGCGGGGATGGCGCCAAAGTACTACGATATTGCGGATATGTTCCAGGAAATCCTTGTTCCTCGGCAGTCCGAGAAAGAGATTGTTACAACCTATTGTGGTGGCAACGACTTTGAAAAGACCCTGTTTTTCATTGATCTTTTTAAGCCGTTTCCGGACATTTACTGGTTTTTATGGAGCTTGATTCAACTGAATGTCTCCAAGATCACCTTCGATTATTATACCTACGGCAAGGTCAAGTATGAGAATGCCGTCAAGAATCTGGAGTTCATCCGGGAAGAATACGGTGTCGTCGTTTAGGGCGTCGATGGGTAGGGTCCGAGGATCGATGGCGGATCAAAGCCTTTAGGGGCGTAAGGATAAGAGCTTTTGAGATAATAACGATATCTTCCGGCGTATCTTTTTCGGGCCTGTCCAAGGTGTTTCGGGTATTCCGACATCAGTCAGTTTTTTAAACGGTCCTTGCCTCGAAAGAGACACGAACTGCTCGGGTTCGGCGCAGGGAATCCCTTTTGCATCCTTTCCTTTGATGACGGTCATGATGGCTCCCATTTCACTGGCAATATTGAACATGTGTTTTAGTGCAAAAAAGAGGGGAATTTTAAGCCGTTCCAGCTCGGCAACCGCATCCGGTTTGAGCACATAATAAAATTTATCCAGCCTCAGGGTCGCTTCCACATCTTTCAGCCAGAAGTGAGGGTATTCGATGCATATATGCCTCCAAATGGTCTCGTTATAGAAATGACGGTGACCGAGAAGAAAGGCTTCATCGGATTTCAGATAGGGAGTCCAGATTTCGAAGGTCGCTCTTTCCACGGATACGCGGATCAGTTCCTCAAGGGCCTCTTTGGGTGAATCAATATGCTCAAAGAAGTGATTTGAAAATACTTCATCCACTGAGTTATCTGGAAGCGGAAGCTTCTCATTGGTAATATCAAGAACAAAATCAACCCCTTGTGAGCCGGCGATATCGATACCCAAAAAGCCTTTCTTTTTGTTCTGACCGCATCCGACATCCAGCTTCAACATCCGGCCCTCCTATTGAAAAACGTTGCAAACTCTTGGGGTGTAAAAGTTAGAGATGCTCATGACATATCGATAGATGAGTCCATGTTTTCGTTCTGCCGTTATTGGGGAACGAAATCGGCCTGCATCCGTTTTCGCGCCCATTTGCCACGGATGATAGGGAAATGAATGGTTCCGGGAGTGTCTATACTGGTTTTGTGTGACATGCAACCACCATAGCATCTGGATTAAAAATATCAATCTTTCACGAGGGTGTCTGATGCCTTTGTTTAACCTAAATTGATCGTTTTTAATTTGGCAAAAAAGAATTGTGTTTGAATATCCTTGTGTTGGAACGGAGTTGACCAT
>PCSF01000162.1:2422-2564 GCA_002771315.1 Desulfobacterales bacterium CG23_combo_of_CG06-09_8_20_14_all_52_9 | reverse complement strand
GAAATTCTTTTTCCGGGATATTTCAGTCGCTGCCGGCTTGACCCGGCCAACCTGAAATATAATATGGGCCAGTCGGTGTCGATCCTCTTCGATGTCCTGTCCGAACAGATTATCCGGGGCGTCCGCCATGACTGCATTCGAT
>PCSF01000162.1:2116-2258 GCA_002771315.1 Desulfobacterales bacterium CG23_combo_of_CG06-09_8_20_14_all_52_9 | reverse complement strand
GGTATTTTTGCCACCATGGTTTACCGGGTTTCCCACGTGTTGTTTCAATCCGGGGTTCCTCTGCTTCCCAGGATCATGTCGGAATACGCCCACGCCCAGACCGGCGTCGACATTCACCCGGGCGCCCGCATCGGTGAGGAAT
>PCSF01000162.1:0-2108 GCA_002771315.1 Desulfobacterales bacterium CG23_combo_of_CG06-09_8_20_14_all_52_9 | reverse complement strand
GACCACGGCACGGGGGTCGTCATCGGCGAAACCACGGAGGTCGGAAACCGGGTTCGGATCTACCAGGGCGTGACCTTGGGGGCTCTTTCCCTCCCCAAAGGTGCAGGGAATCGATTGCGCGGGAAAAAGCGACATCCCACCATAGAGGATGACGTGATTATCTATTCCGGGGCCACCATTCTCGGGGGCGATACGGTGATCGGGGCGCGATCGGTAATCGGGGGAAACGTCTGGATCATTCGATCCGTCCCTCCGGATACGAAAGTCCTGCTGGAGGAGCCGAGGCTGATCTACAAATTGAAATAATCGGCAGCCATCTCTACCCTGCAGTTGCAAAAAAACGTGACAAGGTAAAGATAAAAAGAAGGAGGGGGTCATGAGGATATTGAATACCATCATGAAAGCCGTTGGCTGCACTCCGATGGTCCGGATCAATAAAATTGCCGAAGGGGTGGATGCGGAGATCATCGCCAAGTTGGAATTTTTCAACCCGTTGAGCAGCATCAAGGATCGGATCGCCGTGTCCATGATTGATGCCGCTGAAAAAAGCGGCCTGATCAAATCCGACACGCTCATCGTGGAGCCTACCAGTGGAAATACCGGAATCGCCCTGGCCTTTGTTTGCGCTGCAAAGGGGTACCGACTCTGTCTGACCATGCCTGAAACCATGAGTATCGAAAGAAGGAAGTTGCTCAAACACCTGGGTGCGGAACTGGTCCTTACACCGGGACCGCAGGGGATGAAAGGGGCCATCGAGAAGGCACGGGAGATCACCGCCTCCATGAAAGGATCCTACATGCCCGATCAATTCTCGAATCCGGCCAACCCCCGGATTCACCGGGAAACCACGGCGGAAGAGATCTGGCACGACACGGAAGGCACTGTGGACATCCTGGTCGCCGGTGTGGGCACCGGCGGGACCATTACCGGCATCGCCCAGGTGATCAAATCCAGAAAGCCTTCTTTCAAGGCGATTGCCGTGGAACCGGCGGACTCTCCGGTTCTGTCCGGAGGAAAGCCCGGCACTCATAAAATCCAGGGAATCGGCGCCGGGTTTGTCCCGGATGTTCTGGACCGCAGCATCATCGACGATGTGGTCACCGTCGCCGATGAAGATGCTTTTTCCATCGCCCGTCGACTAGCCGAGAAAGAGGGAATTCTCTGCGGCATCTCTTCAGGAGCCGCCATGTGGGCTGCACTCCAGGTGGCGCAGCGGCCGGAATCTGCCGGAAAGCGGATCGTGGTCATCCTTCCCAGCACCGGCGAGCGGTATCTTTCCACCGAATTGTTCAAAAACGCCTGAAACAGTCCATCCTCTAATCCCGGCATTCGGAAATTAAATGCCGGGTTTTTTTGTTTTTGTTTGTCTTTTCCTCATATTTTTTGTAACAAAAAGCTGTGGATGAAACCTATACATCCCTTTTTCCCGCGGAAAGGACCATGGCGTTTCGAATCGAATCCGACAGCATGGGAGAGGTGAGGATCCCGGAAAGTGCCTACTATGGGTCCCAGACCCAGCGGGCCCGGGACAATTTTCCCATAAGCGGTCGGACCTTTCCACCGGCTTTGATTGGCGCTCTCGCCCAGATCAAGGAGCATGCTGCTGCGGTCAACCGCGATCTGGGGCTTCTGGATGGAAAGGTCGCAGCTGCTCTTATCCAGGCAGCAAAGGAAGTCCGCGAAAGACGATTCGATGACCAGTTCGTGGTGGATGTGTTCCAACCCGGTTCCGGGACCTCCACCAATATGAACATGAACGAAATATTAGCCTCCCGTGCCAACGAGATATTGACCGGAAGGAAAGGGGGGCGGTCGCCGGTTCATCCCAACGACCATGCAAACCTGGGACAATCCAGCAATGACATCATTCCCTCGGCCATACACATCGCCGCCTCACTGTCGATCCGAAACGAGCTGATCCCCGCCCTTCATATTCTGCAAAACGCACTCTATTCGAAGGCCCAAGCCTTTGCGGGAATCTCGAAGATCGGGCGTACCCATCTTCAGGACGCCCTTCCGGTAATTGCGGACAACCTCCTGGGATCCATTTCCCTGCTGACCGCTGCCGCCCGAGTTTTTGCCGGAAAATGCATCGAAGGTATCACGGC
>PCSF01000193.1 GCA_002771315.1 Desulfobacterales bacterium CG23_combo_of_CG06-09_8_20_14_all_52_9 | reverse complement strand
CTAAAAAAAGAATCAAGTCGGTGGCCGATGGGCTCAGTCAATCGACTTTCCCGCCCAACCGGCGGGACGTTCTAACCAAACTGAACTACGCCCCCTGCGAAGCGATTGGATGAGCCATAAAGCGGCTCATTTATTTTTTTGGTAGGCGGAACAGGGTTTGAACCTGTGACCCCCGGCTTGTAAGGCCGATGCTCTCCCGCTGAGCTACCCGCCCTAAAGCCGTTAATAGATATCAGCGCAACGGCCTTTTGTCAACAGATATTCCAGCGCAGTGGATTAAATTAAAGACGGCCGTTCTTCTGTTTTTCCCTCCGGCGCCATCTGGAAGGAGATGTCGTTTTCTCTGAAACAAGACTCTCCCACCCTCAGGATCATCGCCTGAGGCAGCACCTCATCCATGTGCTCCGCCAGGACGATGTCGATCTGCTTGGAAATGGTCTTGGGAATATCCCTCAAGTCCTTTTCATTTTCCTTGGGGATGATGACCTTTTTAATGCCTCCCCGATGGGCGGCCAGGATCTTTTCCTTCAGCCCGCCGATGGGCAGAATCCGTCCGCGAAGAGTGATCTCGCCGGTCATGGCCACATCCCTGCGGATAGGCCGGCGGGTGAGTGCGGAAACGATTGAGGTGCACATGGCAATCCCGGCTGAAGGGCCGTCTTTGGGGATCGCTCCTTCCGGAATGTGGATGTGAAGATCCAGCTTTCTATAAAACTTGGGATCGATCATGAGGCATTCGGCCCGGGATCGCACATAGCTTACGGCGGCCTGGGCGGATTCCTTCATCACATCTCCCAGTTTCCCGGTGATCATGAGCTCCCCCTTTCCGGGCATAGTCAACGTCTCCACACACAACAGTACACCTCCCACCTGGGTCCACGCCAGGCCGGTCACCATACCGACCTGATCTTCCGGTTCGATCTGGCTGTCCCTGAACCTCGGGGGCCCCAGGTATTTCTGTACTGAACCGGCCGAAACGTGGATGGTCTCTTTCTTTTTGTTCTGCATGACCTCCCGGGCGATCTTTCGGCAGATGGAGGCAATTTCCCTTTCCAAGTTCCGGACACCGGCTTCCCCGGTATACCGGTTGATGATCATTGAAATGGCCTGTTTGGAAAAACTGATTTTCCTGCCTTCCAACCCGTTGGTCACAACCTGTTTGGGGATTAAGAACCCCATGGCGATGTGCAGTTTTTCGTACTCGGTGTATCCGGGAAGCCTTATGATCTCCATCCGGTCCTGGAGCGGCAGGGGGATATCCGGGAGCGTATTGGCCGTGGTGATGAAAAGGATGTCCGTAAGATCGTAGTCCACATCCAGATAGTGATCGTTGAAGCTGAAGTTCTGCTCCGGATCCAGGACTTCCAAAAGGGCTGCCGACGGATCCCCGCGAAAATCCATGCTCATCTTGTCCACCTCGTCCAGACAGAAGACGGGGTTGTTCACACCTATTTTCCTGATCGACTGGATAATCTTTCCCGGCATGGCGCCGATGTAAGTGCGCCGATGGCCCCGAATCTCGGCCTCGTCCCGGACACCGCCTAAAGAAAGCCTCACAAATTTCCTTCCCGTAGCCCTGGAGATGGATTTGGCCAAAGAGGTCTTACCGACGCCCGGCGGTCCCACGAAACATAATATCGGCCCCTTGATCTTTTTGACCAGGGATTGGACGGCAAGGTATTCCAAGATCCGCTCCTTGGGTTTTTCAAGACCGTAGTGGTCTTCGTTGAGGATCTTCTCCGCCTCCTTGATGTCATGACGAACAGCGGTCTTTTCGAACCAGGGGAGACCGATGAGCCACTCGATATAGCCCCGAACCACCGTTGCCTCAGCGGACATGGGCGTCATCATCCTGAGCTTCTTGAACTCCTGACGAACCTTTCCCGATGCTTCCCTGGACATGCGTTTGCGCTTGATCCGCTTTTCCAGCTCGGCAAGCTCTTCGCTTGGGTCCTCTTCCGCCCCCATCTCCTTTTTGATGGCCCGCATCTGCTCGTTGAGATAGAAGTTCTTTTGAACTTTCTCCATCTGCTCCTTGATCCGGCCCTTGATCCGCTGATCCATCTTAAAGATGTCGATCTCGGTCCGGATGAATCGCAGCAACAGCGTCAACCGCTGTTCCAAATCATCGGCTTCCAGGAGTTTCTGCTTGTCTTCCAGCTTGAACGCGAATTGCGCCGCCACCATATCGGCGAGCTGGGAAAGGCTGGCAAGGGTGGAGACGTTCTGGATCATCTCTTTGGAGATATTTTTGTTGAGCTTGGCATACTCATCGAAACTCTGGACAATGGCCCGCCGTAACGCCTCTCCTTCAAAATCCGAGAGGCCTGCGTCAGGGATCAATTCGTATTCCACCTTGAAAAAGCCTTCATTGGCAACGAACCGGATGATTCGTGCCCGGCTCTTTCCCTCCACTAGAGCCTTCACTGTGCCGTCCGGAAGCCGGAGGAGCTGAAGGACCGTGCCCACAGATCCGATGGCGTTGAGGTCTCTTTCGGTGGGATTGTCGATGTTGGCCCTCTTCTGGGTGGCAAGAAAGAGGCTTTTATCGTTGTTCATGGCCTCGGCCAAGGCATTGACCGATTTGTCCCGGCCTACAAAAAGCGGGGCAACCATATTGGGGAACACAACGATATCCCTCAAAGGGAGAAGGGGAAGCATCCGGACGGGTTCCGGTTGCCGATCACTTTGGAAAATTTTAGGTAATGTCACCATTTTTATCGCTCATATTCGATGGCCTCATAGAAAGTTCATCCGCTGCGTTGCACTTCATCCTTTGCCTGCCTGTGCATTGAGCACGCAGATAAGTTATGGCGGCGTACCCGGTCAGCACGCCTCATTTCGTAAGAGTTGCACGGCTTGCATATGAAGCTTTTTACTTTGCCATCCCGTTTAATGATTATAGATAAATTGATCAGGTTTGAATCTTTCAGGCCTTGATCTTTTCCTGTTCGAAGAGGAGGATGGGGTCTTCGTGATTCAGGACGACATCCTCGCTGACCACACACTCTCTGACATTTTGGATGGAAGGCAGCTCATACATGATATCCAGCAAGCAGCCTTCAATGATGGCCCGAAGCCCTCTGGCGCCGGATTTGCGTTTCATCGCTTCTTTCGCCAGAGCCGAAAGGGCGCTGTCGGTAAAACGCAGGTTCACTCCTTCCAGATCGAAAAGCTTTTCAAACTGCTTGATGAGGGCGTTTTTGGGCTCCTTGAGGATGCGAATCAGGGAAGCTTGGCCTAGCTCATCCAGTGTGGCAACGACGGGAAGCCTTCCCAGGAATTCGGGAATCATCCCATACCTGATGAGGTCTTCGGGCTGAACCATCCTCAGGATGTCGCCGATTCGTTTTTCCTCCTTGGACACGATTTTTGCGCCGAACCCCATGAGCTTGGAACCCATTCGGCGCTGGATGATTTCCTCGAGCCCGGTGAAGGTTCCGCCACAAATGAAGAGGATATCGGTGGTATCCACTTTGATGAAGTCCTGCTGGGGATGTTTCCTTCCGCCCTTGGGCGGCACGGAGGCCATGGTCCCTTCGATGATCTTGAGGAGAGCCTGCTGAACCCCCTCCCCCGATACGTCCCGTGTGATCGAAGGGTTATCCGATTTTCGGGCGATCTTGTCGATTTCATCGATATACACGATGCCCCGCTTGGCCTTTTCGACGTCATAGTCGGCATTCTGCAGGAGCGACAGGATGATATTTTCCACGTCCTCTCCGACGTAGCCGGCTTCCGTGAGGCTGGTGGCATCCGCGATAGTGAAAGGGACATTAAGAAACCGCGCCAGGGTCTGGGCCAGCAGGGTCTTTCCACATCCGGTAGGCCCGATCAAAAGGATGTTGCTTTTCTGCAGTTCCACGTCATCGGTATGAACCCCCGATTCGATCCGCTTGTAATGATTGTAAACCGCTACGGAGAGGATTTTCTTGGCGTACTCCTGCTCGATGACATAGTCGTCGAGCATCTCCTTGATCTCTTTCGGTGAAAGGTGCCGCTTGGTTTCCGTGACGTCTTTCTCGGTCTCTTCATCGATGATTTCGCTGCACAGCTGGATGCATTCATCGCAAATGTAAACGGCCGGGCCTGCGATCAGCTTTTTCACCTCTTTCTGATTTTTGCCGCAAAAAGAGCAAAAGAGGTTGTCGCTATTTTTTTCTTTTCCAGGCATGTCATTTCTCCTGTTTATCCGGTTTGTCCAGACGATCCAGGTCATCCCGGTTCACGATAACATGGTCCACAATGCCGTACTCTTTGGCTTCCTTGCCGGACATGAAAAAGTCACGATCCGAATCCGTCTGAATGACTTCGATGTCTTTTTTCGTATGATAGGCCAGGATTTGGTTCAATGTATCTTTCATGCGCAGGATCTCCTTGGCCTGGATCGCGATATCCGATGCCTGACCCTGGAACCCTCCCATGGGTTGATGGATGAGAATTCTCGAATTCGGAAGCGAATACCGCTTTCCATGGGTTCCTGCAGCCAACAGGATGGCGCCCATACTGGCGGCCTGTCCGATACACACCGTGGCAATCTCCGGTTTGATGTAACTCATGGTATCATACACGGCAAGGCCCGAGGTGACAAGGCCTCCCGGGCTGTTGATGTAAAAATTGATGTCCTTGTCCGGATCCTCCGACTCCAAAAACAGTAGCTGGGCGATGAGCAGGTTGGCCACATCATCATTGATGGCGGTGCCCAGAAAGATGATCCGATCCTTCAGGAGCCGCGAATAGATATCATAGGCGCGTTCCCCGCGGCTACTCTGTTCGATGACCATGGGTATAAGAGGCAAGGCTTACTCCTTTTCTTTTTTTTCGGTCTGAATTTTAGTGTCCGCATCTTCTTTTTGACGGACCTCTTCGATCTGGCTGTGATCTATAATAAGAGCCATGGCCTTTTTTTCAAGTAGTCCGTGCTTTAAAACTTTCAGACGGTTCCCATTTTCCTTGTAATACCGATTGATTTCATCGATGGGTTGGTTCAGCGTTTCAGCCATCTGGGTCATTTCGGTCTCCACTTCGCCATCACCAAGCTTCAGGGACTCCTGCTCGATAATCTTGTCCAGGATCAGGAATCTCCTGACCTGTTTCTCTGCGGTTTCCCGGTAGCGTTCAGCCATTATATTTCTGGTAAGTCCCACGTCTTCCAGTGTTTTATTCCGGTACTGAAACGATCGTTCCACATCCGAGAGAATACCTCCCAGTTCGGCTTCCACAAGGGACTCAGGGACCTCGAAGGGAATCTTTTCGATGAGGGCCTTGAAAATCTGCTCGTTGAGTTCCTGGTCGGTTCGTTTATCGTATCCATTCTTCAGATTATTTAAAACCTGGGCCTTCAGTGCTTCCAGGTTTTGATAATCGCCTACTTCTTTGGCGAGGTCATCATCGATTTTAGGCAGGATCTCCTCCCGAATTTCTTTTAAGCGGACTTGAAAATCGATTTTCTGGTCGGCCAGGGCCTTGTTGAAGTGGTCCTGGGGAAATTGGACGGTTACCGGTTTCTGTTCCCCCGGCTTCATTCCGATGAGCTGCTCGTCGATCTCCCGGGCGATAGCCCCTTTTCCGATTTGCAATGCGAAATTTTCGGCCTTTCCGATCGCCGGAAAGAGCCGTCCTTCTTTATGCCCTTCATAATCGATGAGGGCGTAATCGTCCTTTTTTACCGGGCGCTCCTCGGTGATCGTTTTAAGTTGAGCCATGTTTTTTTGGAGCAGCTTGAGGTGCGTTTCGATTTCCGCATCACTGACCTGATAGATGTTCTTCTTTAATTTCAATCCTTTGAAATCGATGGCGTCGATCTTGGGTTGTATCTCCACCGTGGCATTGTATTGGAACGGAGTTTGGGGTGCAACTTCCGAAGGATCGATCTTCGGGCTTCCGACGATGTTCAGGTCCGCCTCTTTGAGGGCTTTCACAAAGGTCTCCTGGATCAACCGGTTGGTTACATCCGCCTGCACATCCTTTTTAAAAAGACGTTCGAGGACGTTTCGTGGGACCTTGCCCTGGCGAAACCCCTTGATTTTCGCCGTCTTTTTAATCTCCCGGTAGGCATTTTCGATCTCTTGGCCGACCATTTCCGCCGGGACTTCGACATGGAGAATCTTTTTTACGCTGTTGACGTTTTCCACAGTAACCTGCATCATATTCCTTTCCTTGATCTCCTTGATTTATGCTAAACTTTTTTAAGACATGCGAGGGTGGGTGCCGATGGTGCGAGAGGGGAGACTCGAACTCCCACCCTGTCGCCAGAGCTGGATCCTAAGTCCAGTGCGTCTACCAATTCCGCCACTCTCGCTTAAATTAATGGCTTCGTAAAAAGTCGATACCTTATGGTAAGGTTTTCCCCCTCTATCCCGCACCGATATTGATGGCTTCGTAAAAAGTCCATCTGCTGCGTTGCGCTGCATTCCCTGCCCGGTTGAATGCCGCTTTGCGGCCCTGCTTCGCAGGATTCAACCGGGTAAATCATTGCGGCGTACCTATAAGTACGCCTCATTCCTCAGAATTTGCGCGCCTTGCATCTGAAGCTTTTTACTTTGCCATCCCAATTTTGAGTTTTTACGATTTCATCAATATTGACATTTATGTCAACTACGCTAAATTGCAAGAGAAATTCGGATAGATCATAATTGTAAAGCTAAAAAGTGTCAAGATAAAAGCAGGAAAAGGATTCATGCAATCAAATTTTAAAAAACCTATCGGGTCAAGATTCTCGGGATTCCGGATGTGGTGGATACTGGGTCTGTTCGTGGTCGGGATGGTCGGCACGGCCACTGCCGGGCTGTGGGATTCAGAAAGAAAAACGGTGGTCCTGGATCCCGGACATGGCGGGCAAGACGCCGGCATCCACGGGCCGGGGACATCTCTGGAAAAGGATGTCACCCTTACCTTTGCCCGAATGATGGAAACCCAACTGGGCAAGGCTTACCGCGTAGTGATGACCCGAACCGATGATTATGTTATAGAAATCTCCAAACGGACGGCCATCGCCAATCACGAAAAGGCCGGCCTGTTTATCAGCATCCATGCCGCCGAAAGCCTGAACCCGGAAAATTGTGGCGTTGAACTGTTCTGCTGCGACGCATCCGTTTCCCCCCAAACGGCGATAACACCACCGTCTGCAGGGACGGAGGATTCGGCAAAAGCACCCCGGCACTGGGACACCCTCCAGATCGGACATCAAACAAAATCTGAAGCCTTTGCCGAAACCCTGAAGGAATCCATCGGACATAAATTCGGCCTGCCGGTGCGCATTCATCAAGTCCCTATTCAAGTCCTGAAAGGAGCGGACATGCCCGCCATTTTGATGGAGATCGGTTATTTGACCAACCCCCGGGATGAAATGCGGTTCCAAAATCCCTCCGAGCTTGCCGCTTTCGCAAATGCAGTGTGCGACGCCGTATTCGATTATCTGAAGTGACGATGGGGCCAATCCATCATTGCACCTTGCGCGGGCGGTGAAATCATGGTAGAAGAAAATTCATATTCGGGGCGTGGCGCAGTCTGGAAGCGCGCCTGCTTTGGGAGCAGGAAGTCGGAGGTTCAAATCCTCTCGCCCCGACCAATATGGAGCTTGTACTGGACAGGGCCCTTTTCCCAGGGCCTTTCTACTTCATAGGGGAAACCCCCTGCCATGAAAAAGCGAATTTTTTCATCTAAAAAAGAACCGCATCCCATGCCGTTTTTTTTTCAGGCAATGCTTGCCACGGGAAGCGGGCTGTTGCTTACCGCTTCGTTTCCGGATATCGGAGCTTCTGGGCTTGCCTGGATCGCCCTGATTCCCCTCCTTGCCGCCCTTCGTGGATTGGGCTTTTGGGAAGGCTTCCGGTGTGGATTTTTAGCGGGGATGGTCCATTATCTGACGCTCCTTTACTGGTTGGTTCCCACCATGGTCCGATACGGCCCCTTGCCTTTGTACATGTCCGTGCCGCTGCTGGTTCTCCTGAGCGCATATTTATCCCTTTTTCCAGCCGTCTTTGCAGGAACTGTCACCCGACTCCCTTTACGTTCCTTTTCACTCCTTGCCGGAGTTCCAGGTCTCTGGGTCTTTCTGGAGTATCTTCGATCCACCCTGTTTACCGGATTTCCCTGGGAGATTCTGGGCTATTCTCAGGTCAAATGGTTGCATTTGATTCAGATATCCGATATATTGGGAGTATACGGGGTTTCCTTTTTGATTCTGTCTTTCAACGCAGTCCTCTTTTGCCTGTATCTGTCCCGGACGCGGCGCCTTAATTCAAACCCCTGGTTTTCCGGAGGCGTTGTTATATGGGCGATCCTTTTGATCGGCCTGAGCTGGATCTATGGGGAACTGCGTATCCGGCAATTGGATGTCAATGTTGCCCACGCAAAGAAAGTTCGGATCGCCGTGGTGCAGGGCAATATCGAACAGACATTGAAATGGGACCCCCGATATCAGGCGGCTTCGGTTCAGACATATCTGAACCTGACCCGAATGGGCCAGAAACAGTCCCCGGATCTGGTGGTGTGGCCGGAAACAGCGACGCCCTTTTATTTCCTCCATGATGCTGAACTTTCGCTAACCGTTTTAAAGGGAATCCGGGATTTCAAATGCGACTTTATGATCGGAAGCCCGGCCTATGAACCCAAAGGCGGACGGATCGGGTATTTTAACAGCGCTTACCTGATCGATTCTAAAGGGAGCGTTCTTGGCCGATACGATAAGGCGCATCTTGTTCCCTACGGCGAGTACGTACCGTTGAAGCGGTGGATCCCGTTTTTGGGCAAGATGGTGGCCCATGTGGGGGATTTTACCGCCGGGGAAAAAGGGGCGGTCATCAATTGGAGAGGCAGACCTTTAGGGACATTGATTTGCTATGAGATCATTTTCCCGTACCTTTCAAGGGCTATGGCGAAAAACGGGGCTCAGGTGCTCATCAACCTCACCAACGACGCATGGTATGGAGACACCAGCGCGCCGCACCAACACTTCCTCATGGCGGTGTTCAGGGCGGTTGAAAACCGCCGCTCTCTGGTGCGCAGCGCCAATACCGGAATCAGCGGCTTCATCGATCCCGTGGGTCGGATAACAGCCCAAACACCGCTTTTTCAGGAGGCCGTCTTGACCCGGGAAGTGCCATTGATGAGCGGAGGGACCCTTTATAACCGATTGGGAGACTGGTTCCCACTGGCCTGCGCCGGAATTGCTGCCGCGACCGCGGGTCTCAGACAAAAAAGAAACGTATGAATAGGAGGATATCACCATGACCGTTGAAATCAAACAGGATCTCAAAGAGCTTCAAACCCAGTTGCACCAGCTGGGAGACTATCTTTGACATTGCCGTAAAAGAAAAACGCCTGCAGGAAATCGAAGCCGTCATTTCCAAAGGAAATCTCTGGGATGATCCGACAAAAGCCAAACCTCTGTTAAAAGAACGGGCCCAAATCACCCAGCAGATCGAAGCTCACAAAACACTTTCCACAGCCACCGATGAAAGCGCGCTCTTACTCGACATGGCAGAGGAAGAGTCCGACGCCGAAACCGTGGAAGAAGTCTCCCTCCAGGTGGGCCTGCTCAAGAAAAAAGTAAAGAATTTTTCCATCACAGTGATCCTCAACGGGGAGGATGATCCAAACCATGCGATCATTTCCATCAACGCCGGGGCCGGCGGCACAGAAGCCCAGGACTGGGCGGAGATGCTGTTTCGCATGTACTCGCGTTGGATCGAAGGAAAAGGTTTCAAACTCGAATTGATCGATATGCAGCCGGGGGAAGAGGCGGGCATCAAGAGCGTGACTTTCAGCGCTTCCGGGGAATACGCCTACGGGTACCTTAAAACCGAGATCGGCGTCCACCGTCTGGTACGGATCTCGCCGTTCAATGCCAGCGGGAAGCGTCATACCTCCTTTGCCTCGGTCTTTGTATATCCGGACGTTGAAGATGAAATCGTCATCGATATCGAAGAAAAAGACCTGCGCATCGATGTATTTCGGGCCAGTGGCGCCGGCGGCCAGCATGTGAACAAAACCAGCAGTGCGGTCCGCATCACACACCTTCCCACCGGTATCGTGGTACAGTGCCAGCAGGAAAAATCCCAGTTCCGTAACAAGGACCTGGCCATGAAAGTGCTGCGGGCCAGACTCTACCAGCACGAAAAAGAAAAACAGAATGAAAAACTCAGGGAAATCCACGAAGGCAAGGATGATATCGCATGGGGAAATCAGATCCGCTCCTATGTGCTGCAACCTTACCAACTGGTCAAGGACCACCGGATCAACCTGGAGGTGGGAAACGTGACCAGTGTGCTGGATGGCAATATCGATCCGTTCATCGAGGGCGTTTTACTGAAGCAAAAAGCGCATTAGTTCAAGTGAGGATGATCGTTGATGGGGATTCATCCGCTGGAAATAATCGAGCATTATTTCGCACCCGGCTCGCAATGTTACGAGATGCTGGTATGCCATGGGAAGGCGGTAGCCGAGAAGGCCATAGAGATTGCAACGCACAGGATCGTCTCCGAAAACCT
>PCSF01000164.1 GCA_002771315.1 Desulfobacterales bacterium CG23_combo_of_CG06-09_8_20_14_all_52_9 | reverse complement strand
CAATCCGGGGAGATCCGCGAGATACGGCTGGCCTGGGGAAGCATCGGACCTACCGTTCTTCGTTTTCCGGAGGTGGAAAACAGCCTGACCGGGAAAAACCTCTCTCCGGAGACTTTGGAAACTGCGGCTGACGCCATCCGGAAGGGGGTCACCCCCATCGATGATGTTCGGGCAAGCGCCGAATACCGGCGGCAGGTGGCCGGAAATCTGCTTTTACGCCTCCTTAAATATGCACCGGCATGAAAAATACTGTGAAATCCGCGTTCATCGATGCCGCCGGTTTCTTGTTTTTTATATATGCATGAGCCGGTATCCAACGGATCTTTGTGCAATATAAGTGATGAGAGATAAAGATTGCCAAACCTAAAACCATATGATATCCGCCGGAACGGCGTTCAAGAGGGAAAAGGTTTCCCGTTTTAGGGTTATATCAACCGGAATCGGTTCTTGGACCGTTGAAATGCGGGCTTTTGGCCCGTTTTCTTGCCTGGGGGCCGACTCAGACCGAAAAGGAGGAGACATGCGCAAGGGATTGATTTTCGTCATCGTGTGTGTGGCAATCGGCTTGATCGTTATGCCGTCTGCCTGGAGCAAAACCAAACCCATCAAAATCGGGATCAACGCTCCCATTACCGGTGATATCCCGAAAGTCGGGGAAGGGACCAAGTTTGCGGCCCAGATGTGGCTTGAGGATGTCACGGCGGCCGGCGGATTAACCGTCGGCAGCCAAAAATATCCGGTGGAACTCGTCATTGAGGATAACGAAGCGAAGGCAGAATCTGCCGTGAAGGTGGCCACCAAAATGATTACCGAAGATGAAATCCTGGTGATGGTGGGGCCCCCGGCATCCAAACAGGCCATTCCGGCCGGTGAGGTCGCCAACAACTACAAAACCCTCATGATCAGCCCTTGGTCCACCAATCCGGACACCACCAAAAACCGACCCTTTGTCTTCCGAGCGTGCTTCCTCGATCCGTTCCAGGGACCGGTTGTAGCCAATTTCATCAAGGAAGAATACAAATTCAAAAAAGCCGCTGTCCTGTATGATGTCGCCAGCGATTACCCCAAGGGCCTGGCCGAGTTCTTTAAAAAAGCGTGGGAAGGCGTCAACGGCCCGGGTTCCGTAGTGGCCTACGAAAGCTTTACCACCAAAGACACCGATTTCAGCTCTCAGCTCACCAAGATCAAAAAGTCCGGTGCCGAATTCCTTTTCACCCCACAGTACTATAACGAAGTGGCCCTCATTGTCCAGCAGGCCCATGAACTGGGATTCAAAGCCCCCATCGTGGGAAGCGATAGCTGGGGCAGTGCCGAGACCGTCAAACTGTGCGGAAAGGACTGCTACGGACTCTTCTTTTCCACCCATTATGCGGCCGCCGGAGCCAAGGGGGAGACCAAGAAATTCATCGATCGGTACAACAAAAAACATGGTTATGTTCCCGATGACGTGGCGGCTCTGACCTGGGATGCTATGAAGCTTGTGGAAGCCGCCCTGGCCAAATGCGGGAAAATCACCGGCAAGATCGAACAGGACCGTCAGTGCCTGCGCGATGCGCTGGCCAAGGTGAAAGATTTTGAGGGGATCACCGGAAAAATGACTTTCACCGAGGAAGGGGATCCGATCAAGTGCGCCGTTGTGGTTCGGATCAGCGAAAAAGGGGAGTTTGAATTCTATAAGTCCGTCTGCCCTTAAGATCCAACGGGAAGGGCTTAACTCTACAAATAGACCTGGCTGAGGAAAAAACCGCTTTGGTTCAATTTTGATGAAATCGTAAAAAGTCGAAAATGCTTTCTTTCCGTCATTCCGGCCAAAGCCGGAATCCAGTGTTCTCAAGCGCTTATAAAACCCTTGGACCCCGTTTTTCAACGGGGTGACGATTTTTAAGAAGCCATCAATTTTTTCCAAAAGCCTGAGTATTCCGGCGGGCCCGGGAGATCGACTCCCGTGCCCGCTCCTTTAAAATAAGGGATGTTCTGCGGGGGGACCCGGATCGATGGTTTTTTTCTTCCAGAACATGATCAATGCGCTGCAATGGGGAAGCTTTTATGCTCTCATCGCGTTGGGATATTCCATGGTCTACAGTATCCTGATGCTGTTCAACTTCGCCCACGGCGATATTTTCATGGTCGGCGCCTATATCGGTTTTGGGGTATCGACGGGGCTCATCGCATTGACGGCGACAGGAGTAATCGCCCTGCCCAACTGGCTGATCCTGGTGCTCACCATCCTATTTTCCATGTTTCTGACGTCATTGGTGGGAATGCTTGTGGAGCGGATCGGGTACCGCCCGCTCAGGGAGGCGCCGCGTGCCTCTGCCGCCATCACGGGGCTCATGATCGGGATCATCCTGGAAACCGGGAACCTCGCCCTTCTCGGCGCCCGGCGCGTCAGCTTTCCTAGCCTGATCGAAACCACCACCTATAATCTCGGAGGCGTTTACATCACCAACAAGAAGATCATGATCGTGGTGGTGTCGCTGGCGATCATGCTGGCGTTGGACCAATTCATCCGGAGAAGCAAATGGGGGATGGCCATCCGTGCCATGGCATTCGATTACCTCGTTGTTCCTCTGATGGGAATCTCGATCAATACCATCGCACGGATGACCTTTGCCATCGGATCGGCGCTGGCCGCCGTGGCCGGGATCCTTTTCGGCATGGCTTATCCGGTTCTGGACCCTTACATGGGAATCCTGTTCGGGTGGAAGGCTTTTGTGGCGGCAATTTTAGGGGGAAGGGGCTCCATCATGGGCGCATGTCTGGCCGGTTTTTTGCTGGGGTTCATTGAGATCTTCGTGGCCATGATTTTCCCGTCCACCTTGAGGGACCTCATCGCCTATTCCATTATCATGCTGATCCTCACCTTCCGGCCCCACGGATTTTTCGGAGAGCCGTACTCCGCTCAATTGCGGTTGTAAAAGGTTCGGCTTCCGATGACGAAAACCGACAAGAAACATTTTTTCAGCAGACTTTTCTCTGGAATTCCGGTTCTGGGATGGCTTCTCGGGGTCTTGATCGCTGTCCTTTTAGAGCGTTACCTGGGAGAGGCCCTCGCCGAAATCCTGGGGCTTCCCAAGATACCGGTCCTGTTCGGTTTCGTGATCATGCTGAAAAAGCCGGCTCTCATACCCGGTTCCCTGGCTTTTGTGATCCTCATCTATATCTTGCCCATTTGGATCATCGCCAGGCTCTCGGCTCCGGCCACCAATGCCGCAGCCGGGTTTCTCGTCCGTCGTTCCGTGGGGCTCTCCGCGATGATTCACCTGGCCCTCCTTTATGCGTGCATCCACATCTGGTCCGATATTTCCGCTTACCGGGTCCTGGCCTTGAAGCTGACCCTGATCTCCATCATGCTCACCCTGAGCCTGAATGTCGTCAACGGATACATGGGTGAATTTTCCTGTTCCCATCCCGGCTTCATGGCTTTGGGGGCGTATGTATGTTCGATCTTCACGGTGGGTCCCTTCATCAATGACAGGTTCTTCGACCAGGCGATCCTGCCCTTGTTCCTGGCGCCGTATATTTTCCCCGTTGCCCTGATTTTCGGGGGCCTGGCCGCTGCTGCCGGTGCGCTTTTCGTAGCCATACCCTCTTTTCGGACAAGGGGCGATTATCTCGCCATCATCTCCCTGGCCTTCATGTTCATCGTCAAGAGTCTCATCGAAAACCTTGAGTTCGTCGGAGGTCCCAGGGGATTGGGCGGCCAGCCGGATCTGGCGAGTCTGCCGACTGTTTTCATCTGGACCGTTTTATGCGTATGGATCATCAATAACTTTGTTCGCTCCACCTTGGGGAAAGCCATGAATGCGGTGCGGGATGACGAGTTGGCTGCTGCCGCCATGACCGTAAACACCCGGAATACGAAGATGACGGCCTTTCTATTTGCGGCGTTCTGGGCAGGGGTCGCGGGCGGGCTTTTTGCCCATGTCTTGCGATATGTCAACCCGGGAACCTTCGGCGTACAGAACCTGGCGGAAGTCTTGGCCATGGTCTATTTCGGAGGACTCAATTCCGTCTATGGCTCCATCGTGGGCGCCGTAAGCCTCAACCTGCTGGGGGAAGCCCTGAGGCCCCTCGAACTGTTCAAATGGATCATTATCCCACTGCTTCTGATCCTGGTGATGATTTTCAGGCCCAAAGGGCTGGTTGCCTTCAAAGAATTCGATCCGAGGCGTGTACTTCAGCCGAAGCTCAAATCCGAGTAAGGAATGTCTTAATGAGTCTTTTGCAAGTTGAAAAGATGACGCACTACTTCGGCGGATTGAAGGCGGTTTACAATTATAATCTGCAGATCGATCCCGGACAAATCAAGGGCCTCATCGGACCCAATGGCGCCGGGAAGAGCACGATTTTCAATTTGATCACCGGGATCTATAAACCCACGGAGGGGGATATACGGCTCGAAGGCAAGAGCATCGTCGGGTACAAGCCTCACCAGGTGGCGGCCATGGGGCTGGGTCGGACCTTTCAGAATATGCAACTATGGCGCCACATGACGGTCCTGGAGCATGTCAAAATGGCCCGATACTCCAAGTTGCGCTACGGGCTATGCGGCGCTTTTTTCGGAACCGCTAAACGGCGTCGGGAAGAGGCGGAGTCCGACGAGAAGGCACATTATTTCTTGAACATGTTCGGTGTGGATCCGTTGGCCGATCAGAACATCTTCAATCTGCCTTACGGTGCGCAGAGGCGCGTGGAGATGGCCCGGGCCATGGCCACCGAGCCCAAGGTGCTTTTCCTGGATGAACCCACCGCGGGGATGAATCCTGAGGAGCTTGGGAGGATGGTGGCGACCATCCGGCAGGTCCATGAAGAACTCGGTTTGGCAATTTTTCTCATTGAACACAGGCTCCGGGTCGTCATGGAGCTTTGTGAAAGCATCCAGACCCTGGTTTTCGGAGAAATCATCGCCGAAGGAACTCCAGAAGAGATTCGCAGCAATCCCAAGGTGATCGATGCCTACCTGGGAAAAGACGTGGTGGAATGATGTTTTTATCCGTTGAAAACCTGCGGGTATCTTATGATCGCATCCGGGCCTTGCACGGCATCACCTTCGATATCAACCAGGGCGAAATCGTGTGCATCATCGGCGCCAATGGCGCAGGCAAGAGTACCACCCTCAGGGCCATATCCGGAATGGTAAAACCGGAACCTGAAAGCCGCATGACTTTCATGGAGCGGGATCTTTTGACATTTTCAGCGGACCGTGTGGTCAGGGAACTCGGCATATCCCATGTTCCGGAAGGGCGGCGCCTGTTTGGAAACTTGACGGTGTTGGAAAATCTGAAACTGGCCGCTTTTGCCAGGAAAGATCCGGAGAACGTCCAGAAGGACCTTTCCCGGCTTTTTTCCATATTTCCTCGCCTCCAGGAGAGGACCCGGCAAAAATCCGGGACTCTCTCCGGAGGGGAGCAGCAGATGCTGGCTATCGGGAGGGCTTTCATGAGCGGCCGGCGGCTCATGCTCTTGGATGAGCCTTCCATGGGTCTGGCACCGTTGCTCATGAAGACTGTCTTCAAAGCGTTAAAGGAAATCAACGGGGAGGGAACTGCTATTTTGTTGGTGGAACAAAACGCCCGCATGGCCCTCCAGTTTGCCATGCGCGGATACGTCATCGAAAACGGCAACCTTGTGCTTGCCGGCGATTCCAAAGATCTTCTCGAAAACCCCGAAGTCCAAAAAGCCTACCTGGGAGGCTGATCGATTTTTCCTTCAAGATGTTCCGGTGCAAGCGGTTTGCAAATGGGGAGAATGTAATAAAAACCAATCGGGCAAAGATAGATATCGATTTGGAAATACAGGTGCCAAGTTGGGAGCACTATTCAAGGCTCACATCATAAATGACTGCAACCGGTTCTTGCGTGCCTGACTCTTAATCATGACAAGATCGGCATCCAACCCGTGGCGGAGAATATCGAGTCTGGATGAAGCGGCTTTGATGCTT
Organism: Desulfobacterales bacterium CG23_combo_of_CG06-09_8_20_14_all_52_9; assembly: GCA_002771315.1. Taxonomy (GTDB): domain Bacteria; phylum Desulfobacterota; class Desulfobacteria; order Desulfobacterales; family UBA2156. The sequence goes on along the minus strand of PCSF01000164.1, from coordinate 4,549 downwards.
TCCGCGTGGACCGATTTGATCCGGAAAGGGAATAGGCTCTGGCTGTTAAGCAGGTCTTTCAGCGGAGCCGAACCGTCTGCCTGTGCGTGTCCGCACGCAGACAGGTTGGCACGCGTCTGCTTGTCCCGGAGGATACCAATACTTCCTCAAGCTGCAAAGGATGCCCTTCCGCAATGTGGCTTTGGCTCCCTTAAAAGGTCAGCTACTCCTTATGTGGTCTGTTCTTGCATGATCATTCTGATATAGTCATACGTGGCCGATCGCTCCTGAAACAAAATATGCTTCTCGGCAAATTTCTTCCTGTCCCAGGCGCCGTTGTCGTAACGCTTATGCAAATCGTCGTACTTTGTGGCGGAGATGATGAACGAATCCAGCATGATATTCTTCTTTTTGCTTCGCCTCCCCATTTCCTTTGCCAGCTCCGGAAGCCGTTCGTGAAGTTGGGCTTTTTTATCATTATCGTAAGGTCCGGCATAGACCATACCGTGCGGTTCTACAAAAATTATCCGCTGGCTCTTAGCGTCCACCACCCACATGATAAAATCAGGATAAAATTTTCTCTCTTCAAAGAAGCCCACACCGCTGCCGCTACTCAGGTTGCGGAGCAGAAACACCTCTTTCCCTGCCGGCGATTTATCCTTTTCCACCATCCAGTATTCCTTTAAATCGTTTACGAATTGAGCTTCGCTTTTTTCCAGCCCGGGCGGGATAGTGTGTGGCTTGTCTTCTTTCTTTAGCAGGAGCGGCAGATACAGGTGCCGGTCAAAATAGATGCGCGGCAGTTCATCCGTTTCTAACTTACGTAAACGGGCTACATCTTCGCGGAGTTTTTCTATGGCCGCGATCAGTTCCTTATCGGACTTCAGTACTTTGACGACGTAGGTTCCCTCTGAGTGCTCGCGTACCACGTCGCGGTTGAAAGTTAGGTTCGGATCGCTCTTGTCGAGGGTTTTGTACACCAGATTCCGACTTTCCCACTTCTCGCGTCTGTTTCGGTAGAAGTTATCCGCATATTTACGCAAAATGAGGGTTACGGCTTCCTGAAGCAAGGCGCGTTCGGCAAATGCGCGCGGCTTAACGACGGACTCATCGGCCACCAAGGTGTTGTTCACCTTTTCGATGATCATTCGCGACGCCTCAGGGCGGATAACAAAGTTTTTCAGTCCTTTGCGTTCCTTGTAGGCCAGCAAATCGAGATAGGCCTGCTCCCAATCCACCAACGCGAGGCTTTCGGGTGGAATGGGTTGCTCGGCGCCGGCGCGGGCCTCCGCCGTCTGTATCCCCGCAGTACTGCTTTCCATGGCCTGCACCTTGACCGACATATCCACAACCACGCGCACGGCAGGATCAGCTTCGAGCAGAAGGTCGATCTCCTTCGCGAAATTGCGCCCTTCTGGCGGACGCGGCACGACCAGCCTGCGCTTCAGAAACTGCTCATTGGCCCAAACAAACAGTGGGAGATCAATCGTTTCTTCGGTCTCCACCCCTTCACGTTCCAGATAGGCACGGAACTGCGCCATGTAGTTAGCGCGCACGGCAAATATGTTCAGCGTTTCCAACAAACGCACTCGCGGCGGATGTGTTCCTTCGATGGCCGCACTCCGCTTGAGCGAGTACCCCTTGCCGCGCAGACGCACGCCGCGGCCGAAGAGTTGAATGATCTGCGAACCTTCTTTCTTGCCGATATTCAGCAAGCCCATGTTGGAAACGCGCCACGAATTCCAGCCCTCCATGAATTTCTTTGCGCCGATCAGGACATTGACCCGGGAATCGGGCCGGTTGATGTCCGTAAACAAGGAACCGGAAATGACATCTTCCTCCAGCACAATGCCCGATTGGTCGCTTTCCACCAGTTTTTTGAACTTGGACGTATCGCCGATGTAGATGAGTCCGAAATAATCTTCGGCGCCGAAGGCCTTCAACCCCAGCTCGCCCGCACTGCCGCGGATCACGCACAGGTGCAGGCCGCCGCCTCCCGGCGAGTGGAAAAGCCGAGCGAGAATGTCCGTGTACAGGGCTTGGGAAGCAAGGCCGGTTTCGCGCAGGGACTCAAAACGCCCGGCAAAGAGGTCCGTGCCGTCCGGCATGACCAGTCCGCTCTTGCCCTTGAGCAGTTTTTTAATGCCTTTCACCACCCAGCCGCGCCTATTTTCCAGCACGTGGTGCAGAAAACGCGCCACAGTCAATACGTCGCTGCGTTTCTCTTTCTTCTCGCTGTAAACGGCGTTTACCGTAGAGCCCACGAACACCCATAATGGCTTTTCCAGGTTGTAGGGGCGCAAGTGCTCGGCCTGTTCCTGAAAGATGCGCTGCTGCTCGTAGAACGAAAACAGATTGCCCAAAAGGAGCATTTCGGTTTGCTCCTCGCGGCTGTCTTCCTTCAGGTTGAGGATGCGAAAATCCTTGCCGTAGCCGTCGCCGTAAAAGTAGCGGTAAGAGTAGTCGAAAACGATGGCTTTGCCGTATTCCGCGGTAAGCGGGTCATTGCGTGCGGCGCTCAATGCCTGTCCGAAGGTGGCGCTGTACTCAAAGGTGAAGCCGGTCGCACCCAGCGCGTCGCGGTACCTGCGCCAGACCTCGCCGCCGGAGCCTTTGTGCCCCTCGTCCACAAAGATCAAGTTACGGCCCTCAAAGGCCTCCACCGGCACGCTCACCCCGCCGCCGCGCTTTTCCTCAACCAGTTTGGTGATTTCGATGACCTGCACGGCATTTCTGCCGCCCGTGAACAGGCCGCTGTGATTCAGGTCAAAGCGCCGGGCCGGTATGCCGGAGGCAGCCAGTTCGGTCAGATGCTGTTCGCTTAAGCCCTCGTTGGGTGTGACCAGCAGGATGTTATCCGGCGGTTCGGTGGTGTAGTGCAGAAACTGGTGGTAGTTGAGATGCAGGATCAGCGTCTTGCCGCTGCCGGTGGCCATCCAGTAGGCCAGTTTGGTCAGGTCAGATTTGGCAAACTCCCCGTCGGGCGGTTCGCCGGGTGCTTTGGCGGCGTTGCGCTCGCGCACAAACACATTAAGGTCGGCCAGCAGTTGGGCCCGGGCGTTGAAATAGCGGTCCAAGACAATTTCCGTGTAGAGCGCGGCCAGGTGCTGAAAATAGCGCAGGGTGATCGGCTCGGTGCGGCCGCGGTTGATGGCTGTTAGGTGTGTACAGATGTTTTCATCGTAGCGCTCAAGGTCCTCGACGGGAATTTTGACCTCACTGCCGCGGCCGATCAAATGGTGATGGAGAAAACTCTTACCCGTAGCGTCAAAACCCTCGGCCGCGGGCTTGGCATCCTCCAAGAGTTTACGATTGTTCTCATACCCCAGCAGGCGATTCAGCCAAGACAGAAGGACGAGGCGGTTTTCCAATTTGACATATTGCGGGATACTGTTCGGCATGCTTTTTATTCCTCGCCCAAAGCCGCGGAAAGAATCTGTGCCAGCGAAGGAAGCCCCTCCTGCACCGTCTTCCATAGAATGTCCAGATTGATGTCAAAATACGCATGGACAAGCCGGTGCTGCATAGTGATGATCTTGTCCCAGGGAAGGCCCGGTACTTGCGCCCTGGCCTCTGGGCTGAGTTGATACGCCGCTTCCCCAATAATCTCGATAGCCTTTACCAGCGCCCACACGAGCTGGAGATCATGATCAAGGTCGTCGCGATTGCGATGCCGAATAAAAACAAGCGCTTCGCGCGCCGCGTCCAACATATGGCGCAATCGAATCGAGTCGTCAGTCCGCATACTGCACCTCGGCTTCCGCCAGCACCTGATCGCGAAAATAGCGGCTGAGATCCTCGGGGGTGCGCAGATCAACCTTTCGGCCCCCCAGTAGCGCCGACAGCTCCTGCTCCATACCGGCGATATCGAAAAATGTGGGTATCCGGTCAGGCTCGAATTCTACCAGCAAATCAACATCACTCTCCGGACCGAAATCGCCGCGCAGCGCCGAACCGAAAAGCGCCAGCCGCCGGATGTGACGACGACGGCAGAATTCGGCAATCTGATCTTTCGGCAATATTATGTGATTGCTCATCTTACACCTCCACAGGGGCAAACATTCGCTCTTTGAACAGCTTTTCCAGCGCCCGCGCGCCGGGGATGTACGAATCGCCGTTGACGTACACGTCGTCCATGCCCTCGGCTATTTTCCGCGCGGCTACGAACTCCTTATCGCGCGTGTAGTCTTTCTCCATCCAGCCCTCGGTCTCGCGACAGATGACGGCCACCTTGCGACCCTCGCGGGTGGCGCCGCGATAGACCAGGTAGCGCCGGTCGTTGTCGTTGAGAGCTTGTCGCTTACGGACATACAGGCATAAAAGATACGCGAAGGTTTCGGGCAGATCCACGGCTTGCGCGCACGTTTCGCCGTCGCGATGGATGTGCAGTTGATACGAGAATGGCTTGGCGAGCTTCTCCACATTGAGCAGGGTTTCACTTTGGCGCGTTTCCCACTGGAGCATATACTGGAGCAGGTAGTCTTCAAAATGCATGGCCTGCTGGCCGGAAGGATCGTCGAAGGCGATGTTGTTCAGCGCATCTTCGTAAGATTCCAGCCGGATGACCTTG
>PCSF01000044.1:2603-2706 GCA_002771315.1 Desulfobacterales bacterium CG23_combo_of_CG06-09_8_20_14_all_52_9 | reverse complement strand
AATCGAAAGCGAGCACCGGGAAGCCGTGCCCATGGTATCCGACCTTTGGGTTTTTGAAAACGAATCCCACAAAAAAGGCTTCCGCCGGATCGCCGGTATCGAC
>PCSF01000044.1:0-2585 GCA_002771315.1 Desulfobacterales bacterium CG23_combo_of_CG06-09_8_20_14_all_52_9 | reverse complement strand
CTTGCAGGGCCTGTGGTGGCTGCAGCTGTCGTGTTACCCCAAGGTGCCAACCTACCGAAAGTTACCGATTCGAAAAAGCTGACACCCGCCGTTCGTGAGCGCCTCTATGATGATATCTACACGCACGCCTTGTCCATCGGCATCGGCATCGTGGATTCTGTTGAAATCGACCGCATCAATATCCTGAAGGCCTCACTTCTTTCCATGGCTATGGCGGCGGAGAATCTTTGTCCGCCCCCGGATTGCCTACTGATCGATGGCAACCAGCGTATCCCTTCGACAATTCATCAGCAAACCATCCCGAAAGGAGACGCGTTGAGTCTTTCGATTGCCGCTGCATCCATTGTAGCCAAGGTGACCCGGGACCGGTTGATGGATGGCTACGATATTTGGTATCCGCAATTCGATTTTTCCAGGCACAAGGGGTACCCCACGAAAGATCACAAGGCGGCGATTCAGCGGTTCGGTTGCACGCCCATCCACCGCAAAACCTTCAGGGGCGTCAAAGAGCACCTTTGATTCCATTTTGTAAAAAGGAAGAGAAAAGGACGACGACGCGTGCCCAGTGAGCGGCAGGCATTCGGAAAACAAGGCGAATCGGAGGCGGAACAATTTCTCCGGCAGCAGGGGTACAAGATCCTGGAATGCAACTACCGAAACCGATTGGGCGAAATCGACATTATTGCAAAGGATGAGGACACCATCGCATTTGTTGAGGTTAAAGCCAAAAAAAACGCCGATTATCTCCATCCCAAATATACTGTAACGCGTCAGAAGCAAAAAAAGATTTCCATGGTCGCCCTTTATTATCTCAAGTCCAAGCATCAGAGCGGCGCCAGGGCTCGATTCGATGTGGTGACCGTTGTATCAGGGGCGCCTCTTCCAAAGATCGAACTGATCAAGAATGCCTTTGAACTTGCCTATCCATAAATACGACAACACCCGGAGCATGCCGGGAAAACTCTATGTCGTGGCAACCCCTATCGGAAACCGGGAGGACATTACGCTCAGAGCCCTCAGAATCCTTCAGGAAGCCGATTGGATCGCCGCCGAGGATACCCGGCACACTCGGCGATTTCTTCAACATTATAATATTTCAGGCCGCTTAATTGCATATCATGAACATAATGAAAAAAAACAAACCGTGTGCCTGATTGAAAAGCTGAAACAGGGCGCTTCAGTTGCATTGGTTTCCGAAGCCGGGACGCCTGCCGTATCGGATCCCGGGTTTCGACTGGTCCGGGCGGCCATCGAAGAGGGTTTGGAGGTCGTTCCCGTTCCCGGTGCATCTGCCGTCGTCAGTGCCCTTTGCGTGTCCGGACTTCCGACGGACGCCTTTGTTTTTATCGGATTTTTGCCAAAAAAAAAAGGAGAACGACTCAAACAGCTTAAGGTCCTTTCCGGTTTGAGTCAAACATTGATTTTCTACGAGTCCCCAAGGCGCATCCTGGCGCTGATTCAAGAAATTCAAAGTGTTATGGAAAACCGTCGCGCCGTGTTGTGTCGTGAGATGACCAAACTTCACGAGGAAATCCTAAGAGGGACCCTTTCAATGTTGCGCGATGAATTGGAAAGACGATCTGAAATCAAAGGGGAGTGCACATTGCTGATTGTCGGTAAGACAGGCAGCAAGATCATCTCCAGGGAAGATATCCGCGTTAAACTCAAAGAAGCGCTTCAACAGAAGCATAGCCCCCTTTCGGAGGTTGTCAAAAAAATTGCCGGCGAATTCGAAATGCCCAGGCGGACGGTTTATGAAGAGGCGTTACGCATCAAAGATGGCATCCAGTGAAACCCTTTATCCGGTGCTGCTCCCGGTTCCGGATATCGGTTGCGGACTCAAAGGACGGGAGAAAATGCGCTGCCTTCAGGCGTGGGCCCATAAAGCCCTTGTTCGCTCGGCTCAAGAAAGCGGCGTTTTTCTGACTAGGTTCGAAAAAGCGAAAAACGGCGCTCCGCTTCCTGAAAACGGCGTCTTCTGGTCCGTTTCCCACAAAGAAACCTTCGTTGCCGCTGTGGTGGCCCCGGCGCCTGTTGGAATCGACGTGGAACCGATTCGACCCCGATCCAAGGCGCTATTCAGAAAGGTGGCCGATGACAGGGAATGGCAGCTTACCGAAGGGGATAAAACCCTCCGGTTTTTTCGATACTGGACTGCCAAGGAAGCGGTCTTGAAAGCCGCCGGGGATGGTCTTTCGGGGCTTTCCGGATGCCGGATCGAGGCGGATTGCGACGAAAATTACATGACGGTAGCCTATCGGGGGAAACATTGGGAGGTGGAGCAATACTTTTTTCAGGGACATATCGCATCCGTTACTCGCGGCCCCTTCCGGATCTCTTGGGTCTTGGTCGAGAGCCCGGCCACATGAAACAAGAATAGGCGCTTCAAGGAAAGGCCTGTCCACCTTACGGCAGAATACGTACAACCGATTTTTCCATTTCTTTCCCGCCGGGCAGGGAATACTTTTTTCGAATCACTTGAAGACGGTTTTGGGCAAAAAGCGCGATACAATAGGGGTACAGCTCCCACTCGATGCCCAACCCCTTTTCCCGCACTGAAGTTTCGGTATCCCCCTCTTCGATGG
>PCSF01000189.1 GCA_002771315.1 Desulfobacterales bacterium CG23_combo_of_CG06-09_8_20_14_all_52_9 | reverse complement strand
GCGGATGCCACAGAGTGATTAACCACAAGCCCGTCAAAGAGATATAAGAATATACTGGACATTGTCCAGCATTTTATTTATATTCTTTGACATGAGAACCAAACAAAGAGCACAGGTAACGGCGTCGGAACAGGAAGTTCTCGACGGGGTGAAGCTAAGGTTGATTGAGCCGCAAGAGCGGAAGCGGTTCGATCATTTGATAGTGGCGCATCATTATTTGCACAGCGCCGAGTGGGTCGGCGAGCGGCTGTTTTATGTGGCCGAGTACAAAGGGACCTGGCTTGCGCTGTTGGCCTGGACAGCGGCGGCGTACCATTTAAAAGGGCGCGACGTATGGATTGGCTGGGATGTGGAGCAACGAAGACGGCGGCTGAAGCTGGTGGCCAACAATGCGCGCTTTCTAATTTTGCCGGACAGGCATTATCCGAATCTGGCCAGTCGGGTGATGGGGTTGTGCCTGAAGCGTTTGAGCGCGGATTGGCAGGCGCGCTACACGCATCCGATCCTGGTGGTGGAAAGCTTTGTGGATGGGCAGTTATTCCGTGGCACGAGTTACAAAGTCAGCGGCTGGACGCAACTGGGCACAACGGAAGGCTATGGACGCCATTGCCAGGATTATTACGTCAAGCACGATCGTCCCAAGCAATTATGGGTCAGGTCGCTGATTCCGGGCGGGCGCAAGCAGCTCAGGGCGAAGCAGCTCCCGCCGAAATTGGTGGCGGTGGAGGATAAAGTCGCGCCCCGCTGCACGTTTGGCGTGCAGCCGTTGCGGGAGATGATGGCTTATTTTCGCGAGATGAGCGACTGGCGCAAGCGGATCAATAACTACCCGTGCGCGTCACTGCTGGCCATAGTGCTGTGCGCGACATTGTGCCGCGTGACGCGAGGGCAACGCGATCTGGCGGCTTTTGCCAGCACCCTGACCAAGGCGCAACGTCGCGCGCTACGCTTTCGCAAGAAAAAGAAGACGGGGGAATATCCGGCGCCGAAAGAAACCATGTTCTTTCGGTTATTGAAAAACATTAATCCGCGGGAGTTGGAAAAAGCGCTGTTAGGCTGCCAGGAGCATGTGTTGGGGCCTCAAACCGAAGCAGATAATCTGGTGGCTTTTGACGGCAAGACCTTGCGCTCAGCTGGCGGGCTGGAATTGGTCAGCGGCTACGCAGTCAATACGGGGCGCTGGTTGGGGACCGAAGCGGTGGAATCGAAGAGCAATGAGATTCCGGCCGCGCAACGGCTGTTGGAACGGATGCATCTGGATGGGCAAACGGCGGCGCTGGATGCGTTGCACACCCAAGTGGATACGGCGCGCCAAATTGTGCAGGACTGCGGTGCCGACTATGTGTTGACCGTGAAAGGCAACCAGAAAGGGCTTGGTAAAACGCTCGCGCAGTTGTGGAACGGCCGCAAGGCCGCTTTCCCCCCCTCGGCAGCGCATGCAACAGGTGGCGCAAACGCTGGAGCGCAATCGCGGACGGATCGAGGCGCGGGCGGCGGAAACCTTTGCGGTCAGTGCTGAGCAGGTCTGTTTTCCGCACGCGCAGCAGGCAGCAAAACTGTGGCGTGCCATTGATTATCCGGGGAAGAGCAACACATCCTTTGAAGAAGTATTTCTGCTGAGCAGTCACAGTCCGGAGCAGTATGATGCCCAAGCGATGCTAAGCGACAAACGCGGTTATTGGGGAATCGAGAATGGATTACATCAGCGGCTCGATTGCAGCGCCATGGAGGACAAGAGCCGGGTGCGCACCTTCAACTCGGCCTGGAATCTCGGGATGTTCCGGCGTTTGGCGCTCAGCTTGGCGATTCATTGGATACAGCGTCAACCCAATGCGCGGGAGGCCACCCTTACCGGTTTCTTTGATGCCATGGGCGCGAACAAAGCACGCAAGGCGTTCGCCTTGGTCAGCGCCACCAAAGCTTCCTGGCTGCCTTGACGCTTCAAAGCCTTGCCGCGCATCTCGGGCGGAACTGCCAACCCATACCGGAGGTCTGCCCACAAGCCGTGCTTCAACGACTACTTGCCATCTTCTTGCTCGGTCTGGCCATCAGAGAATCCGCCCGACCGCGCTGAACTCACTAAAAAACAAGGCCAAATCCATCAGGCAGGGCGATGGCCTCGCCTTATTCGCTATAAGAATCAGTCATATTGGGCAGGCTATAACGGCATAATCTTCTTGCAATTGATTCCGAATAAGATATTTTCTGTTGTCTTCTTGTCATAATCCTTCATTATTCGTTCCAGATCATCAGGATAACGCGTGGGAATACTTACCCTGTTCAAACTAAATATAAAATCATACAGTTCTTCAAGGATATCAACCTTCGCTTTTTCAATTAAATAAAGTAGATTGTGCGTTTTTGGTGGTCTTTTTTGAAGATGTTTTGTGCATAATCCCTTTAATGCCTTTTCAATGGTTAAATGACACATAAAAACCGTATAAATATATCTGCCCGACTTAAACATCGCCTCTGCTGTCTCTAAATCATAATCCGCCTGCTTAAACCATTCCTCTGGTGGCTTAAATTTTTTATTCATTTATTCTCTTTCCTTGTAAGTATTATAACACCAAGAGAAGCGGGAGTTCAATCTC
>PCSF01000154.1:12058-18968 GCA_002771315.1 Desulfobacterales bacterium CG23_combo_of_CG06-09_8_20_14_all_52_9 | reverse complement strand
TCCAATGACGGAGGCATTAAAATCTTGTCCTCAAATGACGGTTATAGCTCCGCGAAAATCGGTGGTTAAGGAAAAGCTCAAAGACCTTTTCTACCTTCCCCACGATGTCTGGTGTATGCACGAATGCGTGTTTTCGGACAAACACCAAGTGGCCTACCACGTGACCACCCTGGATATGGTCAAACGCCTGATGGATTACGGATTTCATCCGCCCACCATCTATTTTCCCTTGGTGGTCAGCGGGGCCATCATGATCGAGCCTACCGAAACCGAATCCAAGGAAAACCTCGACGCCTTCATCGAAGCCATGCGCGCCATCGCCAAAGAGGCCAAGGAAAATCCGGGTCTGTTGAAATCGGCTCCCACCCGATGCAAGGTCAAGCGCCTCGATGAGGTGGCCGCAGCCAGGCGTCCTTGCTTGACCGGCTGATTAGGGGCACCGTTTGCGCCCGATGAGCCCCTCTTTCTACAATCGATCCTGGCTTGTGCTCGCATTGCCGCTGATTCCTTATCCGGAGGCTTTGGAATTGCAGCATCGTATCTTAGGAAAGCGAATCGACGGCACCCTGGATTCCGACGTGGTCCTTATCCTTGAGCACCCACCTGTTTTCACCCTGGGTCGCCGCGGGGGGCTGGAGAATCTGAGGGTCTCTCAAGGGTTTCTCACGGAACAGGGTGTTGCGGTGGTTCAGACCGAACGGGGAGGAAACATCACCTACCACGGACCCGGACAATTGGTGATCTATCCCATCGTCGATCTGAGGCGCCATCGCCTCTCCATTGCCGATTACGTCTCCGGTCTCGAGGAGATCATGATCCGCCTTTCAGCCCGATGGGAAGTTTCCGCCCGACGCCGGCCGGAAAATAGAGGCGTGTGGGTGGAAGAAAGGAAATTGGGCAGCGTCGGAATCGCCGTCCGAAAAAACGTGGCCTTTCATGGATTGGCGTTCAATGCCGCCTTGGACTTGACGCCCTTTTCCTGGATTCAGCCCTGTGGCCTTTCCGGGATACAAATGACTTCCCTGGCCCGGGAAACCGGAACCCTTGTTTCCATGGATCGAATCCGTAAAAATGCCGCTCAATGCCTCGAGGCGGTCTTCGGGGTCAGCCTTCATGTATGTAAACCCGATCGTTTTTTCGAACCATACCCTCACGAGACATCGAGTCCATTCCTGAAAACCCGCTTGGATCCGGAAAAGGCCTTGGAAAGGGCCGAATGATTGTCAAACTGTATCGGCATTCCTATTGCCGACCAACCGGCTTATTCGCCGGAGTTTACAGGGGGTATCGTTCTTTTTCCAAGAACATCGACCGCTTTGTGATCCGGAAGGGGCTTCCTTTTGGCCTCCTCCTTAAAAAGCGTTTCCAGATAGGGCAAAGCGGATCCCTGTTCAAAGACTGAGTCTTCTAAAATGCCGTCCGGTGTGAAAACCAGGACCAGCGTGTCGTAACGCGTCAGATTGGTGTATCCCGAGAAGCTAATGCTCGACCCTGCAAAATCCGTTATCGGAATTCCGAAAGCAATGCTGTTTTGGGAGAAAACGGAACGTTCATACACCAAGAGATCTCTCCCCTTAAGTTCAGCAATCCGGCTTGGCGCCCCGTAAATCGCCAGCGCCTCCCCCATGGTGGTCGACCCGACCCGAAGCGCTTCCATTCGGAGCGCAACCGGGTTTCCCTTTGCCTCTCGGAGGATCCGATAGGAAAGGCATCCGTTTACCATCGTAAGGAAAAAAACAGCGCAAAGGCCTATCAGGATGCCTTTAAAACGGAAGCCCATAAGCCGTTTGTTCCGCATTTAAGCTGACCCCGAAATGCGTTAAAACATTATCCTTATCGAAAAAGAGCGCCACCTGATCGTACTGCGTATCGTAGTTGCCCATGGTCAAGAGCACGAGCCACAACGCCGTCCCTTTGGTCACGGCTCTCCGGTAGATATAGGCGTTTCCGTTTGACAGCTTGACCATCTCTGTCGGAGCCCCGAACAGCCGGGTAACGTCTGCGGCCACGGTTTTACCCGGCGAAAGAGCATCGATTTTGGACGCGTCGAACGGTTGATACTCCTTGGTCTTTCCGATGACGGTACACCCCGTCACGGTCCAACACACGATCATGCCGATGAAAACGGCAATGCTTTTCCTCATCACTTTTCCCTTCTTTCCGGTTTAAAACATGATGGCTTCGTAAAAAGCCCATCTGTCCCGCCGACGGCGGGATTGAGCTGCATCTGAAGCTTTTTACTTTGCCATCTCAATTTTGAGTTGTTACGATTTCATCAAACATGACAACCCAAATTCAGTCGGCCTCACAGGGAAGCTCGTCAATCAGGAAATCAGTCGTTACTCTCTCTTATCTTTTTCAGATACGCCTCCCATTCCATCGGCAGCAGGTATTTTTTTTGAGTATTGCATTCTTTGCAACTGGTTACCAGGTTTCCCTTGGTGCTTTTTCCCCCTCTGGACAGGGGAACGATATGGTCCATGGTCAGCGCCCTTGCCGGAAACGGCTTTCCGCAGTAATGGCACTTCCCTTTTGCGAGTTTTCTTTTCCACCATTGGGTATTCCTGAGTTCCCTGGCTTTCCTGCGTTCCGCTGCAAGCCGTGTCTCATCGAAATCGATTTCAGACGGATCCGTCATGTTTCATCCGCAATTTTCACTCAAAACCTACAGCCACCGGTTGATCGCTTGTATCAAATCCAAACGGCAATGAAAAAGCCGGGTCATTCGAACCCAAATCGCTTTAATGCCTTCGTGTCTTTCCTCCAGTTTTTCTGGACCCGAACCAAGAGTTCCAGAAAAACCCGACACTCTAAAAAGGCTTCGATTTCCTTCCTAGCATCGGTCCCGATCTGCGAAAGCTTTTGTCCGGCTTTTCCGATCAGGATCCCTTTCTGGGAGTCGCGCTCCACATGAATGGTGGCCTTGATCCGCACAAACGGTCTATCCGTGCTTCGGAAAAAGTCATCCACCGTCACCGCCGTGGCATAAGGAATCTCCTGCCCGGTCAACCGGAAAACCTTTTCCCGGATCCGTTCGGCTACCAGAAACCGCATGGACCTATCGGTGATCGTATCGTCTCCGAAGTAGGGCGGTCCTTCGGGCAGAAGCCCTTCAAGAGCACCCAGGAGCGCTTCGATTCCCATCCCGTTTTTTGCACAGATGGGAAAAATCGCCTCAAAAGGATATGCCCCGACCCATTGTTCCGTCAAGGTGGAAAGGGTTCCTTTATCAACAAGATCGATCTTATTGAAGGTTAAAACAGCCCTGGGATTTTTCGACCGAATCGCCTTGATGAGGACCTCTTCGGATTCCGGGTCGGCCGCACCGGCATCCAGAATCAGGAGAACGACATCGGCTTCTGAAAAAGCCGACAGTGCCGTATTGACGAGCCTGGCGTTGAACGGGGTTGCGCCCTGAAACACACCCGGCGTGTCGAGGAAAAGGATCTGAGAACCGGGCCGGTGCAAGATGCCCAGGATCCGGTTTCGGGTGGTCTGGGGCTTTCTTGAGGTAATGGAAATCTTTTCCTTGAGGATCCGGTTTAAAAAGGTCGATTTTCCGGCATTAGGCGGACCGATGAGGGCCACATATCCTGACCGGAAAGGGACGGGATGAGAGCCTTGATTTTTCCTCATTCTTGGATCTGGTCGCTTCCGGTTGATTTTCCTTCTCTCTTTACAGACAGGCTTCAATGGCATCCCACAACCGCTCTTTCCCCTGTCCGGTTTTTGCCGAAAAAAGAATCAGCGCATCCGGGTCCAGGTTAAACGCCTTCGAGGCGCCGGATCGCTGAAAAATCTGCCGGGTCTTGGACAGCTTGTCCGCCTTCGTCATAACGACGATGCCGCGTTGACCCTGCCGGGCGAGCCACTCCATCAGAGCCAGCTCCTCATCCCCCGGAGTCCTGCGGACATCCATGACCACCACGACGCCTTTAAGCTGGCTTCTTTTTCGAAGATACATCTCGATCCATTGTTTCCAGCTTTTTCTCAAGGTGATGGGGACCTTGGCATATCCATAACCCGGCAGATCCACAAACATCAGCATCCCGTTGATGAGAAAAAAATTCAACTGTCGGGTCTTTCCCGGCGTGCTGCTCGTTTTCACGAGGTTTCTTCGGTTAACCAGGGTATTGATCAGAGAAGATTTTCCCGCATTGGATCGTCCCGAAAAGGCGATTTCCGGAAAATCGCCGACCGGATAATGGCTGGGATTTACCGCGCTTTTGATAAACTCTGCCGAACGGATCTTCACGGGTTTACGGCTCCAGTCGATGCCGGTTTTCGTCAAATATGCGGCTGCCGATTGCCTCATCTGCGCCCACTCGAAAGACCTCAACCGGATAAGGGCCGTCTGTAAGGCCCTCTTTTTTTGAGGTAGTCTCCCAAACGATTCATCCCTTCTGCGATGTTTTCTGTGGAATTGGCATAGGAAAAAAGGAGCGAATATGTTCAAGCCGCTTGGAAATCACGCCGGCCCGGTCCTTTAAACCACCTTATTCAATGGGTATTCGATGATCCCCTCGGCGCCCTGTTTCAAAAGCTTGGGGATCAGGTCCCGAACGATCCCGCTGTCCACCACGGTCTCCACCGAGAACCATTTGCTCTGATACAGTGGAGCCACGGTGGGGGCGTTCAGGCTGGGGAGAATAGCCACTACTTTTTCGAGGCACTGCTCAGGGACGTTCATTTTCAATCCGACAAGCTTTTCACCCAAAAGCGCCCCTTTGAGCAAAAGCGCGATCTGCTCGATCTTCTCCCGCTTTTCGGGATCTTTGAAGGATTCATGATTGGCGATGAGTTGTGTGTTAGTTTGCATCAATTCGAGGATGATCCGAAGCCCATGGGCTTTGAGGGTGCTTTCGGTCTCCGTTACCTCCACGATGGCGTCGACCAGCCCGGATACCACCTTGGCTTCGGTGGCTCCCCATGAAAATTCCACATTCACATCAACGTGATGTTCCTTGAAAAAGTGCTGGGTAAACCGGACCAGCTCCGTGGCGACCTTCTTGCCGTTTAGGTCTTCGAGAGACCGAATGGGTGAATCGTACGGCACGGCGAGAATCCAGCGGGCGGGCCGTGAACTGACTTTCGAATAGACCAAATCTGCGACCACGTGGACATCGGAGACGTTTTCCGCAATCCAGTCCTTACCGGTCAAACCCGCATCCAGCGTCCCCCCTTCCACATATCGGGACATCTCCTGGGCGCGGCAGATGGCGCACTCAATGAAAGGATCGTTGATCTCCGGAAAATAGCTTCTCCCGTTCACGTCTATGGTCCATCCGGATCGTTTAAACAGAGTGATAGTGGCGTTTTGAAGGCTTCCTTTGGGTATTCCGAGCTTAATTTTCTTCATTTTCCGTAGACCTCCTTGGGATCGAACACCGGCGAGTCTAAAATACGAATGGAACCGTTGTGCACTTCTTTGTGAAAACAGCTTCGATGGCCGGTATGACATGCGGCCCCACCCACCTGTTCTACCAACAGGAGCACAGCGTCGTCGTCGCAGTCGATCCGGATCTCTTTAACAATCTGGTGACGCCCGGAAGTATTTCCCTTGATCCATAATTCCTTACGACTGCGGCTGAAAAAGGTGACCCGTCCGGTTTTAAGCGTCAAATGCCATGCCTGTTCGTTCATGAACCCCAGCATGAGGACTTCGCGGGTTTCGTAATCCTGTACCACCGCGGGGAGAAGGCCTCCCATCTTGTCGAAACTTAACTTCACCATCATCGCTTCCTTAATGACATGAAAAGCAAGAAAATTAAGAATATAAACTATTACATATACCATTGCACATTCAAGTTGTCAATTGCTTTTTAGTGCGATTCGATGGATCCGGCGCTTGTCTTGTTAAGCTTTGTCTGGTAGAATTATTTATTATAGAACATGGCCTCTGCCGAACACCCATGATAAAAAAAACCGCACAGATACTCAAAAAGCGTGCAAAAAAATCGGGCTCCGGGAAACGGGGATTTTTTTTCCGTTGGTTCGCCTACACGGCGATTTTTTTGCTGATGCTGGGAATCCTCGGAATGACGGGCCTGTATTTCTATCTGGCGGAGGATCTCCCCCAGATCGAGTCCCTGAAGGATTACCGGCCTCCCGCTATCACCACAGTTTACTCGGACGACAACCGGAAAATCGGTGAATTCTATAAAGAGCGGCGGATCGTTGTTCCTTTGGCCGATATTTCACCGATGTTGAAAATGGCCTTCGTCGCCGCCGAAGACTCCCGTTTCTATGATCATGAGGGGATCGATTTCATCAGCATCCTCCGGGCTTTCTTCAAGAATATCGAGGCGGGCGCCATCGTTCAAGGAGGAAGCACCATTACCCAGCAGGTAGCCAAATCCTTCTTTTTGACCTCGGAAAAAAGCTACCAACGGAAACTCAAGGAGGCCATCTTGGCCTATCGGATCGATAAAGCGCTTTCCAAAGAGGAGATCCTCTATCTCTACCTGAATCAAATTTACATGGGGCACGGCGCCTACGGCGTCCAGGCCGCCGCGGAAAATTATTTCGGGAAGTCCGCCAAGGATCTCAATCTCGCCGAGTGCGCCATGCTTGCCGGGCTTCCTCAGGCCCCCAGTAAATACTCCCCTTTTAGCTATCCCGACAAGGCCAAGGAGCGACAGATTTACGTGATCAACCGGATGGTAGCCGAAGGCTTCATCACCAACCTGGAAGCCACCGAGGCCATTAATACAAAGCTGGAAATCCAACCGCGCAAAAACTGGTTCATCGAAGAGGTCCCGTGCTACACCGAGCATGTGAGGCAATATGTGGAAAACAAGTACGGCGCCGACGTCCTCTATACGGGAGGACTTAAAGTGGATACCGCGGTGAATATTGAGATGCAAAATATCGGGCGGTTGGAAATCGATATCGGACTTCGTGACCTGGA
>PCSF01000154.1:10663-12045 GCA_002771315.1 Desulfobacterales bacterium CG23_combo_of_CG06-09_8_20_14_all_52_9 | reverse complement strand
TATCGGGGACCTGTCGCACACTTGGCCATCGAGGAGATCGAAAATTTTTCGAAAACCCTCCAAGAGGAGATGGGGACAAGTCCTCCCGATGCAGGAAAAACCGTCAAGGGAGTGGTGGTGGAAGTCAACAACACCGCCTCGCGAGTGACGGTCAGAATGGGGCGTTACCTGGGAACCCTTCTGCTGGAAGACATGAAGTGGGCCCGGAAGCCGAACCCGGATGTAGAATACCATGAACCTGGATTGAAGCGTCCGTCGGATGCGCTTTCGGTGGGAGATGTGATCTGGGTCAAGGTTAAAGAAGCACCGAAAAACTCCAAGTCCTTATTTCTGGCACTGGAACAAGACCCGAAAGTCCAGGCCGCCCTCCTGTGCATCGAAACAGAAACCGGGCATGTCAAGGTAATGGTAGGGGGAAGGGATTTCCGTGAAAGTCAGTTCAATCGCGCCACCCAATCCAGGCGACAGCCCGGCTCGGCCTTCAAACCGATTATTTATGCTGCGGCCCTTGACAAGGGTTATACGCCCGCCACCATGATCATCGATTCCCCCATTGTCTTTCGAGACACGGAGGATAATTTTTCCTGGAAACCTAAAAACTATAAGGAGAAATTCTTCGGCCCCACCCTTTTGCGGGAGGCACTTGCCAAATCACGAAACGTCGTCACCATTAAGATACTCCAGGACATCGGGGTCAAATACGCCATCGATTATGCCCGGAAACTCGGCATCACCTCGGATCTGTACGGAAACCTCTCATTGGCCCTCGGGGCTTCGGGGGTATCTCTTTTGGAGCTGACCCGCGCCTACTCTGTTTTTGCCAATTCCGGATATCTGGTGGAGCCCGTATTTATCACCCGAGTCCTCGATCGGGACGGCAACGTCCTGGAAAAGACGGAACCTAAAATCCAAAAAGCCATCGAAAAAAGCACGGCATATTTGTTGACGAATCTCATGGAAAGCGTCGTAAAAGATGGAACCGGATGGCGTGTACGTGCCCTCAACCGGCCGGTAGCCGGCAAGACCGGCACCACCAACAACCTGTTCGATGCATGGTTCATCGGATATACGCCCCGATATGTCACCGGTGTCTGGGTGGGGTTTGACGAGGAGAAGTCTCTCGGCGAAGGGGAAACCGGGTCACGTTCCGCCAGCCCCATATGGCTGGGGTTCATGAAAAAGGTCCTTGCCGACAAACCCGTCCGTGTGTTTCAGGTCCCCGATGGAGTGGTATTCATCAAGATCGACGCAAAGACCGGTCTTCTTCCCATACCCGAATCCGCAAAGGTGATCTTCGAATGCTTTAAAGAGGGGACGGCGCCCACTGAATATACCCGGCGGCCGGGTACAATCGCCAACCCCGAGGAGTTTTACAAATCGGA
>PCSF01000154.1:0-10647 GCA_002771315.1 Desulfobacterales bacterium CG23_combo_of_CG06-09_8_20_14_all_52_9 | reverse complement strand
TTTCACGAGTTGATTTGGCCGCAGATGCAAGGCGTCTGAAATGAAGCTGTAGTCCATCTACTGCGAATTTCGGACAACGCAGCAGATGCGGCAGAGGCCACTCTCCCGAAGGGTGATATTTTTCAACTTTAAAAAATATCCAATTCCAAAGAAACAATGACAATTTATTTATTGAGAAAAGTTAAAAAAGTTTTCAACCTGTCGTAATTTATCGGCATACCGAATACCATTGAAAAATATCATGAAATATTCGGGTTAAGGATGTCTAGAAGATATTGCCCATAATGGTTTTTGGTCATATCGGAGGCGAGTTCCTTGAGCGCCGGTGCGTCGATATAACCGAGCCGATAGGCGATCTCCTCGATGCACGCGATTTTAAGCCCCTGGCGCGCCTGAATGATCTGAACAAAGTTGGCCGCCTGATGCATGGAATCATGAGTCCCGGTATCCAACCAGGCCAGCCCTCTTCCTAAAAGCTCGACACGAAGCCGTCCCTTTTTCAGGTATGCCAGGTTCAAGTCGGTAATCTCCAGCTCCCCTCGGGCCGAGGGCTGCAGGGATGCGGCGATATCGACCACATCGTTATCGTATAGGTAAAGGCCGACAACGGCATAGCTGGACTTCGGGTGTTTCGGCTTCTCTTCGATCCCGATAACGCTGCCCGTCGAATCAAACTCCACTACACCGTATCGTTCCGGATCCTTGACCGAGTATCCGAAAATGAGCCCGCCTTCATGAAGTCGAACCGCCTTTTTCATGATTTCCGAAAGATCGTGGCCGTAAAAGATGTTGTCACCTAAAATCAGGCAAACCGTGTCTTTGCCGATAAAAGATTTCCCGATGATAAAAGCCTGGGCCAGACCTTCCGGCTTGGGTTGTTCGGCATAAAAAAGGGAGAGCCCGATCTTTGAACCGTTTCCCAAAAGCCTTTCGAAGCAGGGCAGATCCTGGGGAGTGGATATGATCAGTATCTCCCGGATACCGGCCAGCATTAAAACGGACAGCGGATAATAGATCATGGGTTTGTCATAAACCGGAAGCAGTTGCTTGCTGACCACGCGGGTGATCGGATACATGCGTGTTCCCGATCCGCCAGCCAGGATGATTCCTTTCATCGATTATCCTTTCCCAATGATTCACCTTCGACTTTTGATGAAATCGTAAAAACTCAAAATTGGGATGGCAAAGTAAAAAGCTTCAGATGCAAGGCGCGCAAATCCTGAGGAATGAAGCGTACTTTTAAGTACGCCGCAATGACGAAGGATGCAGCGCAACGCAGCAGATGGACTTTTTACGAAGCCATCAACCTTTATGAATCCGAAAAAGCGGCTTGTTACGACAGGGAGATGGTTTCTCCCGTCCGAGGAACCTGTACTTCGTATCCTTTCTTTTTCAGTGTATCGGCAAATGCCAACGCCTGCGTTTCTTCACCATGCACAACAGCAATGCGCCTGACCTGTAAGTTGGAATCCTTCAGAAACCGCAGCATTTCCTCTTTGTCTGCATGGGCGCTGAATCCGCCGATGGTTACCACCCGGGCCTTGAGGGAAAACACCTGATTGAAAAACTTTATCTGTGGTGCTTCGCCTTTTCTCCCGTTTTGTGCATAAGCATCGCCCTGTTCTAAAATGCGTCGTCCCAGGGTATTTTCCGCCATGTATCCAACGATTAAGATTGTATTCTTCGGGTCCTGAATCTTATGACGCAAGTGGTGCAGGATCCGCCCGCCTTCACACATACCGGATCCGGATATGACGATGTGAGGGCCTTTTTTCCGCATCAGCTTCATGGAATCTTCCACCGAAACCACGAACTCAAGAGAAGAAAACTCAAAAGGGTTTTTTCCTTTTTTTAAAAATTCCTCATGGGATTGTCGATCATAGACCTCCGGATGCTCTCCATAGATCCTTGTCAGTTCAATGGCCAAGGGGCTGTCCAGATATACCGGGACCCGGGGCGCTTCCCCGGCAAGAAAAAGCTCATGGATCACATAGAGCAGCTCCTGAGTTCGGCCGAAAGCAAAAGAAGGGATCAACAGAACCCCGTCGCCATGAACGGTTTCGTTGATGATCTTCCCGAGAGCCGGCCTCAACTCCGCCACCGGATCGTGTTCCCGGTCGCCGTAGGTACTCTCCATGATCAGCAAATCGAGATCCCGATCTTCCTGGGCAAAATCGGTGGTTGGATTCCTTAAGATGGGTTTGTCAAACCGCCCAATATCGCCGGTAAAACCCACGGTTCGGGCATCGCTGTTTTCCTGAATCCTGACAATGCAAAACGACGAGCCTAGGATATGGCCGGCATCGTAAAGGGTGCACGTAGTGTCCTGTCCAACGGGGATTGCTTGTTGGTAAGGATACCCCTCGAAATATGGAAGCGCCTTCTGAACCTCTTCCACGGTATATAAAGGATCCACGACCTCGAGCCGATAGCGTCGGATCGTCTCCCGGATGACCTCCAGATTCAGCTTCGCCCGGCTCATTTTCAGCATCTTTTTGATCCGCTGATCATCTGGCCCTCCCCGGTGGTTTCTGGCCTCAGTCAAAAAGGATCGCACCGTTTTGTAATTCAGATAATCGGCGTCGGATCGCTGGATATGGGCCGAATCTAGAAGGAGAGATCCGGAGGCATCCGCCGTGGCCCGGGTACAGAAGATGCGGCCGTTGAATCCCTTTTTCGTCACCATAGGAATGCGGCCGGAATGATCGATATGGGCATGGGAAAGGATGATGCCGGAGATCATTTGTGGGTCAAACGGAAGAACCCGGTTTTTTTCCAGGCTCTCCCTCCGCCGCCCCTGGAACAGGCCGCAGTCGAAAACGATCCGGTCCTTAGCCGTGGTCAACAGATGTAAAGATCCGGTCACTTCCCGGGTAGCACCGTAAAATGTGACATGCACGATGACTACCTCCTTTTGATTTTCAAGAAGAGCTCTTCTAGTTGCTTCTTGCCGACATCCGATGGCGCATTGGTTAAAAGGCAGGAGGCCTTTTGGGTTTTCGGAAATGCGATCACATCCCTAATGGATGTCTCCTTACAAAGAAGCATCACCAACCGATCGAATCCGAATGCGATCCCCCCGTGAGGAGGTGCCCCGGAGTCGAGCGCCGATAGCAAGAAACCGAATTTTTCCTCGTAGTCCTCGGGTGGCAGACCTAAAACATGAAACAATTTTTCCTGGAACTTTCTTTGATGGTTGCGAATGCTTCCCCCCCCGATTTCGTACCCGTTCAGCACCAGGTCATAGGCGCGGGATCTTACCGAGAGCGGATCCGTATCGAGCAGCACAATGTCCTCTTCCAGGGGTGCTGTGAATGGGTGGTGAAGAGCCTTGAAACGTTTCTCCGTTTCATCGTATTCCAAAAGCGGAAAATGGGTAACCCAAACGAAATGAAGTTGGCTCTCATCGATAAGACCCAGTTTTTTCCCCAGAAGGTTTCTCAGGTTCCCCATGGATTCGTTGGCAACGGCAGATTGGTCGGCCACAAAAAACACCAGATCTCCCGGAGCCAGGTCCAGGCGCCGGATCAGAAGGGCCTTTTCTTCTTCGGAGAAGTACTTTGCGATAGGGGATTGCCATTCGTTTTCTTTGATCTTGATCCACGCAAGCCCTTTGGCCCGGTAAATTTTCACGAACTCTGTCAGATCATCGATTTCTTTTCGGGAAAATCCGCCGCATCTTTTAGCGTTCAGGGCCTTGACGATCCCCCCTTGTTTCACCGCATTTGAAAAGAGATTGAAGTTCGATTTGGAAAGGATATCCGAAACATTGCAAAGTTCCAGGGCAAACCGTGTATCCGGGCGGTCCAAACCGAACCGATCCAAGGCTTCTGCGTAGGTGATTCTCGGTAAAGGCGTCGGAACAACTTTTCCCAAAACAGCATGAAAAATTTCGGAGACCATCTTTTCTGAAATTTTTATAATATCGTCTTCCCCGATAAAAGACATCTCCATATCGATTTGAGTAAACTCCGGCTGCCGATCCGCCCGGAGATCTTCGTCCCTGAAGCATCGGACGATCTGATAATACCGGTCGAATCCGGAGATCATCAGAAGCTGCTTGAAAAGCTGAGGAGACTGGGGAAGGGCATAGAATTGTCCGGGATTCATCCGGCTGGGAACGATATAATCCCTGGCTCCTTCCGGCGTGCTTCGGGTTAGAAAGGGCGTCTCGATATCTATAAATCCGTTTCGGTTTAAAAAGTCCCGAACCGCCGCAGAGGCTTTGTGCCGGGCCAGGATATTCTTTTGAAGCCTCGACCGTCGAAGATCGATATGCCGGTACTTGAGCCGGATCATCTCCGAGACATCCACGTCATCTTCGATGAGAAACGGCGGCGCCGAAGAGCGGTTAAGAATCCGAAGTTCGAAAACGAGCACTTCGATTTCACCGGTTTCAAGGACCGAGTTGGTCATCCCTTCCGGGCGTCGGTCCACACGCCCCCGAACTGCGATGACGAATTCGCTGCGCAGGACATGGGCTTTTTGATGGACAGCGGTGTCGACATCGGGGTTGAAAACCACCTGGGTGATCCCTTCTCGATCTCTTAAATCGATAAAGATCACTCCACCATGGTCTCTTCGGCGCTGGACCCAGCCCATGAGCACCACCTCTTTTCCCGCGTCGCTTGCTCGAAGAGCATTACAGTAATGGGTCCGTCGCAAATTTCCGAGGGCATCGATTTCCATCATATCCGGCATTTTTTTCTTTCGGCTATTTCCTCATGGAGAGGTTCGGGTTTCATGATGCATTGCATTTCAGGAAGCATTTGCAATCCGCTCGATCACCATCTTTATCAGCATGGAAAAAGGAATGGCTTCCTGCTGGGCCTCGCTCATATTCCGCAGCACCGCGGTCTTTGCTGAAAGTTCTTTTTCACCGACGATAATCACGTACCGGGAGGCCAGCTTGTCGGCCCGTTTCATCTGGGCTTTCAACCCGCGATCGCCGAAATCCATCTCGGCGGGGATCCCTTTTTCATTTAGCCGGCACACCCATTCGAAGGCCTTTTCCCGGCTTTCCCTCCCGATGGCGGCGATAAACACCTTTGGATGTCCGGTCTGCAACTCCGTATCATTTTTCAAGATTTCCGCCAGGCGATCCAGCCCGATGGCAAATCCTGTAGCCGGCATCTCAGGTCCGCCCAGCGCCTTTACCAAGCCGTCATACCGACCACCGCCGGCGATGGCGTTTTGCGCCCCCAAGGCGTTGGTCTGGATTTCGAAAGTGCTTCGGGTGTAATAGTCGAGCCCCCGGACCAACCGGGGATCCGTGACATAAGCCACCCCTAGAACGGATAAAGCCGTCTTGAACCTTTGGAAATGTTCCCGGCAGTCTGGGCACAGAAACGCCATCATGTCGGGGGCTTTCGCCATGGCCTCACGGCATGAGGGCACTTTACAATCCAACAGTCGCAAGGGATTTTTCGTTTTTCGACGGGCGCAATCGACACAAAGCTTGGTATCCATTCCCACGACATGATCTATAAGCGCCTTTTTAAATGCCGGCCGGCAAACCGGACAGCCGAGAGAATTGATGTGAGCGGTTGTATCCGAAACGCCCAGTTTCGAAAAAAGGATTTTTAGGATAAACACGAGTTGGGCGTCAATCAACGGTGAGTCGCTGCCGAGGACCTCGGCATTAATCTGATAAAATTGACGATATCTTCCCTTCTGGGGACGCTCCCTCCTGAACATGGGTCCGGTGGTGAAAAGCTTATGAAAGGGATCCCCTGCGTAGAGTTTGTGCTGAATATAGGATCGGACAATGGAAGCCGTCGCCTCCGGTCGCAATGTGACGAAATCCCCTTTTCGGTCTTCAAAGGTATACATTTCCTTTTCGACGATATCGGTGTTCTCGCCGATGCTCCTGGTAAAAAGTTCGGTTGCCTCAAGAATCGGGATGCGGATTTCCCGAAATCCAAAATCCGACAAAACGGCCCTCGCCGTATCCTCAATGGCCTGCCAGCGCTCTGATTCCCCGGGAAGAATGTCCCGAAATCCTCGAATCAGTTGAATCATAATTCTCTTTACCCATGGTTTCTAAGGGACGTCACCCGCCCGTTAATAATGACATAAACTTTTTTTAATACTCTGCAGATGGCGGTAAAGTCAATATGAAGTTATCTATGCGAAGGATAACCCACACACAGAATAAGCTGCTTTACCACTCCCCGGCCCGGATGCTCCCGTCACGAACCGCCTCGTCAAGGGCGATGGCACACGAAGCCGATGAGATGTTGCCGTATTTGTGCAAGGTGAGATAAAACCGCTCCATGGGGATATCCAGGCTTTTGGCCACGGCCTGAAACATGCGCAGGTTGGCCTAGTGAGGAATGAACCAGTCGATATCGGATACCTGTACGCTGAACGATCCACTCGTTGCTCGTATCCACGCCCATCTCTCGCAGGTCATCGTTGCTCAACACTTTCGGAGGAAGAAATGAGCCCGTTCCGACGATGCAAACCGATTCCATATGTCAAATCCTCTTTAGCGAAAGGGGCGGATCCAGTCTTTGATCGGCGGCTTTAAGCTGCGCATCCCCCGATATGACCGCCACGGCGTGGGAGGCATCTTCACCGCTGAAATAACGCCGTGCGGCTTGAACGACCCGATCCCGGGTGAGAGCCAGAAGCGTTTCCTTAAAACGCTGTCTGTCGTCGTCGGAAAGGGAAATCAGGCTCCGGACAAAGGCCTTCTTGGCAGCAGGCCCGGGAGGATCCGGACGATCGATTTCGGAGCAGACCTGCAAGAGGGCCTCCTTCACATCCGTGTCCGTATAGTCTCCGGAGCGGATGAATGCCGCCGCTTTATCGTAGGTGTTCAATGTTTGAACGATATGAGGATCCCGATACGAGCACAGGCTGAAAATACCGGTTTCCGGGTTATAGACGGCAAAGGCCCCGTAGGCTCCACCTTTCTCCCGGATTTCTCGATGCAGATACAAAGACCTGAGAAGCTTGGCGATGACGGAAAGCGCAGGTGCATCCTCATGGACCATCCTCACAACCTGGAAAGACTTTGCCACGAAAGAGACCGCCGATGCCGTGCTCCATCCCTCGCGAATCGCACCCTTCTCGATTTTCATCGGAGGGGGGGCAAATCGAACCGTCGTAAGACCGGCTGGGGCAATACGGGACAAAAAGGAAGCGCGGCTCACGCAGTCGGCGGCCTGCCGAATGGCTGCGGCGTCGCCGATGAAGGCCATTCGGATATTTCCCGGCTGAAATACACGTTTCCCGATTGCATCAAGCCTCTCGGCAAGTGCCGGAAAGTTTTCTTTTCCGGTATCGATCTTGAGACCCTTGATGGCTTTAAGCTGGGATACCCCATTCCAAATCTCGTCCAGAGCGGTGGTGAGGGAAAAATTTCTGGATGCCAGAGACATGGCCAGCCGATGTCCCTTGTGGACCACCCCGGTTTCCAAACCCGCCCGGTATTCATAAAGAAGGGTTTCCAATCGAGACAAATCGAACATATCAAACGCCGAAAGAATCTCGTCTATGATCTCGAACACTTTACCCTGGTTTCGGTTCAGGCATTTGGCACCCAATAAGATAAACGGCGTAGTCTCCCCCGATGTGTCGTAGCGGGCCCGGGAGTTTGCGGAAAAGCCGATCCCGCCGGCCCACCGGTCGATCCTTTTGGCCATCTTGACATAATCGTTTTCATACGTGCCGATTTTGGAGAGGGCATAACAGAAAAAAGGGACCAAGGGCAGGGTATCTTCGGCAAGCTCTGCGACTCCGGCCGCCGCCGCAAAATAAAAAATGTCGGCGGTCGGTTGTTCGTAGCAGACAGCCGGGGTCTTTTCAAAACCAGAGGGCGTCATCCGAACCACATGCGGCGGGATGTCTTCGATTTCCAGCGTCGGCAAAACGGAGACGGGCTCCTCGGATTCCTGCAACGCCAGCAAGTCGCGGGCATCGCCCTGAATTTTTTTGATCTCCTTTTGGGTAAGCGTTTTTTTGATGGCTTCCAATTTATCGCGGGTTTTGGATGCAATCTTTTCATCCATTTCCGAATCCGGAGAAAGCGTTAAAAGGACCCGGTGAGGATTATCGAGAAAAAATCGACGGATCGCTTCTTCGAAAAACGGACCCTCTTCCAGCGCGGCAAGGATCTTTTCCAGATCTGCCTCGAACATCAGCCTTTGAAACGGATCCCCCCCGTGCAGCCAGGATCCGAAAGAGGCCATGAGGAGCTTGATTCCGTAAGGAAAGGGATGATGCGTCACCTCTTTCCGATGGAACTCCAGTTGGTGGATGGCGGACTCGACCAGCTCTTTCTCGATTCCCTGGTCGGCCATCCGGGTCAGTGTCTCAAACACGATGGTCTCCACATCGCCGCAACGCGCCGCCTCGATATCTTTTAGCCCGCAGGAAAACAGAGTATCCCGATAATCCGGTTCATATCCGGTTCCATCGGAAAGGGCGCTTCCCAAACGGGAATCCATGAGGGATTTCCTCAAGGGAGAGGCGGCGTTACCCAAAAGGATCTCCGATAGAAGCGTCAGAGTCAGGACATCGAGGGATTCCCGCACGTCCGCTGTCAGCCAGGCTACGCACGCCTGGGATTTTCTGGAGCCGTCCTCTCCCGGACTCAAGGGGTAGAAATAGCGCGCCTTCCTGGGTTGAACCCAGCGCTTTTGTGGGGCAATATCGGTTTCCGGGTCGATGCGGCCGAATCGATCCAGGATAGTCCGGGCAATGAAGGTCAGATGGTCTTTTAAAGACAGGTTTCCGTAAGTATAAAAAAAAGCGTTGCTCGGATGATAATGTGTTTCGTGAAATCGCTTCAATTGCGCATAGGTCAGATCCGGGATCTTTAGAGGATCCCCGCCCGAATTGTACTGGTAGGTGGTGGATGGGTACAGCGCGTTGAGAATGGATCGCACCATGACCTCGTCGGGGGACGACATGGCCCCTTTCATTTCATTGTAAACCACCCCCTTGAAAGCCAACAACAATTCCTGGGAATTTGCCGAATCCCCTTCGATCTCGAGCCGGTGCCCTTCCTGTTTGAAACTGAGAGGGTCCAGCTTGGGGTAAAATACGGCGTCCAGATAGACGTCCATCAGGTTGTAGAAATCTTTCCGGTTTTGGGTCGAAAATGGATAGATGGTGGCATCTGGAGCCGTAAAAGCATTCATGAAAGTACTCAGGCTTCGCTTGAGCATTGAAAAAAAAGGGTCTCTCACCGGAAAGCGTTTCGAGCCGCACAACACCGTGTGTTCCAGGATATGGGCCACCCCGGTGGAATCCCGAGGGACGGTCTTGAAGGTCACACCGAAGGCGTTTTCCATGTCGTTGTTGGCGATATGCAGATGCCGAGCGCCGGTGGTTTCGTGTTGAAGCTCGACAACGACAGCATCGATGCGCTTAAACGGCACACATCGAGTTACCAAGTACCCTGATATACGCTGACCTTCCGAAAATTTTTCCTGACGCGTATCTGCTTTTTTCACAAATCCTTCCTTGCTGCATTAAGCGCCGATGTAAATGCCGCGGCCCTTTCTCTTGATTTTTTCCAGCTTGTTCAGCCGGAAAATGATGTTTCTCAGTTTTTTATCGTCAAAGCCGGTTTGAGCATGAATACCCGCGATATCTATTCCGTCTTTTTGCCTCCGGATCACTTCCAAAACGCGGTCCGTCGCATTGCCTCCGGATTTTTCCCGGATCACTCTTTTTTTTCGGGATCCGGAAGAAATCTGATTCGTCAGGGCTTTAATCTGGCCTTCAATGCGCTCCATCCCTTTTAAAAGCTTTTCCACATCGTGCTTGGTGGGAATATGATAGGCCTGCATGAAAAATTTCACCATGGCGTCAAAACTCACCGACTTTCCCCTTCTCTTGATCATGTTTCCTCCTATGTCTTGTTTGATGATAAAATCGGTCATGATGTTTAATGACTACTTGTTCAATAAGGAAAAGTCAAGTTCACATCAATCTTCCATTTGATTAAATATATTGAAAGGATTTGAAATCAAACAACCTTAATGCTATTTCATGGCATTTTAAAGCAGAATAAAAATGCCTATCACTATTTCAAGTCGGCGCCGGCTCCGATACGTAGCCATGAATATCTATACAAAAATCAATAACCGCATCCGTGATTTTATCCTGAAGGCCAAAAGGCTGGAAGGGGATCCTCATTTTATTGCATTGGGCCTTGCCATCGGCGTCTTTGTGGGGTTTACCCCCACCATCCCTTTTCATACCGTTCTGGCGGTGGCCCTGGCGTTTCTTTTCAAGGGCAGCAAGGCCGCAGCAGCCATCGGCGTCTGGTTCAGCAATCCCGTCACCATTCCCCTTTTTTATTTCTTGAGCTTTCGCACGGGGACTTTTCTTTTCAGCATATCGCCTTTTGATGCCCATCCCCGAACAGTCTTGGAATTGATCAAGATGGGAGCGGATCTAACGATAGCTATGCTCGTTGGAGGAGTAATCCTGGGAATTCTACCGGGTGTCGCCGCTTATTTTGTGACCCGAAGGCTTATCCGTCGATGGCAGGAAAAAAAGAGGGATATCAAGGATAACCCGGTGGGGAACTAGAAGGCATAAAATCGAACGTTTCTCTATCATGTTTTTTATGCAACTGCAGGGTTTAAAACACCAGGTCAGATCCATCTGAGGAAGCACTTTGAA
>PCSF01000307.1 GCA_002771315.1 Desulfobacterales bacterium CG23_combo_of_CG06-09_8_20_14_all_52_9 | reverse complement strand
ACCGGTGCATAGTTTTCGCACGTTGCTTGCCGATCTGGCAACCATCACCAAGAACACGGTTGAGATGAAAAATGAGCCACAAAGCGCAAGGTTTGACAAGATCACGCAACCGACCGCTTCACAGCAACATGCGATCGATCTTCTCGGAGTAAAACTGGCCTTGTAGCCAGGAGCGCGCCTGCCAATTTGATGACTTTTGAAGTCATATCAGCAAGTTGTTTTTTGACGACTTAGGAACTTCAGATTAAAAGAAATTGTTTCGGATGACAAGGGGCATATCATTGATTTTTTACATTGCCTCTCATGCTTTTGGGAAATGAAAAAATCGATGGAATCCTGGGAAATGCTTGCTCTTGCGTTTATTCTGGATCTTGTTCTTGGGGATCCCGGGTTTTTTCCCCATCCGATACGATGGATGGGGAAAAGCATATCCGCCCTCGAGGGCCCATTCCGAAGCCTGCCGTTGAAGTTCGTGTCATCCGGCATCCTTTTTTCCGGTGTCCTGATCGCGGGGACATGGGGTTTCTGCTGGGCGCTCCTTGCCGTTTCTGACTTTTTTAATCCAATCTTTGCGGATATACTGGAGACGGTGTTGATATATTATGCTCTTTCCGCCCGTTCTCTGGCTGATTCCGCCATGGAGGTCTTCAAACCACTTCAAAACAATAAGTTGAGGGAAGCCCGGGAAAAAGTGGCCCTGATCGTGGGAAGGGATACGGAAACCCTCGACAGCGAAAAGATCTCAAAGGCCGCCATTGAGTCGGTTGCCGAGAACCTGGTGGACGGTTTCGTCTCCCCCCTCTTTTATGCTGCCATTGGCGGGGCGCCGTTGGCCATGGCCTTTAAAATGGTGAACACCCTCGACTCCATGATCGGCTATAAAAACCAAACCTATTTCTTATTCGGCAAGGCCGCGGCCCGGATCGACGATGTCGCCAATTTCATTCCATCCCGACTTTCCGTTCCCTTTATCGCATTTGCGGCCCAAATTCTCGCCAAAAAAGGGATGCCGGCCCTGAAAACAGCATTGCGAGAGGGTCATCGTCATGCCAGCCCCAACTCGGGATACCCCGAAGCCGCTTTTTCGGGCGCTTTGGGCCTCACGTTAGGCGGGCCCAGCTATTACCAGGGAATCCTTGTTCATAAACCCGAAATCGTCACCAGTGTTGGGCCGGTGTTGCCCTGCCATATAAAACAGGCCTGTGACCTCATGCTCCTGTCAGCTCTTTTGTGGGCGCTTTTCATGACCACCCTTGCCGCGCTTTGAGTGATTGGAAGGCTGAATCTTGCCTGAAAGTGGATGAGAAACAAGTGATGTACAAAAAACTCACAATAGTACACTATGGCTTCAGCCTGAATGCCTTGCATATCAAAGCCTCCGATTCGTGCAAAATTGATGGCTTCGTAAGAAGTCGTCACCCCGTTGAAAAACGGGGTCCAGGGGTTTCATAAGTGTTTGAAAACACTGGATTCCGGCTTTTGCCGGAATGACGGAAAGAGAGCATTTTCGACTTTTTACGATGCCATCAAAATTGATGTGACAAAAGCCGTTTGATAGGGCAAAAAGCGAAATCATATCCAAGGAGAGAGAAGGGTCATGATCTTTCGAGGGGTCTTAGGTCTGGCGGCCTTTGCGGCCGTCGCCTGGATTTTCAGCGAAAACCGTAAGCGGGTTTCCTCCGCACCGTCCTCATGGGTATCGGCCTTCAGATCGTCGTCTGTGCCCTTTTATTAAAGCTTCCCATTTTCCGGCAAGTTTTTCTTACTTTAAATCAGCTCATCCTGTCCCTTGAAAAGTCGACTGCCGCCGGCACCTCCTTTGTATTCGGCTACTTGGGGGGCGGTCGGCTTCCTTTTGAAGCCGAATTTCCCGATGCCACATTTATCTTAGCGTTTCGGGCCTTGCCTCTGGTTTTGTTGACGAGTGCCCTGTCCGCCCTTCTGTTTTACTGGAAGATCCTGCCGGCTGTTGTGCGAGCCTTTTCATGGGCCCTTCAAAAAACCATGGGCATCGGGG
Organism: Desulfobacterales bacterium CG23_combo_of_CG06-09_8_20_14_all_52_9; assembly: GCA_002771315.1. Taxonomy (GTDB): domain Bacteria; phylum Desulfobacterota; class Desulfobacteria; order Desulfobacterales; family UBA2156. Next base: position 752 of record PCSF01000307.1, on the reverse strand, counting down.
GTGCGGAGGGCCTGGGGGTTTCCGCCAATATTTTCGTCGGAATGGTGGAATCTCCGCTGTTCATTCGTCCCTATCTCAAAGACATGACTCGCAGCGAAATGTTCAGCCTGATGACCTGCGGGATGGCCACCATCGCCGGAACAGTCATGGTCCTTTATTCGAGCATCCTCACCCCCGTCATCCCAGACTCCATGGGCCACATCTTAACCGCCTCCATCATCAGCGCACCGGCATCCATCACCGTGGCCAAAATCATGATCCCGGAAACCGGATCCCTTACCGTGGGCGCCATCCATGCTCCGGAAGAAGCTTCCAGTGCCATGGATGCCATCACCAAAGGAACGATCCAGGGAGTGGAACTACTCATCAACATCGTCGCCATGCTCATCGTCCTGGTTGCCCTGGTCCACCTGGCCAATCTGCTTCTGGCCCTTTTCCCGGATGTCGGCGGTCAGCCCATCACCTTGGAACGACTGATGGGATATATCATGGCTCCGGTGGTATGGATCATGGGAATACCATGGGCAGAATCTTGGGATGCCGGGAAACTAATGGGTGTCAAAACCGTTTTGAATGAATTTTTAGCGTACCTAAATCTGGGAAGTCTTCCGGAAAACGCCCTATCCCAAAGAAGCCGGATCATGATGACCTATGCCATTAGCGGCTTCGCTAATCCGGGGAGCCTGGGAATCATGATTGGCGGAATGGGAACCATGGCGCCTTCGCGAAGAGATGAAATTGTCTCTCTGGGA
>PCSF01000119.1:546-2723 GCA_002771315.1 Desulfobacterales bacterium CG23_combo_of_CG06-09_8_20_14_all_52_9 | reverse complement strand
TCGGGATCTGCGGAAAATACGTTTTCCGGAAGCTTTCGGGCTGCTGGCCGGAATGGAGGGCCAGGGATTGCCTGAAGGCTTGCGAGCGCCGTTTCTATCCCTATGGAACATGGGATCGACTCTTTAAACGCAGCGGTGGCGATGGCCGTTGCCCTCTATGAATGGTCGAGGCGTCGTGGAAAAGCGTAGGTCGGTTTTTCAACACCCTGAAGCAACGATTCCCGGGGGTGTGTATCTTTGCCAGGTTTCAGAATCGGTATCCTGCGGAGCCTGTTGCGGACTTTACAATCGTGTGGATGCCTTCCGGGAAACACTCCTTAAAATCCTTTCCTTTCGAACCCGGGAATTTCAGGAGATTCCCCGCGCTGCAGATGCCATCGAGGTGTTTCGGCTCCGGATGGAGCATCTGGAATCGGATCCGGGTATCTATCCGGATTTTTATTGCTGTCCTTTTTTGGGTCTTGTCGGAAAGCAGCATTCTCGAGTGGGGTGCCTGCTGCATCCTCTATCGGATGGAAACCGGGGAATCGATTTCAGAGGGCTGAGTTTTTACGGCGGTCTGGCATGTCGGGAATACTTCTGCCCGCCCTGCCGGAGCCTTTCCGCCGATCGCAAAGAGATCGTCAGGGCGGTATGCACGGATTGGTATCTCTATGGACTAGTGATTACCGATGATGCATTTACCAATGCCTTTTTTTCAGAAATCGATCGCCGGTTGGGAAGGAACCTGCACCTCAAAGAGATACAGGAAAATCCCGGAGCGGCGAAAGCCATGAAATTCTTTTTTAACCTCCGGCAGAACTGGCCGTTCAGGGCGGTCAGGTGGAAAGGACCTGGAACCTATTTTTTCAAAGATGCAACATATCCGCCGATTCCCATTGAATATGAAAAAATGGGGTGTGTTGTATCACGACACGATGCCCTTTTTCAGGCCCTGGGGTCAGGATTCAAGTCTTGTTACGCTCTGGAGGCGGCCGAATCGATTCTGGAGTCGTCTTTTTCCGTGTTGACCCAATGTCTGTACGCTCCGACTTCAGATCATCTCTCTTGCTGAAATACCGGGGCGTTCGGAGGAAATCCGGAACCCCATCGGGCTATTTGCGTTTTCCCCATACGGCAAAGATCGGATCGGAGTCGGCCTTGACGCCGGCGTATTTGTCATCCGAAGGCCGAATATCACCTCGGATCGATTCGGTATGAAGATCGAGAAATCGGCCAGTTTTTCTCATACATTCAAGGACAAGTCCCATCCGTTCGAAGGAATGCAATTCTTCCCAGAGGGTGATCACCTTGGGGGAAAACCATCGTTCCGAAAACGTATTCACAAAATACCCCCCGGTTTCAGGATACAGGCGATATCTGAAAAGACTTCGATGGGGCGGATCAGGTATTCCACGGAAGAAGTGCAGATGACGGCATCGAATCCCTGATCGTCAAAAGGAAGTTCAGGACTTGCATTCAGGTCATGGATCACGAATCGGGCAAGGGCGGGATTGGCCATGAGTTCCTCGGCATTCATTCCCAGCCCGGTCACATCCAGATCGGGTAAATCGTCAGGGAGATGGGAAACCCAGCTGCTCATCAGGTCCAACACCTTGGAACCCGGTTTGAGCAGTCTTCCATAGATGTCCCGGACATGGCCTCCCGCCTTTTGATCGATGTGATAGACAACCCTTTGATTTCTATAAAATTCCGTGGTATCTGTTTCAGATTGGCGCCTGAAAGGGTAAGTCCCCAAAAAATCAAAAGGCATCTCATTTAAGCGGGCTTGCATTCCTGGACTGTTTTCAGTGGCCATTTCCGCGATGACGTTGATGTTTCTCAGCCTGGAGGTTCAGGCTAAACTCCTGTGTGCTCTTCAGGAGAAGGAGTTCGAGCGGGTCGGCGGCAGCCAGATCATCAAGTCGGATGGCCGGATTCTTGCAACGACCAATAAGACCCTCGAAAAGGCCGTGGAAATCCTGGAGCGCGACCGCATCGTCGATTCCCTGAAAATGATGCGGGGCAACATGGCAAAGTCCGCCAACACGCTGGGGATAACCGAGCGTCAGATCGCGTATAAAGCAAAAAAGGGCGGTGTTGCGCGGCGTCTCCAGTATTCCGATTGTTATCGTTTGTGAGGCCATGAAGCATGTCGGACGCAAGCTGTTTCATTTCCTGGGCGGTCTCGGACTGCT
>PCSF01000119.1:0-498 GCA_002771315.1 Desulfobacterales bacterium CG23_combo_of_CG06-09_8_20_14_all_52_9 | reverse complement strand
GCTTATCGCCTTGGCTGTTCTTGCCATCGACACAGCCCGTCTCAAGGTCGTCGGTTTTAACCACTTTATTCAAAGTCACTTTGGCAGTTTTATCCGAACCGGCGAGGTAAACAAGCTCACGGGAATTTTCCCCTATGTGACCGGTGTCGGTCTGACGCTTTTCTTTTATCGGACCGACATAGCCACGGCGGCCATTTTGTTTCTCGTGTGTGGCGACGTTTCGGCTACCATGATCGGAGAGCGCTTCGGCAGGACGAAGATCGTCGCGGAAAAGAGTTTGGAAGGCACCCTGACCTTTGTTGTTGCGGCAATCGCATCAGGGGTTCTGCTGAATCTGACAGGATTTCAGCTTCCGTTCAGTCTGCTGCTTGTCGGGGCTGTCTCCGCCGCCGGAGTAGAACTCCTTCTTTCGTCGTTTCTGAACGACAACCTGACGATCCCGGTTATTGCAGGTGGGATCATGACGCTTCTGACACAATCGACCGGTTGGGCGTAGCC
>PCSF01000106.1:1429-12196 GCA_002771315.1 Desulfobacterales bacterium CG23_combo_of_CG06-09_8_20_14_all_52_9 | reverse complement strand
ATGGCAAAGTAAAAAGCTTCAGATGCAAGGCGCGCAAATCATGAGGAATGAGGTGTACTTATAGGTACGCCGCAATGATTTACCCGGTTGAATCCTGCGAAGCAGGACCGCAAGGCGGCATTCAACCGGGCAGGGGATGCAGCGCAACGCAGCAGATGGACTTTTTACGAAGCCATCAACGTTTAGTTCAGCGGTACTGCCGATAGTTGATGCCGTACCGCTTGGCCTTGTAGGCGAACCTGCGGAGGGTGGTCTTGAGGAGGGCCGCGGCCTGGGTGGTATTTCCCCGGGTGTTTTTCAAGGAGTCGATGATCATCTCCCGTTCCAGGTTTTCCACGGCCTCCTCCAGTGAGCGGGCCGGGAGCGTGTCGGATTCAGTACCGGTCTGGAGTGTCGGGGGAAGGTGGTAGCTGTGGACAACCCCTTCCTCACACAACAACACCGCTCGCTCGATGCAGTTTTCGAGTTCCCGGACGTTGCCGGGCCAATGGTACTGCATGAGCATGTCGATGGCCGGAGTGGAAAAGCGACGGATATCCTTTTGATTCTCCCGAGCGTATTTTTCCAAGAAGAAATCGGCTAAAAGGAGTATGTCGGTTTTGTGTTCCCTCAGCGGCGGCATATAGATGGGAAACACGTTGAGGCGATAGTACAGATCTCCCCGAAAGGTTTCTTCTTCCACGGCCTTTTCCAGATCCTTGTTGGTGGCCGCGATGATGCGGACGTCGATTTTCAGGGTTTTATGTCCTCCGACCCTTTCGAACTCCTTTTCCTGGAGCACACGAAGCAATTTGACCTGAACATCCACATCGATGGAACCGATCTCGTCTAAGAAAATGGAGCCCTTGTCCGCCATCTCGAATTTCCCGAACTTCTGCCGGACGGCACCGGTAAAGGCGCCTTTTTCATGTCCGAACAGCTCGCTTTCGATGAGGTTGGCGGGAAGAGCCGCACAGTTGACCTTGACGAACGAGTTCTTGGACCGCAGGCTGTTGTAATGGATGGAGTTGGCCACAAGTTCCTTCCCGGTTCCACTCTCTCCCCGGATCAGGACCGTGGCATTGCTCTGGGAAACGTGCGAGATCATCTGAAACACCTCCCGCATCTTGTTGCTGTTTCCCACAATGTTGGCGAATCGATATCGGTCCGTCAGTTCGTTTCTGAGACGGAGGTTTTCTTCCCTGAGTTGGTCTTTTTCCAGTCGGATGGTTTCCAGGTTGATGACATGCTGGGCGATCATCGTGGCGATCACGGAAAGCAACTGAAGTCCGTCCTTCAATGGATACTCCGGGTCATAGGGTCGATCGGCGCTTAGGGCGCCGATGACCTGTTTTCCTTTTTTGATGGGCACACAGATGAAGGATAGTTCCCGGCCGTTTTGCGATCTTCGGGAGGCGGTGCGGTCCAAGAACTGAGGCTCCTGGCTGATTTTAGGGATGATAACGGACTTTCCGCTTTGGATGACGCGCCCGGTGATACCTTCCCCGGGTTTATATTTGCCCCGCTCAATGGCGGAGCGAGAAAGACCGTGAGCGACCTCGATGCTGATTTCATCTCTGACCGGATCCAGGATGGAAACGGTTCCCCGGGCCATGTTCATGGAATTGGACAGGATCTCCAAAACCTTGTATAAGGAATTACGCAGGTCCAGATGCTCGTGGAGGGTCTTGCTGATTTCATACAACAGGGTGACTTGTTCAATACGTTGCATCAAAGACTCCGGTGAATATTCTGCCGTGTTTACCATTCTCGCGGCTAGCCGGTGCCGCGGCAAAAAGTTTTTTTAGCCCGCCGGTTTTTAGATAATACAAAAATGTAATAAATGACAACGCTTTTTCAGCACCCAGAGAATAAAATCGGAAAAACCCGACTCCTCCCATGCCTGCTGGGAGCCCATTTTTCCATTGCAAACGGTCTTTCCGGGGCCGTCTGTGAGGCCGCTTCGTACGGATGCAGCGCGCTGCAGATTTTCACGAAAAACGCCAGCACCTGGAAAGAGCGAACCCTCTCTCAGGAGGAAATCGATGCCTTCGAGCGGGCAAAAATCGAAACCGGCATCACTCATATCGCATCCCATGCCGCGTATTTGCTCAACCTGGCATCCCCGGAGTCCAAAAAGTTCCGGATGTCCGTCCGCGCGTTGACCCAGGAGATTAAGAGGTCTTCGGCTCTGTCCATTCCCTTTGTGATTTTACACCCCGGCAATCACATGGGCGCCGGCGTGACCGAAGGGATCAGGAGGATTACAGACGGGATCAACGAAATCTTCGATGCGATCCATGGATCTCAGACGCGATTGCTGCTCGAAACGACAGCCGGTCAGGGCTCGAGTGTGGGGGGCCACTTTGAGCATATTCAATCGATCATGAATGGGATAGCGGATCAAGAGCGGGTGGGAGCCTGCCTGGATACGTGCCACATATTTGCAGCCGGATACGATATCCGCACACAAAGCGCCTATGAAAGGACCCTGAAGGAGTTCGAAGGAATCATCGGCCTGCATCGGCTTTTCGTGATCCATCTCAACGATGCCAAACAGGAACTCGGCTCCCGGGTGGACCGTCATGAACACATCGGAGAAGGGCGTATCGGCCTTCCCGCATTCGGATTTATCATGCAGGATCCTCGATTTGAAAAGGTTTTAAAGATCATCGAAACGCCCAAACTCAAGGGCGACATCGATTATGACCGCATTAATCTGGATCGGCTCCGATCTTTAGTGATCAAGTAAAAGATCATTAGAGGTTTTTTGCGCGGGACAAAACCTTTCATGAAGCGATCGACAATGGCAAAAATTTTTATCGGAATCGGTGGGTTATACGCCGTTTACGGCGGACTATTGTTTCTTCTCCAGCGCCAAATGATTTTCCCCCGTTTTATGGTCGGTCCGCCGCCTGAAAATTTGACGCTTCCTCCCAACGTCGATGTTGTGTGGATCGAAACGTCGTTTGGCCCGGTGGAGGCCTATTTGATGCTTCCGGATAAGGATTCGGCAAAGGAACCGGTCCCCATGGTCCTCTTTGCCCACGGCAACGGGGAACGGATCGATTTCTGGCCCAAAGCCTTTTACCCTTTTTTAGATCTGGGAATGGGGGTATTTATGGTGGAGTACCCGGGATATGGAAGGAGTGCGGGCTCTCCTTCCCAGGAGGCGGTGACCGAAGTTTTTGTGCTGGCCTACGACTTCTTGGTGTCTCGAAAAGATGTGGATTCCAAGCGGATCATTCCGGTCGGGCGATCCCTCGGTGGAGGCGCCGTGTGTGCGCTGGCTGCCAAAAGGCCGGTAAAAGCGCTTATTTTAATGTCCACGTTTACCAGTATCCGTTCCTTTGCACGCCGCTATCTGATGCCGACGGTGCTGGTCCGAGATCCTTTCGATAATCTGTCGGTTGTTCGTTCCTTTGAGGGTCCGGTGCTCGTCATCCACGGGGAAAAAGATGAAACGATCCCTTATCGGCATGGGGTGACCCTTTTTGAAAACGCAAAAAATGGGAAAATGATCACTTATTCCGCCGGGCATAATGACTGTCCGCCGGATTGGAGCGCTTTTTTCAGGGATGTGGAAGGGTTCTTGAGAACATTCGAAATTCTCCCCTAATTTCCAGGATACGCCACAACCTTTTCCAGATAGTGCCGTGCGTCCGAATCTCCCAGCTCAGCCGCTTTCTTGAAATCGATCATGGCCTTTTCTTTATCTTGGGACAGCAAAAATACACGACCCCGGGCATAAGCATAAGCCCCCTTTTTCGGATTCAGGGAAATGGCGCGATTTAGGGCTTCGATGGCGTTGGAATATTCACCCATCTCACCGAGAGTCACCCCCAGTTGAAAATGAGCATCGCTGTTTTCCGGTTCGATTTCAATGGCTTTGTTGAAATGCTTTACGGCCGAAGGATTATCCCCGGAAACGACGGCAAGGGCCCCCTTTTTCAACCAACCGGGCGCCTCGGTTTTTGGGGTCAACCCCGCCTTCTGGTCTAAGGCAGGCGTTTTGGCTTTTGCAGGGTCCATGCCGGTCTCCTGTTTCTTGCTTGCATGGGTACCGGAAGGAGGAACGCCCCTGAAATAGCTGGCCAGGGTTTGAATGTCTTTCGTTTTTACCGTGGACTTCAGGGAGGCCCGACCCTTGTCTGCGTCGAGTATCATGACCATTTTTCCCAGCCGGGGAAGGGGCTGGTTTGCGCCGGGAAATCCAGGCACTATTTTCCTGAGGGATTCGACATAGGCGACCACATCGTAGTCGACAGTCATCAGAGGGCCCTTTGCCGGCGAAGGTCGTAACTTGCCCGCAATCTGAATCAGCCGTCCCAGTTGCTCATCGGTGGATGCGGAGAGCAGGAGGTCGTCGACCATGGTCATCCGAAATGTATAATTACTCAGGACCTTGAAGAGCAACGGATCGGGTGTTGGTGTTGTTTGAGCGCCGGGAGGTATGGGTACCTGAAATTGGATGCCATAGACAGGACGGCCGGCCACCGTGGAATCCGGCATCCGGGAAAAAACGGGTTCCACGGGAGTGTTGAGTTGTTTTTCCATGGCATCTTGCATGACCTTACCGAAATCGGTCAGCCAGGGCAGATAGATCTTTTCGATAAAATCGTCCCTTTGTTTTTCTCCCTTAAGGACGTGGATCATTTCGAGGGTGATTTGCTTTTCACCGATGGACATCCCCCCCGCCATCTCGCCGGTGAAATGGGTGCAAAGCTCAACGACCTTGGCAAAATCGATTCCCATGCTCTGATATAACTTTCCGAAGGTGTTCCCGATGAGGGCAAGCATTTTTTCCGCCTGAAAAGAGCGGGATTTGAAGTTCATCTGAAGCCGAGGGCGATACCCCTCCAGCCGGCCGGTTTCCTTCCCTTTGGTGAACAGCTCGGCCATTTCAGTCCCCGCCCGGGTAAAAAGCGCTATTTCATAGGCAACTGTGTCGGATGACAGATCGAGGCGGATATCCAGCGTCTTGATTTGCCTGGCGGTGTCGATACTTTTTTCGATCATCGCCCGGAGCTGGTTCGGTGAAAGGGGCATGTTTTCAGGGATCTGTTCCGGAGGGAGGGACTTCAAGGTGGACAAGGCCTGCTGAATCTTGGGGTCGAGTTTTTTCAAGAGGTTATCCATGGCGATTTCGGCACTCGCCGACGCTCCGGGTTTGGACCGGGCGGCGGCCGCCAGTACCGGTCCCAGGGCTTCCGAGGGTTTTTTTCCTCCAGGCGGAAGTGCAAGAAGATAATAATCGGGTCCGCCGACGGCTTGAAACCCAGCTTGAAACTCCGGGTTGGGTTTACTGAAAGGAATCAAAAGGGTGGCATCCGGTTTCGGGTCCTTGATTTCGATTCCAATCACGATGGGACGGGAAAAGTCGATCCAGTCGGTTCCATGGAGTAAACCCTTTACCATGGCGCTGGGAGAAGTTTCGGGCTCCCGGCCGGCGGCAGCCGTAAGGGAATCGATCACTTCCAGGCTCTTATCGAGACGGCTTATTTTAACCACGATATCCGGAAGAAAGCCCGGAACTTAAGCGGCAAGCAGATGGTTTCCAGGTATTGAAAAGGAAATACAGGCGATCAAAACCATATAAAGAAACTTAGCGTTTCGAAAGGCTTTTGGATTCATGGTCTTTCCCCCCGACAAATTTTTTATGGCGCCAGACTGGATATTCATCATGTAATGGATATGCAATTTCGGTGGTATTGTCAAAGCAAAAGGGAAAGGGTGTTGGAATAAGAAATATAAAGGCTCACCGGTAAGCGTACCGGAGAGCCTTTGGGGTATAATCTAAAAAGTGTATTGAAGCGGCGTTCATCAGGGGATTCCCCGTTGCCCGACAGCTTCCAAATCACCGGTTCGGTGGGAATTCGCTTTATTCGCCGTCTTCGTATTTGAACGAGAGCGATACCCGGGTCCGATAGGCGACCACCTTGCCGTTTTCCACCTTCATGTCGAGCTTGGAAATTTCTGCGATCCTAAGGTCTCTCACAGTCTTGGACGCGCGTTCAATGGCGTTTTTTGCCGCGTCTTCCCATGACACCGTGCTGGTTCCCACCAGCTCTATCACTTTGTAAACACTGTCGCCCATCTTTTCCTCCTTTCAGTTAGAATCAGAGATTTTGGTTTCCGACCATAAGTCAATATTAATGCCAATAGCCAGGTCAAGTCAAGGCGGAAAGACTTTTATTCGTTTTCCCATGGTCTGAAAAATAGCCCCCGCTAAAAGAGCGATGATCCCACTGATGGCAAAAAGGCCTTTAGCGCCGATGGGTTCATACAAGGCGCCCGCCATGAAAAAGCCGGTCATCAGGCCAAGTCCGTACGTCACGGCGTTGTTGGCGGCCTGCCCCACGGTCTTGGCATCATCGGGGGTCAGGGCGTCCATGTAAAGAATGCTGGACATATGAAACGCACCGTAGGTGATTGAATGAAGACATTGGGAAAGCAGGATCGTGAAGGCCGACCGGAAAAAGATGAGGCACCCCCACCGCAGGGCTGCCATCATGAAGGAGAAAACCAAAACTGTGTGCAGGGAGTAGTTTTTAAACAAGGTTCTGGAACGGATCATGACCCCGATCTCGCTTAACGAAGCCAAGGCCCAGGTGAATCCGATGAAGGTCTTGGTATAACCGAGGCTTTCGAGGTGAATGGAAAAAAAACCGTAATAGGCTCCATGGCTGGCCAGCATTAAGAATGCGCAACCCAAAAATACGATGACTTCTTTCCGAAAAAGGGTGATGGGGAAAAGGAAAGCCTGATGTTTTCGGGATCGTTTGACTTCCGGTATCTTGAAAGAGGCCATACTTTGCAGGGAGGCGCCTAAAAGAACTAGAACGAGGATGACGTCGATACGGTAAAGGTCGATGATCTTCCCGATTAAAATGACCACTGCGATAAAGGAAACAGAGCCCCAGACGCGGATAGATCCATAGCGCGTCTTTTCGACACCCAGGGCATCCATTGTAAAAGCTTCCAAAAATGAGATGACGGGGGAATAGAAGATGCCGTAAATCAGGGTGATGGCCAGGATCATCCAGAAGTCGACCGTGAAAAGGTAAAGGGACCAAATTCCGGTGCTGATAAAAATGCAGAGGATATATATGGGTTTTCTTGCCGAGTACCGATCGGCCAGGATGCTCCAGACCAGGGAAAAGAGGACCAGGGCCGCCGAACGCAGGGCGGATACCGCTCCGATTTCAAATCCGGTCAAGCCGATGTGAAAGCAATATAGGTTGAAATAAGGGAGGACGATTCCCATAACGCTGAAGTGGAGGAAATACTGGAAACCGAGCATCAGGCGCCCGGAACCGGAGACGGTCGGATGCATGGTTTGGAAATAGGGTATTCGACATCCAAAAGCAAGGAGGAACGCATCGGTTCATAATGGATAATAAGTCCAAAAGCCGATATCACGCCCGTCGTTTGGAATCTTACCCAGGACCAATCGCACCCCATCCAGAGTTAAGTCATAGGCGTGTTGCCCTTTACAAATCTTGCTATGGATGCTATTTTATCAAAACTTATTCGTTTGGCGTCCTTTTTGGAGATTGGGAGAAATAAACCTGCTTTAATGCCTATAGCGCAATGCTTTCTGGTCGATTTTTATCCTCAAGGGGTTCAAGATCCAAGGAACTATGGGTTATAAAAAGGAATCCTTGAGTTCTTAAATCCCCCGGCTTTTAAAGATACCGGTTTCAGCCGGCGGGGAATTTGCCCTGCAGTTGCAAAAGAAGGGTTTGCACGAATCCGACGGTGACAAGGAGAATGAAATGGACTACATCAAAATCCGCTTTGGAGATGACCTCGAGCGGTTGAGTGCCGGTTTTGAGAAAGCGTTCCATGATATCTTCCGACCCCGGCCGGTCAGCCCCATGTTCACCACTTCGGAACGAAGCTGGCTGCCCCAGATGGATATTTACGAAACACCGGAGGCAATCATCATCCTTGCCGAATTAGCGGGGGTGGAAAAGGATCAGCTAGAAGTGGAGATCAATAGCAAGGCTGTAAGGATCCACGGCAACCGGCCATGCCTGTCCAAGGTTGAAAATAGCACCTACCGCTTGGCGGAGATCCAGTACGGCCGTTTTGAGCGTGTTTTATTTCTTCCTACACCTATTGATACCGAAACGGTGAGCGCTTCCTTTTCCAATGGGTTGCTTCAGATTCATCTGGCCAAAGTTCCCCGGGATATTGTCCTCAAGGTCCCTATCTCAGAAGGATAACATGACCCCGGGGTGTTCATGGTACATGCCATTTCATGCTGGTGCCCCTGTGAAGCGGTTTATCGGACGATTCGATTTTGAGCGCAGCGCGGGCTTCGGGGCAAATCCACCATTCGATAATACCTTTAGTGAGTCTTATTCTGCCTTAATGAAATTGTTGGCCAAAGGATGTGATTGAAGCGAACTCGAGTGATGTTGCAGATCGGAGGTAACCATGGCCGAACAGCAGCCGCCCATTAATGTCAACGTCGATAAGTTGCCAGAACTCCTTCCCATTCTTCCTCTTTTTGATGCAGTCCTTTTCCCGAAGATGGTGCTTCCCTTGATGGTTATACAGGAGGATTCCATCCGGCTCGTTGACGAGGCCATGTCAGGGGACCGCATTTTCGGACTCTTGGTGTCCAAGCAAGCTTCCAAGGACAAGTACGGTCCGGAAGACTTATATCAGATGGGAACCAGTGCCCTAATTCTCAAGATGGCCAAACCCGATGAGAACCATGCCCAGCTTCTGGTTCAGGGGATGAAGCGGTTTCGGGTTAAGGAATTCATCGACGGAAAACCGTACCTCCAGGCCCGTGTCGAGCACATTCAGGAAGCGGACAAAAAGGACACGGAGATCGAGGCCATGACAGCTAACCTCGTCGGTCTGTTCATCCGGATTGTGGAACTTTCCCCGGGCCTGCCGTCGGAAATGGTGCAAATGGCCAAGTCCATCCAGGAGCCTGGTACTCTGGCGGACATGGTAACCTCCACCATCAACTCAACTCTCGAAGAAAAGCAGCGGATCCTGGAGACTCTCGAATTAAAGCAACGGCTTAAGGAACTTCTGCAGCAGGCCAACCGGCAAAAGGAGATCCTGGAACTCGGAAATAAGATCCAAAGCCAGGTCAAGGAGGGAATGGACAAACAGCAGCGGGATTACTATCTGCGCCAGCAGTTGAAGGCCATTCAGGAAGAATTGGGAGAAAAGGACGAAAACCAGTTCGAAGTGGGAGAATATCGGGCCAAGATTGAGAAAAAAAATCTCCCGGAAGAAGTCCGGAAAGAAGCCGATCGCGAACTGAATCGTCTATCCCGCATGCACCCATCCTCCTCGGAATATACGGTGGCATCCACCTATCTCGACTGGCTGGTTTCTCTGCCCTGGCACGAGAGCACCGAGGATGTCCTGGACATTAAAAAGGCAAGAAGAATTCTGGACGAAGACCATTTCGGCCTGGATAAGGCCAAAAAACGCATCATCGAGTATCTCGCGGTTCGAAAGCTCAAACCGGACTCCAAGGGGCCCATACTCTGTTTCGTCGGTCCCCCCGGAACCGGAAAAACTTCCTTGGGTCGCTCCATCGCCCGGGCGATGGGACGTAAATTCCACCGGATTTCGTTAGGAGGGGTTCGGGATGAGGCGGAGATCCGGGGGCATCGCCGGACCTATGTCGGGGCTCTACCCGGCCGGATTATCCAGGGCATCCGTCGATGCGAGTCTAACAATCCGGTCTTCATGCTCGATGAGATCGACAAACTGGGAAGCGACTTCAGGGGAGACCCGTCTTCGGCATTGCTGGAAGTCCTGGATCCGGAGCAGAACTTTTCGTTTTCGGATCATTATCTCGATGTCCCCTTTGACCTGTCCAAGGTCTTGTTTATCACCACGGCCAATATGTTGGACACCATTCCTCCTCCCTTGCTCGATCGGATGGAGGTTATCAGACTCCTGGGTTACACGGATGACGAAAAGATCAAAATTGCCAAGAAATTCCTGATCCCCCGCCAACGTGAAGCCCATGGCCTTGCGGAGAAGCAGATCGTGTTTTCCAGGGGGGTCATTCGCCGCATCATCGCCGGTTATACGCGGGAAGCGGGCTTGAGGAATCTCGAGCGCGAAATCGCAACCGTCTGCCGGGGCGTGGCCAGCCGGATCGCAGAAGGAGAATCCGAAGCGATCTCCATTCGGGTCAAAGATATTTCTCGGTACCTGGGACACGTGAGATTCACGACAGAGGAGACCACCCATACCCAGACACCGGGAGTCGCCACAGGGCTGGCCTGGACCCAGGCCGGCGGGGAGATTCTGTTCGTGGAGGCAACCGTCATGAAAGGAAAAGGCGGCCTGACCCTCACCGGGCAACTGGGGGATATCATGAAGGAATCGGCCACCACCGCCTTGAGTTTCATTCGTACCCATGCCGTAGAACTCGGCATCGCCGAAGATTTCTATGCGAATATGGATGTGCATATTCATCTGCCGGCAGGTGCCATTCCCAAAGACGGACCCTCTGCCGGCGTCACCATGCTCACCTCCCTGGCATCCCTTCTAACCGGGAAAATGGTTAAAAAAGACCTGGCCATGACAGGGGAGATTACCCTCAGGGGCCAGGTATTGCCGGTGGGCGGGATCAAGGAAAAAGTTTTAGCTGCGCATCGTATGGGAATTCAGACGGTGATCCTACCCAGGCAGAATAAAAAAGACTTGGAGGACATTCCGAAAAAGGTCCAACGCCAGATCCAGTTCCAATTTGTCGAAAAGATGATGGACGTTCTCAAACTGGCCCTCCAAAAG
>PCSF01000106.1:0-1374 GCA_002771315.1 Desulfobacterales bacterium CG23_combo_of_CG06-09_8_20_14_all_52_9 | reverse complement strand
TTCTCTATGCCTGCAGCACCGCCCCCCCGCCTCAGGCGCCACCCGGATCCCCTAGACCCTACCGGGTCATGGGGAAATGGTACCAGCCGATTCCCGATGCCAGGGGATTTCGGCAGCACGGAACCGCATCCTGGTACGGCGACGATTTCCACGGAAAACGCACGTCAAGCGGCGAGATCTACGATATGAATGCGCTGACTGCCGCCCATAAAACCCTTCCTCTGGGCACCATGGTAGGCGTAAAACACCTGGAAAACGGGCGGGAAATTAAGGTACGGATCAACGATCGGGGACCCTTTGTCCGGGACAGAGTCATCGATCTTTCCGCTCGGGCGGCAAAAGAGATCGGAATCTTTAATTCGGGAACCGGACCCGTGGAGATCGTGGCCCTGGGTAATCCGGAATTAGGGGTCGGCGCGCCCCCTCAAACGGGGTCTTATGCCGCATCCAATTCCTTTTCCGGTAATTTTACGATCCAGGTGGGGGCCTTTTCAGACCGGCCCAATGCCGAGCGTCTGGCACAGTCGCTCTCCAAGACGTATAAAAACGTTCATATCTCGGAATATTTTGACGGCCGTACCACCTTTTACAGGATTCGGTTAGGCCGCACCCATGATCTGGAAGAGGCCAACCAGTATGAAGCCTATCTCATCGAAAACGGGTTTACCCAGGCTTTTGTAGTGGCCGAATAGCAGCCAAGGGACGGCATGCTGAAAAACGTTGTTTTCTTGGATCGCGATGGCGTCATCAACGAGGACTCCCCGAACTATATAAAAAGCTGGGAGGAGTTTTTCTTTATCCCGAAAAGTCTGGAGGCCATCGCCGATCTTTATGCCGGTGGAATGGAACTTTTTGTGATCACCAACCAGTCGGTCGTTAACCGGAAGTTGATGACGGCGCCGGACCTGGAGACGCTTCACCGAAACATGCTTGCCGCCGTTCAGAGTCGCGGCGGAAAGATTCGGGACCTTTTTTACTGCCCCCACCTCCCAGAGGACGGCTGCACCTGCCGAAAGCCGAAACCCGGCCTAATCTTAACGGCTCAAGAGCGGTATGGGATCGATCTGTCGACGACTTTTATGGTAGGGGACAGTGAGAAGGATATCCTCTGCGCAAGGGCTGCAGGCTGCAGATATGCTGTTTTGGTTCGAACAGGAAACGGTTGCGAAACCGAAAAGCGGCTTGTGGAAAATGGGCCGGTGCCCGACTATGTAGCGCCGGATCTGTACGGCGCTGTACAATGGATCTTATTTAAAAGCCGTTATGGTTGATGGCTTCGTAAAAAGTCAAAATTGGGATGGCAAAGTAAAAATCTTCAGATGCAAGGCGCGCAAATCCTGAGGAATGAGGCGTACTTATAGGTACGCCGCAATG
>PCSF01000216.1:14242-17653 GCA_002771315.1 Desulfobacterales bacterium CG23_combo_of_CG06-09_8_20_14_all_52_9 | reverse complement strand
TCCCTCTTTGTCAACGCGTTAAATAGGATATGAAGCGGATAGATTCTCTTTTTTCGGAAAGCCTGATTATTATGGATCGGCAGGCCATAGACTTGTGAAAAAAAGGTGAATCCGGGATATGGATTTGGGTATTGATTTTTTAAGCATATCGGTTCAAAGATTAAATTCGGATTTGGATTCGGATGATCTTGACTTCTGGGGCATAAAGGAGGGCCTGGGACAGTGGCGAAAAAGTGGGTATATCTTTTCTACGAACTAGATGAGGTTGAGCGTTATGTAGGAGGCTCCTGGGAGGACATCAAAGGCCTTTTAGGGGGGAAGGGCGCTAACTTAGCGGAGATGGTTAAGCTGGGGATTCCGGTGCCCCCGGGGTTTACCGTCACCACGGAGGCGTGCAATGCCTATCTCTCCACCGGCGGTACATTACCCCAGGGCCTGTGGGATCAGGAACTGGAAGCCCTCCTCAAGATCGAGGATGCCGTTGGAAAGACCCTCGGTGACCCGGAGAAGCCGTTGCTGGTCTCGTGCCGATCCGGGGCCAAATTTTCCATGCCTGGAATGATGGACACAGTGCTCAACATCGGGCTCAACGATGAAACCGCTACGGGGATGGTGGCCCTTACCGGTGACGCACGATTTGTTTTTGACGCTTACAGGCGTTTGATCCAGATGTT
The DNA here is from genome assembly GCA_002771315.1 of Desulfobacterales bacterium CG23_combo_of_CG06-09_8_20_14_all_52_9. Classification (GTDB taxonomy): domain Bacteria; phylum Desulfobacterota; class Desulfobacteria; order Desulfobacterales; family UBA2156. The sequence goes on along the minus strand of PCSF01000216.1, from coordinate 16,979 downwards.
CGGCAGCGTGGTGATGGGTGTTCCCGATGAGGTCTTCGAAGAGGTCATCACCAAGGCTCGCAGGCGCGCCAAGGTTACCACCGATTCTCAACTCACCTCAGAGGACTGGCAGACTGTGACCCGGGAATTCAAGGAGGTTTACCGGCATCATACCCACCACGACTTTCCCATAGATCCCTATGTGCAGCTGAAACTGACCACGGAGGCGGTTTTCAAGAGTTGGAACGGGAAAAGGGCGGTGGATTACCGAAACGCGGCGGGGATTCCCCACGATTTAGGTACGGCGGTGAGCATTGTCACCATGGTTTTCGGAAACATGGGGGACGACAGCGCCACCGGCGTGGCCATGACCCGGAACGGCTCCACAGGCGAAAAGCAGATTGAGGGAGACTATCTGATCAATGCCCAGGGAGAGGATGTGGTTGCCGGAATTCGCATGACTAAGGATATCAAGGAATTAAAGACCGAGATGCCGGAGATCTATGCCGAGTTTGAGCAGATCGTACAACGCTTGGAAAAGCACTACCGGGACATGCAGGACGTGGAGTTCACCATCGAAAAGGGGAAGCTATGGATGCTCCAGACCCGGGATGGAAAAAGGACCGCCCAGGCTGCTGTTCGGATTGCGGTGGATATGGCTGAAGAAGGGCTCATCAACCAGGAAGAAGCTGTCCTTAGGGTTTCACCGGAACAGGTCGATTTTTTCCTGCACCCTCAGTTCGATCCGAATGCAACCCGCGCCGCCAAGGCCGAAGGGAAATTTTTGGCAAAAGGTCTCAACGTTTCTCCCGGCGCGGCCTGTGGAATTGTAGCCTTCGATGCGGACCTAGCCGAGACTTGGGCGAAAAAGAACGGAAAAGACGTCATCATGGTCCGACCGGAAACAAAACCGGATGATGTACACGGCATGCTGGCGGCCAAGGGAATCCTCACGAGCCGGGGTGGTAGGACAAGCCATGCGGCCCTGGTGGCCCGCCAGTTCGGAAAACCCGCGGTGGTGGGTGTGGCAGCCTTGAATATTGAAATCGCCAAACGCCGTATGAAAGTCGGAGAGACCGTGATCCAGGAGGGGGATTGGATATCCATCGACGGGACAACCGGCGGTGTGTACCTGGGGACGATTCCGACCACCGTTCCTGACATCAAGGATCCCTGGCTCATTAAGCTGTTATCCTGGGCGGATGGTTTTCGACGCCTGGGGGTTTGGGCCAATGCCGACTACGCCCGAGATGCCAAGCGCGCCCGGGAGTATGGGGCCGAAGGGATCGGCCTTTGCCGCACCGAGCATATGTTTTTTGAGACCGAACGCCTGCCGTTGATCCAGAAGATGATCATGTCCAGTCGACACCTGGATCAAAAGGAGGCCCTCGATGCTCTCCTTCCCTTTCAGAGAGAGGATTTTGCCGACCTGTTTCGGGTGATGGACGGTCTTCCGGTCATCATGCGTCTTCTGGATCCCCCCTTGCATGAATTCCTCCCCAACCATGACGCGTTGCTCCGGGAGCTGGCGGACTTGAAAATCCGCCTCAAACATGCGGGCAACCTCGCAGAGATCGATGACCTTCTCCAAAGCATCCAAACCAAGGAAAGCATGCTGGAGCGGGTGGAAAGCCTCAGGGAAACCAACCCCATGCTCGGCCTTCGAGGGGTCCGGCTGGGAATCGTCATCCCGGATCTGACGACCATGCAGGTTCGGGCCGTGTTCGAGGCGGCCTGTCAGGTGGCTAAAGAAGGGGTATCGGTACACCCGGAGATCATGATTCCCCTGACCAGCCATGTCAACGAACTGATCGACCAGAGAGGGGCCCTGGAGGCGGAGGCTAAAAAGGTGATGGAAGAGCAGGGCATGTCCATTGATTACAAATTCGGTACCATGATCGAGATACCCAGGGCGGCCCTCACCGCGGACCGGATCGCAGAGCATGCCCAATTTTTTTCATTCGGGACCAATGATCTGACTCAGACCACATTCGGGATATCCCGGGATGATGCCGAGGCGGGATTCCTGCTCATCTATCTGGACAGGGGAATCCTTTCGGAAAACCCGTTCGCCACCATCGATCGGGAAGGGGTGGGAGAACTCATGCGCATCGCCGTGAAAAAGGGTCGATCGGTGCTTCCGGATCTGGAATGCGGGATATGCGGGGAGCACGGCGGCGATCCCAAGTCGATCCGTCTTTGCCATGAACTGGGGCTGACCTATGTTTCGTGTTCTCCCTTCCGGGTCCCCATCGCCCGGTTGGCTGCAGCCCATGCGGCACTTAAGGATCGGGCTTCCTAGCGATCCTTTTTTAGGTCGCCTTTCAGTTTCTGATCGAGCTGGGCGAACAGGTCTTTTTGCTTCTGCAACTGTTTCGCCTTGAAAGACTCGATCTGGGAATCGTGGTTTTTACGTGAAGCCTGAAATGCCTCGATGGCGTCTTTTAAGGGTCCCCCGGTTTCTCCTTTCGGGATGGTTTCCAGAAGCTGGTGGTCCTGAACAAACAGGCGAGTGCCGAAGGGGCCCTCCGCAATTTTGAGGACACCCATCTGGGCCAGCCTCTTGCAGATCAGGTTGGTGTGTTCCACCGAGAAGGAGAGGAGGTCGCCTATGGCCTCGATGCTCGGAGGGGTGTCCTGGCGATGTTCCAGCACCCGGATTGCAGCCACTGCCAAGTGGGCTTCGGTGTATAAATCTCTTGTTTTCATCTTTTACCTAAATTGATCGTTTTCAATTTGGCAAAAAAGAATTGTATTT
>PCSF01000216.1:13538-14187 GCA_002771315.1 Desulfobacterales bacterium CG23_combo_of_CG06-09_8_20_14_all_52_9 | reverse complement strand
ACCCTTTGGGATTTCCGATTTCACCGCATCTGCTACGTTGCCGAAAGCTCGACGTACGAATTGTACGCCTTCGCTTCCGGACGCCTTGAATCTGCGGCAAATTCGAAAATCGCTCAACTTAGGTTTTAAGCAAAATCCCGACGGCTAATCAGTATCTCACTAAACTGGCCCGAAGCCTCAGGCACAGGGCTTCGTTGGTTGACAACATTTTTAAAGGAGAGTAGCATTTCGCCGGTTTTTGTCAAGCGGCTTGGTTAGGAACTCATCAGCGGAATAAGGGAGGAAAAGATGACCGAGATCATTGAAATAAAGGCGAGGCAGATCCTGGATTCGAGGGGGAACCCGACCCTAGAAGTGGATGTGGTTACGGCCTGCGGCGCCTCGGGTCGGGCGGCGGTCCCATCGGGCGCCTCCACGGGGAAAAGGGAAGCATTGGAGCTTCGGGATAAAAAAGCCAAAGCTTATCACGGAAAAGGGGTCCGGAAAGCCATGGAAAATGTCCAGAAAATCCTTGCACCCATGGTGTGCGGGATGGATGCCGCCGATCAGACCTCGTTGGATTTGCGAATGATCGAGTTGGACGGGACGGCGAATAAGTCGAAGCTGGGCGCTAATGCCATTCTGGGTATCTCGATGGCGGCCACCCGTG
>PCSF01000216.1:7946-13523 GCA_002771315.1 Desulfobacterales bacterium CG23_combo_of_CG06-09_8_20_14_all_52_9 | reverse complement strand
TTGGCCTCCCTCTTTACCGGTACATCGGCGGCATGACCGCAAGGCAGCTTCCGATGCCCATGATGAATATCGTCAACGGCGGCGCCCATGCCGCCAACAACCTGGACATCCAGGAATTCATGATTGTGCCGGTGGGAGCTTCCTCCGTAGCCCAGGCAGTCCGAATGGGGTCTGAAACCTTTCACAGCCTGAAATCGCTCCTCAAGAGCCGAGGGCTCAGCACCGCCGTGGGTGACGAAGGAGGCTTTGCACCGAATCTCAAATCGAATGAGGAGGCGATTCAACTGATCCTTGAATCCATCGAGTCCGCAGGATATCGGCCGGGATCCGACATCGGAATCGCCCTGGATCCGGCTGCCAGCGAATTTTATCGGGATGGGAAATACCATTTGAAATCCGAAGGAAAAATCCTGACATCGGATCAAATGATCGATTATTTCGAAGCCCTGATCCATAAATATCCCATTCTTTCCGTGGAGGATGGACTTGCTGAAGGAGATTGGAAGGGCTGGTCTGCCATGACGGATCGTCTCGAAGGACTTATTCAGATTGTCGGAGATGATATTTTCGTCACCAATCCCGGGATCTTCCGAAAGGGAATCGAAAAGGGGATCGCCAACGCGATCCTCATCAAGCTGAATCAGATCGGGACCGTGACCGAGACCCTCTCAGCCATCGACATGGCCAAGGAGGCCGGGTATGCCACGGTCATCTCGCATCGCAGCGGAGAGACGGAAGACACCTTTATTGCGGACTTTGTGGTGGGCGTCAACGGCGGGCAGATCAAGACCGGTTCTTTGTCCCGAAGCGATCGGGTGGCAAAGTATAATCAGCTTATTCGGATCGAGGAAGAACTCGGGAAAGGCGCGCGCTTTTGTACCGAAGTCCTGTAGCCCTCCGGCATTCCAAAATCCATGACGCATCGGATCCACTCCTTGGAAAAGCCTTGAGGGTGTTGGTAGTTGGTTTTGTGATAGCTCTGTGGTGCGGTACTGCAAACGCTTATGTTTTACCGGGCCGTGCCGTTCTGGGTCGTTATCTCCAAAGATTCGGTCCGGAAGAAAGACTATTGATCCGGCAGAAAGCCCACATACGTGTCAAAACCCAAGGTCAAGATGCGATTGCCGTGGATGAAACGGTTCGGTATCGCTTTCCCGGAGTCTTTCGGTCGGATACCAAGGGAGGAGCGGTTGAACGCGTGCATCTTCAAGTGGATGGGGAGTCCCTGACTCTCATAGATGGAAAGGTTGATCCGATGCCCCGGGATCGGTTTGACCGTTATAAAGATCTGCTTTTACACCGGGATCCGGATCAGCTGGAGAGGGTGCTTTCCCATTATGGCGTCCATAGCGATATTTGCAGTCTGGGCCGGTTTCAGGGGTCCGTTGTCTATGTGATCGGTGCTCAGTATCCGGACGAGACAACCGCCCAGCTTGTCATCGACAAGGAAAACTTCTGGCCGACTCGATGGATATTGGATAAAGGCTCGGATCCGTTGACCCGGGAAAGGTTGGAAATTCGCTATGGTAATTGGAGCCTTGTGGGAACGGCTTGGTACCCATGGCAAGTGGAATTTTACCAAAACGGCGAACTAGTCAAAACCATCGAAGTGGAGAAGCTGGAGGTCAATCCTCCGCTTCCGAAGGCGCTATTCGAAATGGATCGCCTCAGGTCGATGCAGGAACCGATGGAACGGAATAAACCTTCTTTAGAAAATAAAGATTCGGAGCCTGACGAGATCCAAAAGACCATAGAAAAATTCAAGAAGATCTACAATTAGCGTAGGGGCGAAAAATCTTTCGCCCCTACGCTGCTCTGCGGGGATTTCAACGTCCCCATTTTCCAGTACATGGAAAGTATTTAAGGGAGGATCATGGGAAATCCAACCAAGTATATCTTCGTCACCGGTGGGGTTTTATCTTCATTGGGCAAGGGACTGGCCTCCGCCTCCATCGGGGCGCTTCTGGAGACCCGCGGGCTCACCGTAACGCTCCAGAAGCTGGATCCGTACATCAACGTCGATCCCGGCACCATGAACCCGTTTCAGCATGGGGAGGTATTCGTGACCGACGACGGCGCTGAGACGGATCTGGACTTGGGGCATTACGAGCGTTTTACCAGCGCCAAGCTGGGAAGAGACAACAATTTTACCACCGGAAAGATCTATTACTCCGTCATCTCCAAGGAGCGGCGGGGAGAGTATTTGGGGGGTACCGTTCAGGTGATTCCCCATATCACCGAAGAGATCAAGCAGAGCATCCGGCTGGTTTCCAACGGCGTGGACGTGGTCATTGTGGAGATCGGCGGGACCGTCGGGGATATCGAAAGCCTGCCGTTCCTGGAGGCCATACGGCAGTTTAGAACGGATGCCGGAAAGGACAACACGCTCTATATCCACCTGACTCTGGTCCCTTTTATTGCTACTGCCGGGGAGGTTAAAACAAAGCCCACCCAGCATAGTGTCAAAGAGCTGAGAAGCATCGGCATTCAACCCGACATCCTGTTGTGCCGCACGGCCCATTTCCTCTCAAAAGAAATCAAGGCCAAAATTGCGTTGTTCTGTGATGTGGACGTGGATGCCGTAATCACAGCCAAAGATGTGGATTGTATCTACGAAGTCCCCCTGATCTTCCACAAGGAAGGGCTGGATGACAGGATCGTGGAAAAGCTTCACATCTGGACCCGGGCACCCCGGTTGGAAGCCTGGAACGAACTGGTTTCGCGAATCAAAACGCCTGAAGAAGCTGTGGAGATCGACGTCGTCGGTAAATACACCGATCTGACCGAATCCTATAAAAGCCTTAACGAGGCGCTCGGTCATGGGGGGATTCCGAACCGGTGCAAGGTCAACCTGAAGTTCATCGACTCGGAAAGCATTACATCGGAAAACGTCGATCGGGTTCTGGCCACGGCAAACGGGATTTTGGTACCGGGAGGATTCGGGTCCAGGGGGATCGAAGGGAAAATTATTGCCGCCCGGTATGCCCGTGAGTACAAAGTTCCCTATTTCGGGATCTGCCTGGGGATGCAGATTGCAGTCATCGAATACGCTCGTCACGTCGTCGGATTAGAGGGGGCGCACAGCAGCGAGTTCGATCCGGCCACTCCCCATCCGCTGATTTACCTGATGCTGGAATGGTACGACGAAAGGACCGGAACCGTTCAAAAAAGGGATATTCATTCGGCGAAGGGGGGGACCATGCGACTGGGTGCTTACCCCTGCCGGATCATGGAAAATTCTATGGCCCATCGGGCCTATCGCAGTGAGCTGATCTCGGAACGGCACCGGCACCGCTATGAGTTCAATAATGCCTATCGGGAGCGTTTGGAGGCCCAGGGGCTGGTATTCAGCGGGGTTTCCCCCAATGGTGAGCTGGTGGAGATCATCGAATTGCCGGATCACCCATGGTATTTAGGATGTCAGTTCCATCCGGAATTCAAATCCCGACCCATGGATCCCCACCCTCTGTTCCGGGATTTCATCAAGGCTTCCCTCGATAGGGCGAAGCAAGCCCCTTAGCGGTTTCCCCTGCTCCTCTTTTAACCCGGCAGGTTAACCACGATCTAACTCTTCAGAGAGGAGGATCGCTTCAGCCACCTGACGGATCGGTTTTCGGGAGTCCATGCTTCGTTTTTGGAGCCAGCGGTGAGCCTCTTCACCCGTCTTGTTTCTCCGCTTCATCAGGACTTCCTTAGCCCGCTCCACCATCTTCCGGGTCTCGAGCTCTTCCTGGATGACCCGGGTCTTGACCATCAGTTCCGTGTTCATGATGGCCACGGTGGCCTGATTGGCGACGGTGGTAATCAGATAGACTTCGGTCTCCGAGAAACGGTGAGGGGCGGCCGTGAAGCAGTTTAAAACTCCGACAACCTTCCCGTCCTTGACCTGCAGGGGAACGCCGAGCATAGAAACGAGTCCCAGCTTTTTGGCCATCTCTTTTTCTTTGAACAACGGTTCATGCAGGACATTTTCAACGATCAGGGGTCGGTTGTGGGTGGCCACATATCCTACCACCCCTTCGTCCATACCCAGGGACCGGTCTTTGATGTAATCCGGGTCGATGGCCTGAGTCGTTTTAAGCCGGATTTTTTTAGGCGCAACACTTTCGTCGATGAGCCATAATGAACAAATTTCGACACCGGTGACCTTGGCCGTCACCATCACGATGAGCTTGAGGATGTCTTCCAGGTAAAGTTCCGAAGTGATGGCCCGGCTGATGTCCATCAGGCCTTTCAGATAGTTTTCATAGGGTTCTGGTATGGTCTTGTCCATGATCACATCGATGCCTCTTAAATAAAATAATACGGATAGTATCATTAGTTTTAAAGGCGGTCAAGTTCTCCATGGGGCGCTTCAACCGTTTGAACCGATCTCAAAAAGGGCTTTGAGGATCTGTTGAGGAGTCACACGATCTAAGCACAATGGCCTTGGACAGGATTCGAACCGGGACTCGAAGCAGGGAGAGCAATCCGAAATACCTTGCACCACAGCCACCGAGGGGCCGAGGGGCCTCCATCGGACCGGGTCGGTGGGTCCGAAGATAGCCACGGTGGCCAGCCCCAAAAATGCAGCCAGATGGCTGACCCCTGAATCGTTGCCGATGAAAGCCCAAGCCGTTTTCAGCAGCCTGGTCAGCTCTGTGACTTCCCAAGTCCGAAAGATACGAAAAGCCGGGGCAGTGTCTTTCAAGATTGGTTCCAAGGAGAATTCGGCCGGGCCTAAAAAAAACGCGGGATCCCATCCTTTTGCCCGAAGCAGGGCGGCTGTTTCAATAAAACGGCTCAGGGGCCACCTTTTTTTCAGGCTTCCGGCTCCGGGGTGGATCCAGATTTTTTTTGTTTCGGTTTTGAGATCAAGGATTGTGGCGGGATCTTTTCTCGGCATATATTCGAAGGATTTGATGAGGCCGGTCTTTGCGCAAGAGAGAAGGAGATGGCTTGAGACGTGAGTGCCAGATGTCGGCTCGGGTTGCGGGGGGATGCGATGGATCGGTTTTTTGAAAAACCGGGAAATGTCCGAAACCCATATATCGGACCGGATTATGGCAAGCATTACGTCGCAGACATTCAACGCATCCTTTACCTTTTCATTGGGTGCATCCTTGTAAAGGGATGCAAAATGTGCAGATTCTAAAGCATGAGCCTTTTGCACCAGGCCAAGTGACCGTGCCAGAATCCCCAGGTGTCCCTGACACAGCAGGTGAATCTCAAGGCCGGCACCTTTTATGGCTTTGAATAAAGGAAAGGTTAAAACGAGGTCGCCGAGTGCCCCATGATGGATCACAAAAACCTTTTGGTGACGTAAGGAAATCCCCGCTTCTTTTCCAGATGCTGCTGCGCCCGAAAACCAATAGGCATTCATAAGGTTACCGATCCGATACCCCCAGAAGCTTTTGGAGCCACCAACGGTCATGTTCGGTGGTCAGGAGGGTTTCGGCGATTTTTTTTCCCAGGGCGCTTTGAACACGGTCTTTGACAAGGGGGATCCATTTTTTTGCATTTTGATGCCCCATATCCGCCAGGGCCTTTAGGTCGATCAGGAAGGCGAGCTGATCCGCATCCCGGGCAAGTACCGCT
>PCSF01000216.1:3330-7882 GCA_002771315.1 Desulfobacterales bacterium CG23_combo_of_CG06-09_8_20_14_all_52_9 | reverse complement strand
CCTTAACGGTATCGGATAATGCGGTTTCGTCATCGGCTGTCACGTATTTTTTCTGCATATGGTTGAGATCACCGGTTCTTGCCTCCAAAAGATCATGAACCAGACACATATTGACGAGACGGGAAGCATCGATGCCGGGCCGTATTTGAGAGAGGACAAATGCGATGAGTGTGGTGATGAAGACATGCTCGGCAACGGATTCTTTTCCGGAACCAAGGAACTGATATCCTGACCGTGGAATTTTTTTCAGCATTGTCGCTTCAAACAGGAAATCGCTGATAGTATCCATACTGAAATCCTCGTATTTAATCTGATCTTCACTCATTTTTGATGAAATCGTAAAAAGTCGTCACCCCGTTGAAAAACGGGGTCCGTGCGCCTGGGAGCAGGCGCGATTTGAGAGGTGAAAGTCCTCTTTCGGGGGATGCTCACCCCCGGTAGCCGAAGGTAACTGCGTCGCTGTGAGGCGGGGTGGAGAGCAACCGGAGGCGAACATGCAGCCCGTAGGATGACGAACACGATTAGGCCGTGCGTAGCGACGAGCTTGCGGACTCAGGGCGAAGTCCAGACCCGGGATAATGATCTCGGGAAGCCTGTCACGCTGGTTGGGCAACATAGAAGCGATGGCAGGGCGCGTCAGGTGTTTGGTGACGGGATGTATGGAAGGTCGTGCCATGTGAACCAGGGAGACCTGGCCGGGACAAGACGGGAGTTCATTGCCCCTGATAAGGGTACGAAGAGCCCGCCGGTCAGGAGTCAGAGCGTCCATATTAGCGGGGAAGCGGCGTAATGGCCGTGGAGCGAAGGGACGTAGGAAGGTGGATGTGTGTTGTCGGTAGAGAGTGAAACGATCCCCGTGGCAGTGCCCAAGACGGCTAAACAAGCGGGAGAAGCTCGGCCTTTTGACTGGGTGGAACGCTCCATATGGACGGATCGCATGCTGGAGGCCCTCGTTAAGGGGGTGAAAGGAGATGTTTGGTTCAGCCTGATCGATAAGGTGTACCGGCCAACGACCCTTCGCGCCGCCTGGCAGGCGGTCAGAAGGAACCAAGGCAGTGCCGGGACGGATCATGAAAGCGTGGAGAGGTTTGAGCAGAGATCTGAGGAGAACGTTGCCGGGTTGGAGGAGGAGCTTCGCACAGGGGCATACCGACCGAGACCGATCAAGCGGGTCTATATAGACAAGCTTGGCAGTAAAGAGAAGCGGCCCTTGGGGATACCCGCTGTGCGGGATCGGGTAGTCCAAACGGCGATAAGGCTGGTTATAGAGCCGATATTCGAGACGAAGTTCAAATCTCACAGTTACGGTTTCAGGCCAAACAGAGGAAGCAAGGATGCCTTGCGGGAAGTGGATCGGTTCTTGAATGCCGGCTATACCCATGTGGTGGATGCCGATCTGAAGGCCTACTTCGACAGCATTCCCCATGAGAAACTGATACAGGAGGTTCGCCGGCATATTGCCGACGGCCGCTTGCTTGAGCTGATCGAACGATTTCTCGATCAGGACATCATGGAGGGGCTGTCCCGGTGGACGCCCGAAGCAGGGACGCCCCAAGGCGCCGTAATCAGTCCCCTGTTGGCCAACCTCTACCTCCATCCCGTCGATGAAGCGATGGAGGCGGCTGGCTTTCAAATGATCCGATATGCCGATGACTTCGTCATCATGTGTCGTGACGAATCGGAGGCATATAAAGCCCTGCACCAGGTGCAACAACTGATTGCGGAAAGGGGTCTGGTCTTGCATCCTGAGAAGACCCGCGTGGTAGATGCCACCCTTCCGGGTCAGGGATTTGACTTTCTCGGATACCATTTCGAGCGAGGCACACGCTGGCCCCGCAAGAAGAGTCTGCGGAAGCTCAAAGACGCCATTCGTGCCCAAACCGGGCGCAGTAACGGCACAAGTCTGTCCGCTATTACGGTGAACGTGAATCGCACGCTTAAGGGATGGTTTGAGTACTTCAAACACAGCCATAAGTGGACGTTTCCGGCACTCGACGGATGGATCAGGCGTCGCCTGCGCAGCATCCTGCGGAAACGCAGCAAGGGTTCCAAGGGCATCAGTGGCAATATGGATCATTTTCGCTGACCAAATAAATTCTTTCGAGAACATGGGCTTTTCAGTCTTGTGGATGCCCATATGAAATTACTCCAGTCCTCAATGAGGTAAAACCACCGACTGGAGAGCCGGATGCGGGAAAGCCGCCAGTCCGGTTCGGAGGGAGGGGCGATGCAATCCAATGTTTCGTCCCTACCCCTATAAGGGTTTCATAAGTGCTTGAGAACACTGGATTCCGGCTTTCGCCGGAATGACGGAAAGAGAGCATTTTTGACTTTTTACGAAGCCGTCTTTTTTAACAATATGATATATAAATTCTGATTGGAATCAAGGATAAATCCTTGACAGGACTATGGAGTTCATATAGTTAGAAACTTCCAATATCATACAACATATAGTGTATTTAGGATTTGCAGGTACTCGTTTTCGCAGGTGGACGAACGGCTATGATTCCAGGGAACGCTCTGTTTGAGACGGATTTAAGGAGATCGCATGTTGACTAATGATATCGACATCATTCACATGGTGCTTAATGCCAGCTTCATGGTTCAGTTGGTATTGCTATTGCTTTTAACATTTTCAGTGATTTCCTGGACTATCATCATCCTCAAGTTTCGATACATCCGGAGGGCTTTCAAGGAGTCGGCCGTTTTTCTCGACTATTTCTGGAAGAGCCGGGATTTTTCCGAAGCATTATCCAAGGCCAAAACGCTGGAGGGAAGCCCCGTGGCCCGGTTATTCCGTAGCGGGTATACAGAGCTGAAAAAGACCGTTCAGTCAGGAGCCTCCCAGGGATCCGGCCAAGATATTTCGCCCTTGGGAGCCCGGATCATGGGCATCGATAATGTGAAGCGCGCCCTCAGGCGGGGGATTACCACCGAAACCACGCGGATGACTCAGATGGTCCCCTTTTTAGCCACCACCGGGAACACAACTCCCTTCATCGGACTCTTCGGCACGGTCTGGGGCATCATGGGATCTTTCCATGGGATCGGATTGAGGGGTTCGGCCAGCCTTGCCGTGGTAGCGCCGGGGATTTCTGAAGCCCTTGTGGCGACGGCTGCGGGGCTGGCCGTAGCCATCCCTGCGGTCATTGCCTTCAACTATTTCATTCACCAGATCCGTACCCTTGAGTCCGAGTTGGACAGCTTTTCGGCGGATTTTCTAAATATCGTGGAGCGCGACCTCATGCGCACGAAGGAGAGGAGTCAATGACGGCAGGTGGGAAGGAAAATGGGTTTCTGTCCGACATCAACGTTACACCTTTTGTGGACGTCATGCTGGTTTTATTGATCATCTTCATGGTTACGGCTCCCATGATGATCCACGGTGCTAATGTTTCCCTTCCCGAGGCGACCCTGGATCCCATTTCCTCCGAAAAGGATCACCTGCTGATCACCCTCGATACCCAACAGCGGATATTCATCAACGATTTTGAAGTAAAGCTGGATTTTCTGGGGGAAAAGCTGGCCAAGATCCTCGAAAACCGGACGGACCGGGAGGTCTATCTCAGGGCGGACAAGGCGATTCCTTATGGGATGGTGATCCAAGTCATGTCAGAGATCAAAGGAGCCGGTGTTGAAAAGTTGGGGATGGTGACGGAACCAGTCAAGAAGAACGAAAAGCGTCAACCGACCAAAGTTAAGCGAAAATGAAGCTTGAGGAAAGCCAAAAATCGATTTCCTTTTTAAGGGGAAATCGGTCGGAGCGCCGCCAATTTCTGCGCATATCCGCCATTTCAGCAGCGTGCCATATGGCGCTTTTCATCGGACTGATTTTTTTTCCGGACATCACACCGGCCCGGCGATGGTCTTCCTCTGTGGTCAACGTAAGTTTGGTGTCTCTGCCAGGACCGGGGAAAGGCACGATGTCGAGACCTCGCACGGAAGCATCACAGACTCCGGAGGCAAAAAAGACCCCAAAGCCGACCCCAGAGCAAAAAACGGTTCCGGAAGTAGGACCCAAACCGGATAGGGTTTCTGTTGCAGAAACGTGCGAAATCAAACCTAAAACATCCTTGAAGAAAAAGACCTTCAAAGCTGAAAAAGCCATACAAAGCGCTATAAAAAATATCGAAGCCAAGGCCGAAAAAAATGCGCCCGAAAATGCGCCCGAAAATGCGCCCGACCCCCTGGCAAAAGCCTTGGCGAACCTGGAGCAGAAAGTTGAAGAGGGACCGCCGGGAGTCGGAACGGGCGTGGGTGAAGGGGGCGGTGGAAAGGCGAGCCTGGATCAGATGGATATTTACAAGGTCGAGATCGCTTATGTCATCCAGCAAAACTGGGCATTTTCGGAGCCGATGGTCGGTGGACGAAAGAATCTGGAAGCGAGACTTGTCATTAAAATTTTGCCGGAAGGCCGGATCGCGGATATTTTTTTCGAAACCAAATCCGGGAACGTATACTTTGATGACTCCGTTTTCAAAGCAGTGAAGAAATCGGATCCGCTCCCGCCGTTGCCAAAGGGGTATCGGCGCTCCCATTATATGGTGGGTCT
>PCSF01000216.1:0-3307 GCA_002771315.1 Desulfobacterales bacterium CG23_combo_of_CG06-09_8_20_14_all_52_9 | reverse complement strand
GCTTTTGCTTTTCATTTGGGTGAATTTGGCGTTTTTGAAAGGCGGTCTTTGCGCCGTTGAATACATTGACATCAATAATCCGTTTTTAAGGAAGATCCCTGTTGCCGTTCCCTTTTTCCAGGCCAAATCCGGCTCTTCAGCGGATTCTCAGATCATCAAAGAGGGCAGCAATTTTCTTGCTCAAACATTGGATTTTACAGGATTTTTCAAGATTCTGGACCGGGGTGCATTTTTAGAAGATCCTCAGCGCATGGGGATCGAAATCCCCAACATCTCCTTCAACAGCTGGACTACTGTCGGAGCGGAGTTGTTGGTTACGGGCGGGTTTGAGTTTTCCGGCGAAACCATTGCAGTGGAATTCCGCCTCTTCGATACCTTTAAGGGACGCATGCTGGTGGGGAAACGATACCAGGGTGTTAAAGCAGATCTCAAGAAGATTATCCATCTATTCTGTGATGAAATCATTTATAGTTTGACAGGAAAACACGGTATTTTCAGCAGCCGCATCGCCTTTGTCTCCAACGGCAGCGGGAACAAGGAAATCTATGTCTGCGATTTTGACGGCGGCAATCCCCGGCAGCTGACCCAAACCAAAGCCATCACCCTTTCTCCGGCATGGTCTTTTGACGGAGACTGGATCGCCTATACGTCCTATGTGAACGGAAAGCCCGATCTCTTCATCCGCAATCTGAAAGACGGCCGAAGCCATAAGGTGGCCTATCAGGGCATCAACATCACGCCGGCATGGCGGCCTTTCAGATTGGAGTTATTGGCCACGCTCTCTTTTACGGGAGACCAGGAAATTTATTTGTTGACGGAGACCGGAAAAACAATTAAAAGGTTGACCCACAACGAAGGGATCGATGTGTCGCCTTCGTGGTCGCCGGACGGAAAGAAAATCGCATTCGTCTCGAAACGGTCCGGGACTCCGCAGGTATATGTTATGGACGTGGATTCGAATGAAGTGCAAAGGCTGACTTACTATGGTCGCCACAACACCCAGCCGGCCTGGTCGCCCGCTGGTGACCGGATCGCGTATACCGCCATGGAAAAGGGTGCGACGAATATTTTTGTTGTGGGTATTGACGGGAAGGAGCCTGTCCAACTGACTCACAATTCCGGCGACAACGAATCTCCGTCATGGTCGCCGGATGGAAATCTGATCGCCTTCAGCTCAACCCGGGAAGGCCCGGCGCGTATTTATGTCATGACGACGTTCGGTACCGATCAGCGGCGACTCCTGGCAATTTCGGGCGCACAGACGAATCCCGCATGGTCCCCCAGGAACAAAGATAATTGATGGGTTTTATAAGGTGTTGTTTAACATAAAAAAGGAGGAGAAAATGTCAAGGAGAATGTGGATTTTTGTAGCCATGTTCATGGTACTTCCGGGAATGTTATTCACCGTTTCCTGTGCCAAAAAGAAAGTGGCCTCTGAAACCGGACTGCAGCAAGGCGAGGCCGGCAAATCGGCTGCTGACAAGGCTCGTGCAGAGGAGTTGGCCCGGCAAAAAGCCCTGGAAGAGCAGCGTTTGAAAGAAGAAGCCGCAAAACAGGGGAAGATCGCCGAGGAACGGGCCCGACTAGAGAATGAGGATATTTATTTCGAGTTCGATAGCGCCACGCTCCTTCCGGCGGCTCAGGAAGTCCTTAAGAAAAAGGCGCAGTATCTCAAGGAGAACGAGAAACTGAAGGTTGCCGTCGAAGGACACTGCGACGAGCGGGGGACCAACGAATACAACCTTGCCCTCGGAGATCGTCGGGCCAAATCGGCCACGCAATTCATTATGAATCTGGGGATTCCGGCCTCGCGGATAACCGCAATCAGTTACGGGGAAGAGCGACCGATGGATCCGGGGCATACGGAAGAGGCTTGGGCTAAAAATCGAAGGGCCCATTTCGTGATCCAATAATACTTTTCCCGAATCGATAATCCGGTCTGAAAAACGTATGCTTTTTATTCGATTTGAAAAGACAGGATCATTAGGGATCCGTTGATAGGGGAGATCGGTGCAGGATCGGCAGCGGCAAAACCGTTGCCGATCCTGCACCGTATCACATGATCCGTGTGCCGCCATAGAGGCTCACTACCCGAGAGCTGAAATTTGCCGATGACCGTGAAAAAGACTGCCCTTTTTATTATCGTCTCCCTTTTCCTTGCGGGTTGTGCCGCGCGTGAAGACATCCTCACCCTTGACGACAGCATGACCTCCATTCATCAGCGGATGGCGATGCTGGAGCGGGAAAACGTCGATATGAAGAATCGACTGGCCTCCCTGGTCAAAACTGAAGAGGGGAAGGCGGAAAGCTTCCAGGGCAAGACCGCGGAAATCAAGGCGTCCCACGATCGGCTCTCCGAAGAATTGCAGTCCCTTCGCGGGAAGATGGAGGAAACGGAGTTTCTTCTCAAGCCTGCCGAGGGAGAGCAAAAGGAGAGAGAAGCCCGGCTGATCGCGTTGGAAAAGGGGCTTCAGGAACAGCGGGATCGTATCAAGCGTATTGAGGGTCATCTTAAACTGGAACCTTTGGAGGCCAAAGTTTCCGGTACTCCGCCGCCCGCCGTAACACCGAAAGCCGAGCCTCCCAAGGTGCTGTCGGAAAATGAAACTTACGCCGAGGCCAAGCAGGCTTTTGACCGCGGGGAGTTTGAAAAGGCCAGAACACGATTTCAGGAACTACTCAAGAACTATCCGGCTTCCATCCATGCCGACAACGCTCAGTTTTGGATCGGGGAGAGCTACTACCGAGAAAAGTGGTATGAAAAAGCGATCCTGGAATACCAGAAGGTTGTTGAAAAATATCCAACCGGAAACAAGGTCCAGGCATCTCTTCTCAAACAGGGGCTTTCATTTCAGAACCTGGGCGACACGGCAAATGCCCGCCTGATCCTCAAGGAACTCGTCAGAAAATATCCTACCGCCAACGAAGCCAAGATCGCCCAGCAGAAGCTGAAGGAAATTCCCTAAGCCTTGTGGCCGGAAACAATGGCGGGTTTCGGATGAATACAGTCGTGGGGGTGGATCCGGGATTGGCAAGCACCGGTATCGCCACTGTCCGGGGATCCGAAAAGCGGATCGATACCTTTTCCTACGCCCATATCCAAACAGAAAGCCATATTCCACTGCCGGAACGCCTGCACCGCATCTTTTCCGAAGTCTATCGGATTCTGGAGCGGGAAAGACCGGACCTGATGGTGGTGGAAGATGTTTTTTCCCTTGAGATCTACCCCAAGTCGGGGATTTCCCTCGGGAAGGTGTCTGGTGTTGTGCTTCTAGCCGGATGCCAGCTTCAGGTTCCTGTGATGGAG
>PCSF01000020.1 GCA_002771315.1 Desulfobacterales bacterium CG23_combo_of_CG06-09_8_20_14_all_52_9 | reverse complement strand
CCATCGCTTCAAGGACAGCCATTCCGAAAGTATCCATCCAGGACGGCATGGCAAAAAGATCTGCCGCAAGATAGTAGGGTTCCACGGGAGTCACGGGACCTGCGAAAATGACGCGATCCCCGATACCCAATTCCTTTGCCAGGAAACGATACTTCCTTAGATTTCCTTTCCCTGCCACCAGGAGTTTCCAAGGAATTTCAGGACTTCGCTTCAGGGCATGGGCCATCCCTTTCATCACCAGATCCAGTCGTTTGATTTCAAAGTTCATTCCCAAGAATAGGATGACCACATCCGAGGATGCGAGGTCGTACCGGGCCCGGACTTGCTTGCGGCATGCCTGCCGGTCCAACCCTGTGAATCGCTCCAGGGCGATTCCGGGATGCATGATCCGGATCCGGGACTCGGGGATCCCATAGCACCGTAAAACTTCTTCCTTGACCAGACTGGAAACCGGCAAGATGTTTGCGAGACGAGGATTGACCATCCCTCGCTTCTCCACCCAGGCGGTGGCCCGGTCGAAAAGGCTCATCCGCTTTTTTCGAACTTCCCGAATCCATGTCCGATGGGGGATGCCGTGAAACGTAAACAGATCCATCTGGTGGATCCGCTCATGGCTGTGAACCAAGACGTCGGGATGGCGACGGATCCATCGATCCACAAAATGAGCGAAGCTTAGAGGTTCTAAAAATCTCGGGAACTTCACCACCGGGATTTTATGGAACCAAATAGGGGCATTGCCGGTCTTCCAGCGGTGCGCCAGGACGTGAACCGTAAGACTTTCCATCCGGGCAAGACGCTCCCCCATCTCGAAAACAACGGATTCCGCTCCTCCCATGAGGCCATACTTCGGAACTACCAGGGCGATGGGAATTTTCCCTTTCTTGTGCACCTTTTTTAGGGATTCCATCGATAGCCCCTTGCCACCGCACGGTACTTGAGCCGCTTTTCAAGGTTTTTTTCTTTTTTCCCTAAAAAAATCGTTTCCGCCTCAAGAGTCAAAAGCCGCCAGTATGCCTTCAAAAGGCCCTCGCGATGGATCCGGCGGCAAGTTGCCTTTGAATAATGCTTATCATAAAAAAGCGTTTCGGCACGGACTTTCTTTTCCCAGACCGCGAGGCGACAGTGTCCGCGTTCGCTCTGTCCCCCCCAGTGCAATACCGCGGCTTCCGGGATGAATCCGATCCGAAATCCGGCTTGACGCACGCGCAGGCAGATATCGGCATCTTCACCGTAGAGGAAAAACCGCTCGTCAAATCCCCCGATTTCTCGAAGCAAAGACCGCCGGGCCACCATGCTGGCACCCAGGACCCATGCAATGGGGTTCGTATCGCCGGTCGGGAAACCGATCCGTCTCTTAATCTCTTTTTCGCCGTGCTTGCCCCCGGGATACCGCCACTCCACGGAGGACTGGGAAGAGCCGTCGGGGTTTACGATTCGGGTTCCGGCGATCCCCACCTCCGGGTGGACGGACAAGTATGCCACCATACGAGAAAAAGCTCCCGGTTGGACTTCGGTATCCGGGTTCAGGAAATAAATGTACTCTCCCGCCGCACTTTCCAGGGCCTGGTTGTTGGCACGTGAAAACCCCATGTTGATCGAATTGGCGATGAGATGAACCTTTGGAAAACTTTCTTGGATAAGATTTCGGCTGTGATCGGTCGATGCGTTATCCACTACCAGGACTTCGAATCGTACTCCATCTTGTGCGAAAACGGATTCCAGGCATCGATTAAGGAAACGTGCGGCGTTGTAATTGACAATGATGACGGTCAAATCCGCCAAAAAATCCGGGGAGGCGCCTGAAATGCGATTCATTCCTTTGCCGGAAGCCGTGCGATCATCGGGAACGAAGCTCGAATAGAATCATGCGTCCGGTGTCCCGGTGTTTCCATCGCCCAATCTTCTTGAAGTCCTTTTTATAGCCTTTTTGAAAAAAGTCATATCGGTCCTTTGGCCAGTGCCGCTCTTCCCAAAGAAAATAGCGCACGCCCATGCTCTTTAAGTTAGATAAAAAGGCCTCGTAGCTATCTCCTACCAGGGCGTGGAAATCGTTGTAAGGCTGGGGGCACGGGGCTCCGGGGAATTTAAGGTTGGCATAAAAAGAAAACCATCGGATCGTATCCATGGAGGCTGCCACGCGGATTTCTTCCCGGTTCCCTGAAATCCGGGCCACGGTCTCACCGATTTCCTTAAAGACCTCCTTGTCCTTTTCCCGGGGTTGCAGGTTCTTAGGGAGTGTGAATACCAAGATCACCGCAAAGATAATCCAAAGGGCTGCTCGGTCATTCAGGCAGAACCGCGACCGGAGGAAATGGCGGATGCGTTGCACTCCAAGACCGGCGAAAACAGCACCGGGAAAGATGATAATGGCCATATGCCGGTTGTCCAGGATCCACCACTGCAGGATATGAAGATATAACCCACCCGCAGCGACAACGATCATGAGGATGAAATAGAGCAGTACGGGCTCTTTTTTAAGATACGTTTTGATCTGCACAACGCCCACTAAAAACAAGGCAAAAAGGGGGTAAAAGAAAGCCTCCAGGGCGCGATTGGCAAAAGTCCCCAGACCGACAAGCCACCCGAAATTGCTGGCTTCCGGCAAAAAGCGCTTCACGAGGGGATCCTGAATCCCCGACCCCAAATCGGCCAGATTGAAGCGGAGCATCTTATAGTGGGATATGGGTCCGGATGCCTTATCGATAATCTCGTGGGCCCGGTAAAGGCCTGAGGGAGGTAACCCGTACGTCCAGGCTGCTATAAAGGATATTCCCGCCGCGCCGATAACCGGGATCAGGAATATGGCCAGTTTTTTAATGCGTGCTTCCCGCTCGGCGATGATAAGATAAATTACTGAAACGAAGATGGCCGTCATCGCTTCAACCCTGGCCCAGGTGGCCAATAAAAAAGACAGGCTCGACAAAAGGAGGCCTTGATAGCCTGTCGTCGGTTTCCGGGCAACAAAGGTATACATACCGAGAACCAAAAAGAACCAGTAGACCGGATCGCGTACTACGTCGGCACTCCGTCCCGCCAGAACCGGCATGACCGCAAAGACAAGTATGCCTAAAGCGCTGACCGACTCGGTGAAAAAACGGCGCAGCAGGAAATAGAGAGGGACCAGAGTCAGGGTCCCGAACAGGAAAGAGACCGCCCGTGCGGCTTGAACCCAGTCTCCGAATAAGGGGAAAGCGGCGGTGATAAGAAAAGCATAGTTGGACAAAAAGCCGGTCCCGCAAGGCGTTGCCTGTTTCCAGAGTCCGTAATAAAGGGCCCGAGCTTGATGGATATAGAGCGTCCCGTCCGGGTTGATCACATAGGTCTGCACCCAGGCAAAAAGCCGGATGCCTGCCCCTAAGAGGATCACCCAGAAACCCGGGTTCCCGATAAGGCAACGCCATTTAGAAGGAAGGGGCGGTTTTTCCATACTCTGAATCCGTATCAGATATCCCGGTTTCTGTCACTCCCGTCCTGCTCCACCGAATCGATACCTTTTTCATGCTCGAAGTGTCGATTCACCACCTTTAAAACCTCTGAAATGGTCAATTCCTCAAGGCATCGGCTTATTCCGCAGTCCCCACACCCTTTCTTCCGGCAGGGAATGCAGGACATGTCCTTGGATACGATGAGATGTCGGATGCCTCGGGGCGCCCATGTGACCGTCGAAGACGGACCGAAAAGAGCCACCGTCGGGGTTCCCACCGCGGAGGCCACATGCAAGGATCCGGAGTCCACACCGATATAAAGCCGGCAGGCCTTGAAAAGGGCTGGAAGCATCTGTATCCGGGTCTTCCCCGCCAGATTGAAAATACCCTTCGACATGCCTCCGACAAGGGTTTGGGCCCGTTCCCGTTCTTCGGGGGACCCGGTGACGACGACTGAAACCCCACGGTTTTTCACCAGATCGGCCATCAGGCGAATCCAGCCATCGGCCTTCCATTCCTTGTAGCGCCAAAGGGAGAAAGGGGAAACGGCCACCAGAGGACGTTCCTGAGAAATCCCTTCCTTTGTTAAAAACGCCCGGATTTCCGCCTCTTTTTCCCGTAAGATCCGGATTGTGGGTCTTTCCTCGGCCGGGGGCACACCGACGGCGGCAAGGATGTTCAGATGATGTTTCACGGCGTACTGACCCTTTTCCCGGTCGGGATCGGGCTGCACCAGGTGCGTAAAACCCCATTTTCGCATCCCCTGCCGTCCGTGATCGAGTCTTCCTATCCGAAACGGGGCACCGGAAAGGCAGGCAATGACCGTACCCCTGGATCCGGTCCGAAGATCCAACACCAAAGCAAACCGCCGGCGCCAAAGATTGAGGATCCACTGCAAGTGGTGATCCAACGCCCTCATCGTTGGTCGGGGCGCCGCATCCACGCTGATTGCTCCCTCAATTTCCGGAATATGCTCCAAAAGCCCTCTCGCCTTTTCCCGGACGCACATCCAGATATCGCATTCGGCAAAATGCCGCTTGAGGGCGACGAGGACCGGCAAGGAGAGCACCACATCCCCGATATCTCCCAGCTGGATGAGGAGGATGGAACCGCGGATGTTGGGGAGCCTGCTTTCTCCTTTAATAAGCATCGTCTCACCGACAAATGGATATCGGCGTGGGACACCCGGTCAGGTGCCAGGCAATGAGTTTCAGGTAGACCCCTAAGCGCCGGCGTAGCTCTCCCGCAAGTCCCAGGGTCAGGAAGACGCCCAGGGCGGTCAATACCGCATTGACCAGCAACCGTAAAAAAACCAAGGCGTAGATTATCCAAAACCAGCGGGGATGCCATTTTCGAAAATAGGCATACCGGGCCCGGTAAAATAGTTTCCTCGATTCCGCCCCGGATCCCACGCTCTGACCCTGTCGGTGGATTACTTCGGCTTCCGGGATAAAAAAGATTTTCCATCCGGCCCGATGCATCCTCAAGGCCCAATCGGTTTCTTCAAAAAAGAAAAAATACCGTTCATCCAAAAGCCCCACTGCGTCCATGGCGCTTTTGCGAACCATCATGCACGCGCCGATACACGAATCCACTTCCACCGGGTCCGTTTCGGTGTGCCTTTTCCCGGTAAAGCGTGAAGGAAAGAGCGCTCTTGCGATCCCCTCGTTGGTCAAGAGCGTCACCCATGATGGAAAAGGAGCCGCGGAATTCTGGCACCTTCCGTCCGAATGGAGGAGCTGTGCGCAGGTCATCCCGGCCGACGCCGTTTTTTCCATGAAATCGAAAAGGCGCTTGACCGCTCCTTTCTCGGGCAGGGCATCGGTGTTGAGCAGCAGGGCATAGCGCCCTTTCATCCGGCGAAGGGCCTGGTTGCAGGCCGAGGCATACCCAAAATTTCTTGGATTGACGATGAGGTTCACGCCGGGGTACCGCTTCCTGACAGATGCAACACTTCCGTCTGCGGAGGCGTTGTCCACCACAAATACTTCATATGCCGGACTGTCGAGGGTCTCATAAACCCGCGACAGGCACTCCAGCACGAGCCCCTTCGTGTTCCAGTTCACGATGACCACCGTGATATCGATCGATCCGCCCGCCACCATTAACCCTTCCCCATTTCATCCATCCGCCCTTCGACGGCTTCGATGACATCTTGAACCGAAATTTGCTCCATACATAGCGCCGTAACGTTTGCTCCGTGCCGCTTAAGGAGGCACTCCCGTTTGAAACAGGGGCTGCACGCCATTTTCGTCCGGAGCACACGATGCCGTTTGCCGAAAGGTCCGGTTCTCGAGGGGGCCGTGGGCCCGAAAAGGGCTACCACCGGTGTTCCTACTGCAGCAGCCAGATGCATGGGGCCGGTATCGGTGGAAAGAACACATGCGGCGTTTTCATAGATGGCGCTCAACACGTTAAGAGTCGTCTTTCCCGTCACTCCGGCCGCCGGTTCTTTCATCCGTCCCCGAATCGCTCCCACCATTGCGGAATCCTCCCGGCTTCCGGTAAAAATGATCCGGACCGAATGCCTCCGGATCAGGTCATCAGCAACCCTTGCAAATTTGCCCGGCTCCCACAGCTTGGTCACCCATTTGGCCCCGGGGTTGATCGCCACATAGACTGCATCCGGTTGAATTCCGCAAGAGGCCAAGAGTTGCCCGGCCTCTTTCCGGTCCTGCATTCGGATCGGCACATCATAAACAATCCGGCTGCACCGGATTCCCAAGCCCTCAAGAAATATCAATTGCCGTTTGAGGGCATGGTATTCCATGGAAACAGCCGGAATGCGTTCGTTTAAGAAAAGGTGGCTGTATTCCATGTGCGCCATTCCCTTTCCGAATCCGATCTTTCGCTTTCCCCGGGCAAGGAAGATGAGGAGGCTGCTTTTTAACAGGCCATGAAAATCCAGGATCATGTCATACCGGGTATCCCGAAGGTTTTTTAAAAAAAATGCCGCAGCCTTGAAATGCAAGACCGCATCCCCGGAGAACAACCCGCGGATCCATGTCTTTCTCCTGGACACCAGTACGCGATCCAAGGCCCGATGCCCGATGACCAGATCCGAGGCCGCCTCTTCCACTAGCCATGTAATGCGCGCAAAGGGATAATGGGCGCGCAGGGCGTTTAAGGCCGGAAGGGTGTGGATCACATCTCCGATGGCGCTGAGCTTGACGATGAGGATATTCACAACAACGCCTTTGCAGCCTCAAAGACTGCATCGGTTGTGATCCGGGTCATGCACTGCAAATGACCCAAAGGGCACTCCGGCTCAAGACAGGGACTACAGGAAATTTTGGACTCAAGGATTCTTCCCCGGTATCCCCATGGCCCCGTAGCCTCCGGATCCGTGGAGCCGAAAATGGCGACCAGAGGAACCTTTAAAGCCGATGCCACATGCATCAGCCCCGAATCATTGGTGATAAATAACCGACATTCCCGAATCAGGGCCATGGCCTCGGACAGATCGGTCTTTCCGGCCAGGTTCACGGCCGGATATCGCATGCTTTGGCGGATTCGAACCCCAAGAGAACGATCCGCGGACCCCCCGAAAATCAGGATTTTTGTCCCGAAGGCTTCCTGTATCCGATCACCCAGGGCGGCAAAACGATCGGACGGCCACTGCTTGGCAGGCCCATAAGCCGCACCGGGATTGATCCCTACCAGGGTATCACTCCTTCGGATTCCGTATCGATCCAGGATGTAGCGTGCCTTTTCCGTCTCCCTGTCTCCGATGGAAAGGCAGAGTTTTCGGCACGTGTCCGGGATACCGACGCCTTTCAGAATGCCCAGGTAATAGTCCACCTGGTGAATTTTTCGAGACCGGGGAAAAAGCGGCGGACGGTGGGTCAGTAAAATTCCCCTCCCGTCGGTGGAATATCCGATACGCATGGGGATGCCGCTAAGGGCCGCGATGAAGGCCGCCTCGAAGGCATTCTGGAAAAGGATCGCCGCATCGAATCGGAAGGTCCGAAGGTCCAAAACCAGACGAATGAACCCGGCCATCCCTCTATGACGGCCAGCCTTGTCATAAACCAGGATGCGATCCACATAGGGTAGCGCCTCGAAAACGGGAACCACCCAGGGTTTGGCCAGAACAAAAATTTCCGCTTTCGGAAAACGCCTCCTGAGGGAGCAGACCGCCGGCGTCATCATGACCGCGTCCCCCACCCAGTTGGCGGCACGTAAAAGCAGCCGCGGGGATTTTTGTCCTTTAAATTGGATCTTCAAGAGTGATTTTTATCTCCGAAACGCATTTCCCTCGGCCAAGGGGTGCAGGGCCGTGTCTTCCACCGCTGATGCACCCATAGCCACTGGTCTGGGAACCTGCGCACGATAGCCTCCAATGTCTGTGTATATCTTCGGGTATTCTCTTCCAGGTCTTTTCGCCTGTCCCCGGTTCTTACCAGCGGAATTTCCTCTAAAAACTCGGTAATAAATCTTTGGCCGTCACGCACGAGAAAAACCGGAATCACCGGGGCTTCCGTTGCCAGGGCCATCAGCGCCAGCCCCTGGTTGGTACATGCGCTTTTCCCGAAAAAATCGACAAAGACCCCCTCATACCAATCCATGTTCTGATCCAGTAAAACTAGCACAGACTCCTTCTGCTTCAAGGCTCTTAAGATTTTGCGCATGGAGCGGGTGCTGGGGATCAGCCGGGCTCCAAACCGGGACCGGTAGCGATTAAAAAAAAGATCGAGAGTCTTCACATCCAGAGGACGGTACAGCACATGGACTGGTAGGTCTAGCTTGGCCGCAGCCCCGGCTAAAAGCTCCCAGTTTCCCAGGTGCAGGGTCAACAGCAAGACCCCCTTGTTTCGATCCATGGCGTTGCGAAAATGAGAAAACCCGCGTATGGAAATGAAACGACCCAAGCTTTCCGAGGTCTGTCCAAGGGACCAGCCGATCTCAAAAATGATCCGCGACAAATTCCGGAAAGACTCCATGGCTAACAGGCGGACCGAATCCAGGGATTTTTCCCCGGCAAAGGCTTGGATGAGGTTTTTCAGGGCGATCTCCCGGTGACGTTTGTCGATGGCAAACCAGATTCTGCCGATCCAACGCGTAACGCTGTCAACGCTTGTCAAAGGAATCGATCCCATGAGCCTGAGAGCGACGGTCACCAGTGCGCACCCGATTTGATCAACCATCTTCATGGATTCCCGGAAAAAATAACAGATTCATTTTTCAGGTGTCTTTAGCGAGAATTCCCACGCCTTGGCGTGTTTTAAAAAAACGTACCATGAGGAATTGGCCGCAATCACCATTCCGGCATATCCGTCTAAAAACCCCAGCTTCCAGAAATAGCTTTCGAAAAATTTAACGGCCCCGTGCAACAGACCCAGAAGAAGATGTTTACCGGTTCTCGGTCCTTTCTCCGAAGCCGCCACATCCGAAAAGCGATTGATGGTCGCCACCTGGTCCGCGATGTTTCTGTAGACGTCATGATAGAGCGGCTGAGAAAGCGGTATAACCTTTCCTTGCACGATGAGGCGCTCATGCAAGGCGTCTTGGCTCCATTCTCCTTTTCCCCGGCGGACCAGGCGGATCTTTCGATCCGGGTACCACCCGCCGTGACGGATCCACCGATTCAGATAAAAAGAGAGCCTGGGCATGGAAAAACCTGCCGTCTCCGGGGGCGCCGATGCAACCGCGGCGGTTATTTCATGAGCCAGGGCCTCCGATACCCTTTCGTCTGCATCCACATTGAGTATCCAATCCGATCGAACGCACTCCATGGCAAACTGTTTTTGCGCCGCGTATCCTTGCCAGGGACGTTGAATCACACGAGCTCCCATTTGGGTGCATAGGGACGGCGTCCCATCCGTACTTCCCGAATCCACCACCACGATCTCGTCGGCAAAGGAGATACTGTTAATAAGCTTCATAATGCGATCCGCTTCGTTTTGGGCAATCACCGCGATACCGATCGTTTGGTCCTTCACCCTTTCCACCGGTCTATCCTCTCTTCTCCTTTCTTTTTCCAATCACGTTTTCCGCATTGCTTCTTCTACATGATTCCGGACCCAATCGGAAAACTCTACCCCATCGTTTTTTAGGAATTGCAGCCGGATGCCGAGCACCATCAAGGGGATATCGGTCGGGACCCTTCCGCGGATGCGGACATAATCCTTTTGGGTAGTTGCGACAAAAAATGCGCCTCTTTTCCGGCCCTCTAGCCAGATGAATTCCAGCTCCTTTTGCGTATAGGGATGGTGGTCCGGAAATCCGAAAAAATTTACTATATCATAGTGTTGGGCCTTGAGGGAATGTTGAAAATCGTCGTTTTGAGCGATCCCGGAAAAAGCGATCCCCCGTTTTTCCGCCATGGAATCGACATCGTCCGCCTTTGGGTTTTCTCCCTTTATCCGATAAATCATGGGATAATGGGCGGCATAAAAGAAAGGCTTTTTATTAAAGGCCTCCCGATCCAGGAAACGGGGAGGACTCATCGCAGATGCATAGCAGGGGTCGCACCGGGTAAAAATAACGCCGTCGGCCATTGAGAGCGCTGAAAGGGGTTCCCGGAGGGTTCCTCTGGGCAGAAGGTGTCCGTTTCCCACAGGATACCGATGGTCCAAAAGCACCAGATTCAGGTCTCTTTCGAGGGCCAGGTGCTGAAATCCATCGTCTAAAATCAGGACATTGGACCGATACTGTTGGACAGCCAGGGTCCCGGATGCAAACCGGTTCGACCCCACAAGGACCGGAATCTCCTCAAGTTGTTCCGCCAGCATGAAGGGTTCGTCCCCGGCATCTTCGGGCGTCATGAAGACAGTGCTTCCATCGCTGACCACTCCGCCGCATTTCTGGGCTTTTCCCTTGTATCCCCGGCTCAGGACCGCCGCCCGATAACCCATTCCCTTGAGCAGGTTAGCTAGATAGGCCACCATGGGGGTTTTCCCCGTTCCCCCCACCGTCAGGTTCCCGACGGAGATCACCGGGCAGGGGAGTCTTTTGGCTTTCAGGATTCTGTTCTGGTAAAGCGTCCGCCTCAGTTTTGCGGCACCACCATAAACGAAGGAGGCCCAAATAAAAGCCTTTGAAGCCCAACGGTGCGGGCCTGTTTCGGTATCATGTAGGGTCCAAAGAACCCATTTTTGACTCTTTGGGAACATTTTAAAAAGATTCAGAATCACGATCTGCCTTCCGTTGGTTTGGAGGCTACGCCCGTCATTTTAACACCGCTGTCATCCTCACTTACCCCATTTTCGCCCGTAAGGTGCGCGGCCACCACTCTCAGGATCTTTTCCACAGCCCCCCTTCCTTCAGAAGCCACCCGGTGAGCAGCCAGACCCATCGCCTCAACAGTTTTCGGGTCCTTCATCAACCGGAGCATCCCGGCAGCCAGCGATTCCGAGTCTGGAACACAAACGGCGGCACCTGCTTTCAGGAGCGCGTCGGCGATCGACGCAAAGTCGCTCATGTCCGGACCAAACAGGATCGGCTTGCCCCGCGCAGCCGGTTCCAGGGGGTTGTGCCCGCCTTCTCTGACCAGGCTCCCACCCACAAAGCCCATGTCCGCCGCCGCATAAAGATTTGCTAAAACACCCAGCCGGTCC
>PCSF01000213.1:282-11125 GCA_002771315.1 Desulfobacterales bacterium CG23_combo_of_CG06-09_8_20_14_all_52_9 | reverse complement strand
GCCTCCGAGGAAACAAATGACGGCGATGGAACTTACCACATAGATGTTGCTGAACTCCGCCACAAAAAAAACACCGAAGCGCATTCCGCTGTACTCGATGTTATAGCCTGCCACCAGTTCGGATTCGGCCTCTGGAATATCGAAGGGAATTCGGTTGATTTCCGCTATCGATGTCGTGAAGTAAATAAAGAAAGCCAAAATACAAAACGGGCTGTTGAAAAGAAACCAGTGCTGTACACCGCCTGCTTGTGCCCGGATGATGCCCTGCACGCTCATGGTACCGGCCGTGAGCACCACCACCAGGATGGCCAGGGCATTGGGGATCTCATAGCTTACGATCTGAGCGGCCGAGCGCATGCCGCCGAGCAGCGCCCATTTGTTATTCGACGCCCAACCCGCCATGATCAGCCCGACCACCGTGAAGGACCCGGTAGCAAGGAGATAGAAGATCCCTACGTTCAGATCACTGATGATGAGCCTGGGACCGAATGGGATTACGACAAAGGAAAGTGCGGTACCGAGCAGAACCAAGTAGGGCGCAAATCGGAAAAAAGTGCGGTCGGCTTCCGCAGGGATAATGTCTTCCTTTAAAATGAGTTTAACCCCGTCTGCCGCGAACTGGACCAACCCATAGGGTCCCACCCGATTGGGTCCGCGGCGGGAATTGGTCCACCCGGCCAGCTTGCGTTCCAAAAAGGTGAAAAGGCCCCCCATGAAGCCGAAAAAAGTGAGGACCGCCAGGCCGCAGGCCAGCATTACCACAAAGGCCGCAGCGTCATGGCCGATCATCCGGAAAAGGGTGAACTCGCGGTAGAGGTCGTTAACCAGGTTGTTCATAGCGAACCTGCATGAATGTCCGCGTCGTTTAGCGACGCCTCCCGTTCTATTACGGTACGGATAGCATGCCGACTAGCGATCGATCTCCGGTGCGATCAGGTCCAGGCTGGCGATCAGGGTTACCAGATCGGACACCATCAGGCCGGGGGCGATCTTTTCCACAATGCTCATGGCCGAGAAAGAGCCCGTCCGGATCTTGAGTCGATAGGGGCGATCTTCGCCACGGCTGATCAGATAAAAGCCCAATTCGCCTCTGGGAGCTTCCGTGCGAACATAGATTTCGCCAGGCGGCGGTTTCAATTTTTTTTTCGACCGGTTCCAGTACGAGTCATTAGGCATTTTGGAAACGCACTGACGTACGATACGAGTGCTCTCGACCATCTCCAGAATGCGTACCCAGTAGCGGCTGTAGCAATCGCCCAACTCTGTATGGGAAGGGGGTTTGACGACCTCGAACTTCAGCTCCGGATAGATGGAATACGGTTCATCCCGTCTCAAATCCCAATCGACACCGGAAGCCCTCAAGTTCGGCCCCACCAGGCCATAGTCAAGAGCGTCTTCGCGACTGATGACGGCAACACCTGAGAGGCGCTCCTTAAAAATCTTGTTATTCGATATCAACCGGTTGAATTGGTCCAGCCGGGGCTCGAAGTAATCCAGGAAGTTGCCGACGCGTTCAAGAAACCCTGTGGGCATATCAAAGGATACTCCTCCGAAGCGCATGTAATTGTAAGTCAGCCGCGCCCCACAGAGCTCTTCGAGGAGGTCGTTGACCCATTCCCGCTCTCTCAGGGCATGGGTGAACGGGGTGACGGCGCCCATGTCCAGCGCAAAGGTGCCGACCGAAATCAAATGGCTGATGATGCGGTTGAGCTCCACGACCAGCACCCGGATATACTCTGCCCGCGCGGGTACTTCGATCCCGGCCAGACGCTCCACCCCAAGGGCGTATCCGAAGTTACAGTTCATGGCCGCCAGGTAGTCGATTCGGTCGGTATAGGGCATGAACTGGGGATAGCTCACTTTTTCGGCGATTTTTTCAAGGCCGCGGTGCAGAAATCCCACATCCGGCCTGCACCCGTAGATGACTTCCCCGTCCGTGCGCAGGATAAAGCGCAACACGCCGTGGGTGCTGGGATGGTGTGGGCCCATGTTGAGGATCATTTCTTCAGTGACAAATGACACCGGCTGTGTTCCTTCAACCTAAATTGAAAACGATCAATTTAGGTTCACCTAAGATGATGTGGACATTTTGACCGAGATTCTCGGATCGTCCGGAGCAATTTCAGTGGGGGCCGCTTTTTCCCTGATCGTGCTGATGTTTCGGTAAGCCTTCGATTCCTGATAATCTTTCAGTAAAGGGTGGCCTTGCCAGTCAGGAGGGAGCAGCAATCTGCGAAAATCCTTGTGCCCGACAAAGTGCACCCCGAACATGTCATAGACCTCTCGCTCCAGCCAACCGGCTCCCGGCCACACTTCCGAAACCGAATTCATTCGAAGATAGAAATGGGAAAGAGCCAATGGTCGCTCCAGATTCACTTTTACCACGAGGCGATGACGGAGGCGGATTGAATAAAGATGGTAAACCACCTCCAGCAGTTCCGGTTCACCCAGCTGATGAACACCGCTCAGGCTCATCAGGGTGTCGAAGGCGCATTGGGGATCTTCTTTCAGGAAAAAGGCGATTCTGCGCAGCTCTTCTGTCGGGACCACAAGATACGAATCCCCATGCAGGGATGCCGTCCATACGAGGTCGGTTATCCCCAGTGCTTCTTCCAATCTTTTCCGGATATGCTCGGGCTGCATCAGCATTTTCCTACCAGAAAGCGCTCCCGGCTGATTTTCTCCTGCAGTTTCAAAATACCGTAGGTCAGGGCTTCCGGCCGAGGGGGGCAACCGGGCACATAGACATCGACAGGCACGATTTTATCAACGCCCTTGACCACGGAATAGCTGAGTTGGAAAAGGCCGCCGCAATTGGCGCAACTGCCCATGGCAATTACATACTTGGGTTCCGCCATCTGGTCATAAAGCAGGCGCAGTCGCGGAGCCATCTTATATGTAAGGGTCCCGGCCACGATCATCAGATCGGACTGCCGGGGTGTGGCTCGAAACACGCTTCCTATGCGATCAAGATCTGTGCGCGGACCACCGGTCTGCATCAGCTCGATGGCGCAGCATGCCAGGCCGAAAAGGAGGTACCAGATCGATGAGAGCCGGCACCAGTTGAGAGCCTGATCCACGGTGGTGAAGACCGCACCGCAAAACCCCTGGGAGGGCAGATTGGAGTATAAATGAGGCATATCCGTTCTCCATTTTCATTCACAGATTAGACAGCGACCGGTTTTTCTTCATCTAAAAGAATCCGTTCCTTTGGAGTTTCGGGCACTTCCTTACTCCATTTGAAATCCCCATGGCGCCCCAGGTAGATCAATCCGAGAAAGAGAACGGCCAGGAAGAAAACGATCTCGCCCAGGACCAGGATGCCGTAGCCTGCCCGGCGCCATTCGTGAAAGACGACGATGCACGGAAAAACGAGGGCCAGCTCGATGTCGAAAATCAGAAACGCCAGGGCCACCGCGTAAAAGCGGAAATTAAAGGGGACCCATGCCGAACCGACCGGCCGCTCCCCGCATTCGTAAGTGGTGTACTTGTCTGGAAAATTCGACACCCGGGGGGCAAGGATCCTGGATACCGCGATGACGACGAAGCTCATCAGCAGCCCGAGAATGATGAACATGAAAACATTTGCGAAATCAAATAACAAGGCGAACCTCGTGGGGCAAAAATAGGATTGTTTTTAATGTTACCGGGTTTCGGCCTAATTCAGCTTTTTGTCAGCCTCAACGACCGTCCATATCCCCAAAGGACTGGTCGGAAAGGTTTCGACCCTCACGTCATTGGCGCACGTGGCCTTTTTCACGATGTCTTTGATGTGCTGAGCCAAGCCTTTTTGGACGAACTGCGGCGATCGAGTCCGGACAGTGACCTCTCCTTTTTGAGCTACGACTTCGACGTCCTCATCGATGTCCAGCAATGACGCCCTGACTGCAGCGGCTAAGCAAAGGTCATTCATCTGCTCCTTGGAGTCGGGTGTTGTCTGAAACCGTTCCAATCGGACACTGTTTGAGATGATTTCAACTGCATCATCGACCGAGATCCGCTTGATGTGGATGACCAGATCGTAAAGAGAAGGATCCGATGTGTTTATGCCGTAAAAAAACTGGCTCCATTTGGTTCGCTGTTCATCCAGTTTAGTCAGAAAATGAAGGGCGTCGTCTTTTGAAACGCCGTCCCTTGCCATGACAAGCTTCGCACGTTCATCCGGATCGGCAATAATCCGGACCTTGAAAACGTGCGGAATATCTTTCACAAAGAAGTGACCGGCAAATCCATGATAGACGACGTTGTCGCAATTCAGAGCGTGCAGAACGGATGACTGGATGTAAGCGATGTACCGATGTTTTTTGGAAGAGATCCGATCGAGAAAAGAGGATTGAGTGCTTAAGGCACGAAAAAGCTTGGCCTCGGGGATGTTGAATTCCTTGGATGCTTCGAGGAGGATTTCACGGGCAATGCACGTATAACCTAGCCTTTGGGCTAGTTTTTCGGCAATCTCTTTGCCGAGGCTGTAAGAAGCTCTGGAAATGGTAATTACCGACATATTTCAACCTTTCCTACCAAATTAAATATTGCATGAAGCAACATAGGCTGTCAAGGAAAAACCACAAAGCCACACCGACAATCTGAAATCGAACCGGTGATTCAGGAAGAGCTTTTACGATTTCATCATCTCTGATGATCCGGAAAATTTTTAAGGACAACTTTCAGGGGAACCTTCCGTTGACCATATTTCATGCTGCTCATGGCGGGGAGTTACCCTCCTTGATTCAAGGTAAAAAAAGTCTGTAAAAAGGTTGATATAAGTTGATTTCAAAATTTTATAGATTTATAATAGTAGTTTTGAAGATAGAAAATTTTATTTTGTTTATAAAAAGTCTAAAAGCACAGCCATGTACAGAATATCGTCAGGAGGATAGATCATGTTCAAAATAGTCAAGCGCGAGGAGATGTCGGGTGGCACGGTGATTCTCAATGAGATCGAGGCGCCTCTCATCGCAAAAAAGGCCAAACCCGGGCAGTTCGTCATCCTCAAGGCCAATGAGACCGGGGAGCGGATTCCGCTTACCATGGCGGACACGGATCCGGAAAAAGGCACCATCACCGTTATTTTTATGGTGGTTGGAAAATCCACAGCCCTGTTCAAGACCCTGAAGGTCGGGGATGGATACCAGGACGTCATCGGTCCTTTAGGTAAAGCCACCCACCTGGAAAAGTTAGGAACGGTGGTTTGTGTCGGCGGCGGCACAGGGATCGCGGTATTGCATCCCATCACCCGGGGGTTCAAGCTGATCGGGAATCGCATCATCAGCATCATCGGCGCCCGTAGCAAAGACATCCTCATCCTGGAAGACCGGATGCGGGCTGTTTCAGACGAATTTTATCCGTGCACCGATGACGGGTCTTACGGGCATCATGGGTTCGTTACGGAAGTTCTGAAAGAGGTCTTAAAAAAGCAGACGGTCAACTTGGTTATCGCCATTGGACCGGTTCCCATGATGAAATTCGTTTCCAAGATCACCAAGGAATTCGAAGTGCCCACCATCGTCAGCCTCAACCCCATCATGGTGGACGGCACCGGCATGTGCGGCGGATGCCGCGTCAGCATCGGCGGAAAGAACAAGTTCGCCTGCGTGGACGGGCCTGAATTCGACGGCCATCTGGTAGATTACGATGAACTGATGTTGCGGCTTCAGGCATACTGCGAGGATGAAAAACGGTGCCATGAGGGTTTCTGCCGGTTGCAGGAAGCCAAGTGATCTCAAACCATTTTTTTGTTTTCGACACCGAAAACTGTTTTTAAGGAATCAAGGAGTGATTTGATGGAAGAAAAAGAAAAAAAAAGGAAGATCCCCCGACAACCCATGCCCGAGCAGGAGCCGAAAGTCCGGGCAAGAAATTTTATGGAAGTTCCCTTGGGATACACATCGGAATTGGCCATGAAGGAGGCTGAAAGATGCCTGCAATGCAAGAAACCCTCTTGTATGGAGGGTTGCCCGGTAAGTGTGGATATCCCCGGCTTTATCCGGCATATCAAAGCGGGTGAATTTACCGAAGCCATCCGCAACTTGTGGTCTAAAAACAGCCTTCCCGCAGTGTGCGGGAGGGTATGCCCCCAGGAGATCCAGTGCGAAGGATCTTGCATTCTCGGGAAGAAGGAAGCCCCGGTGGCCATTGGAAATCTGGAACGGTTTGCAGCGGATCATGAGCGGACCCACGGTACCGGTGAATTGCCGCCCAAGGCTGCACCTACCGGAAAGAAAGTGGCGGTTGTGGGTTCCGGACCTTCCGGACTTACTGTTGCCGGGGACCTGATCGTCAAGGGTCATGAAGTCACCGTGTTCGAGGCGTTTCATAAGGCGGGCGGAGTTCTAGTCTACGGAATTCCGGAATTCCGTCTTCCGAAAGAAATCGTGGCGCAGGAAATCCATTTTCTGGAGCGCCTGGGGGTCAAGGTGGAATGCAATGCCGTTGTCGGGCGCACCATAACCCTGGATGAGATTTTCGAACAGGGATACGATGCGATTTACATCGGTGTGGGTGCCGGTCTGCCGAAATTCTTGAATGTCCCCGGAGAAAACCTGGTCGGGATCCTGTCGGCCAATGAGTATCTGACTCGGGCGAACCTCATGAAAGCCTACCTTTTTCCGGAAGTGGATACGCCCATCCCCCATGGCAAAAACGTCATCGTTCTGGGCGGCGGGAATGTGGCCATGGACTCGGCGCGAACTGCCATGCGGCTGGGGGCGGACAGCGTGCGGATCGTTTATCGTCGGTCTAAAGCCGAACTCCCTGCCAGGGCGGCGGAAGTGCATCACGCCGAGGAAGAGGGGATCCAATTCTTCTTTCTGACCAACCCGACCCGATTCATGGGAAATGAGAAGGGACGGCTGGTCGGCATGGAATGCCTGAAAATGGAATTGGGCGAGCCCGATGCTTCCGGTCGGCGACGCCCTATCCCCATTAAGGGATCCGAGTTCAAGATGGAATGTGACCTGGTGGTGGTGGCGGTGGGATCCGGGGCCAATCCGCTGCTGACGAGTTCCACTCCGGACATGACCCTCAACAAATGGGGGTATATCCAGGCCGATCCGCAAAACGGTAAAACGACAAAAAAGAGGGTGTGGGCCGGCGGCGATATCGTCACCGGCGCGGCCACCGTCATTCTGGCCATGGGTGCAGGCCGGAAAGCCGCAGACTCCATTCATAAATACCTGACCTGGGGCTGGTAGGCCCAGATTTTAGAGGAGAATTACACGCCCGCCATCGACTGTATTTGACACGGCGATGGCGGTGCGCTATTAATATTCATATTTATCATTGGGGGAGTTGAGTCCCATCAGCTGAGAGGAGGCTTGCCGCCTCGACCCCTTGAACCTGATCCGGATCATGCCGGCGTAGGGAAAATGAGCTCAAACCACATCATTTTCATTTCTTTTCATCCCACCGTCGCTGATCCTTGCTGTCGCAACTCTTTGCTTTGGATTGTATGAGATGCCGGTCAATTCAGGCCGATACCGGTCGGTAGAAGGGTCATCTTCAAATGGATCCCCCGGGATTTCTGACCTTGCCCCCGGGATCTTCCTCGAAAATGTCTCCTTCGCATACTCTGAAAAGGAGATTTTCCGGGGTTTGAATTTCACCGTTGAAGGGGGTTTATGGACCTGCCTCATCGGCCCCAGCGGTTGCGGCAAGTCGACACTGTTAAGGATCATTTCAGGAACTCTTCGGGAAGGTCTCACCGGGAGCATTCGATTCGGCGGTTTTGCACGGCAGGAGGGATTCACGGCCTGGATGGCTCAGAAAGACCTCCTTTTACCCTGGTTGACCGTTTTGGAAAATGTCTGCCTGGGGGCACGCTTAAGAGGGGAGCTGACGGAGGAAAAGCGCTGCAAGGCAACCATGTTACTCGAAAGTGCGGGGCTTTCCGGATATGCCCAGGTGCTACCCTCCCGGATGTCCGGGGGAATGCGGCAACGTGCGGCCCTGCTGCGGACCCTGATGGAAGAGAGGCCGGTAATCCTGATGGATGAACCCTTTTCAGCCCTCGATGCCCTGACAAGGCTCAAGCTCCAGGATCTGGCAGCAAAGCTGGTGCGGGGAAAGACGGTCCTGATGGTCACCCATGATCCCCTGGAGGCTTTGCGTCTGGGACATCGGATTTATGTCATGCATGAGAATAGGGGACGATTGAGCCGAGCGATTGTGCCCCCGGGCACGCCGCCACGCAAGGCGGGCGATCCGGCTCTGGCCTCTCTTCAGGAACATTTGCTGAGTCTGCTGGAAGGGAAGGAATCCGCATGAACCTGATGCGCCTTCTGGCTGTCGCGGCGGGACTGGTGGTGCTCTGGCAAGGGGTGGTGCTCGTCACCGGAGTTCCTCATTTCATTCTCCCCGGGCCGCTTCAGGTGATTCGGGCTGCGTTGGCACATCAGGGACCGTTGGCGCATCATGCCGGGATCACCCTGGTGGAAATTGTTTCCGGTCTTTTCCTGGGCACCCTCGTGGGAGTCTCGAGCGCCCTTTCCATGATCGCTTCCCGCAGCCTCAAGCGCTGGCTGCTCCCGATCCTGGTAGTCAGTCAGGCCATCCCTGTTTTTGCCCTGGCCCCCCTTTTGATCCTTTGGTTCGGATACGGCATGCTCTCCAAAGTGGCCATGGCGGTCTTGATCATCTATTTTCCGATCACCGCCTCCTTTTACGACGGGATGCGTCAAGCCGATCCGGAGTGGCTGGAGTTGGCTAAGGTCATGGACGCCAAGCCCATGGCCGTCGTCCGCCATATCCGGATCCCCGCAGCACTCCCTGCATTTGCCTCGGGATTACGGGTTGCCGCGGCTACGGCTCCTATCGGAGCGGTGGTGGGAGAATGGGTCGGTTCCAGCGAAGGCCTCGGATTTTACATGCTGCACGCCAACGCCCGGATGCAGATCGACGCCATGTTTGCAGCCCTAACCGTACTGGCCGTACTCGCCCTGTCGTTGTATTTTTTGGTCGATTACGCCATGAACCGAATCGTATTTTGGCAAAAAGAAGAAAGAAAGGAGGACCCGAAAACATGAAACTCATGGCTAAAACCGGGGTAATGCTCTTTATGCTCTTAGGATTATGGGGCTTTCACCCGGCGCTGGGTTCGGAAGCATTGACGGTGGTGCTCGACTGGTTCATCAACCCGGATCATGCCGGCCTGATCGTGGCAAAGGAAAAGGGCTTTTTTGAAAAAAACGGTTTATCGGTCCGGTTTCAGATTCCTTCGAATCCCAATGACCCCCCCAAGCTGGTGGCGGCGGGGAAGGCGGACATTGCGGTATCCTATCAGCCCCAACATCATCTTCATGTGGACCAGGGGCTTCCACTGGTGCGTTTTGCCACGTTGGTGGCAACGCCTTTAAATGCCCTCGTGGTCCTGGCGGACGGGAAAATCAAGGATATCGCGGATCTGAAAGGCAAAAGGATCGGGTATTCCATCGGCGGGTTCGAGACGGTCCTTTTGAAAACCATGCTGGCACGACATGGTCTGTCGCTTTCGGATGTCACCCTCATCAACGTCAATTTTTCGTTGTCGCCCTCCCTTTTTTCCGGGGCCACCGATGCGGTCATCGGTGCCTTCCGCAACTTCGAACTGAATCAAATGGAAATCGAAGGAAGGCCGGGCCGCGCGTTTTTTGTGGAAGAACACGGCATCCCGCCCTATGATGAGCTGATCCTGGTGGCCCACCGCAAATCTCTTTCAGATCCCAGGCTGCGTCGATTCGTGGATGCCCTGGAGGCCGGGGTCCAGTTTCTGATCAACCACCCCCAAGAAAGCTGGGAACTGTTTTTAAAGAACCGGAAGGATCTGGATGACGAATTGAACCGCAGGGCCTGGCGTGACACTCTGCCCCGATTCGCGCTTCGGCCGGGCGCCCTGGATCGGATGCGCTATGAGCGCTTTGCCCGGTTTGCCAAGGACAACGGCCTGATCAAAAGCATTCAGACCCTCGAGACCTACGCCGTGGAGCTTCCCTGAACCGGCAGGGTGGCCGAAAGCCTTTTCCGGAAAGATACACTGAGCCGGATTATGAGATTCCGGCTTTGGCATAAAGGGCATAGAAATGATTGGTGGGCCCGCGCCCCTTTCCGATGGAAAGGGCGTTTTCGATGGCCCCGGTCACATATTCCTTGGCGGATTTCACGGCGTCGAAGAAGTCTTTCCCCTGGGCAAGAAATGCCGCAACGGCCGAGGAAAAGGTGCAGCCGGTACCATGGGTGTTATGGGTGAAGATTCTCCGATGGGTCAGCTCCATGAAACGATTGCCGTCAAAAATGACATCTGTGGAATAATCTCCGCCCAGGTGACCGCCCTTGACCACCACCTTTTTGGCTCCCTTTTCGAAGATTTGCCGGGCGGCCGAACGCATAGTTTCCACATCCAGGATCTCTTTTCCCGCCAGGGCCTGAGCTTCGTGAACGTTGGGCGTGACCACATCGGCTAAAGGAAAGAGGTTTCGGATCAGAGCCTGCTGGGCATCTTCCTTTAAGAGGCGGTATCCGCTTTTTGACATCATCACCGGGTCGAGGACCACCGGGGGGCATTTGATCCCGTTGAGTGCCCATGCGACGGCTTCGATGAGGGGGATGCTGCCGACCATCCCGATTTTCACGGCGTGGATCTCGATGTCGTCGAAAAGGCACCGGATCTGATCATAAACCACCTGGGGCCGCATTTCCTGGATGTCATAAACCTTGATGGTGTTTTGAACCGTCACTGCGGTGACGGCGCTCATCCCGAAGACTCCCAGGGCCTGAAAGGTCTTCAAGTCTGCCTGGATTCCGGCGCCGCCGGATGAATCCGAGCCTGCGATCGTCAGGGCTACTTTCATCGCTTACCCTCCTTTATCCCAAC
>PCSF01000213.1:0-252 GCA_002771315.1 Desulfobacterales bacterium CG23_combo_of_CG06-09_8_20_14_all_52_9 | reverse complement strand
CGAAACCGGTTCCATTGAGTGTCTCCGATGGCTTTCAAGCTATTTTCGATTTCTTCAAAAGTCTTATATCGGCCTTCCGGAGCTCCGTTTTTGGAATGAAACTTGTCGGCGTAACAGAGGATTTCCTCTTCCAGGGTCACGGGTCGCATGTCCCGTTCGGGGAGGGGGAGGCCGAATTGTCGGATGTCCTCCAGGGATATGCCCGCCCCCACGTGGCGTTCGCAGACAAGGCCGTGTTTGGGAAACCCCATG
>PCSF01000120.1:7430-11199 GCA_002771315.1 Desulfobacterales bacterium CG23_combo_of_CG06-09_8_20_14_all_52_9 | reverse complement strand
TTGTGCCGAAAGAATCCGGAAAGGTCCGGATGTATGTATGCGGGCCCACGGTTTACGACTCGTGCCACATCGGCCACGCCCGTTCCGTCGTGGTTTTCGACGTCATCGCACGGTACTTCCGATCCCAGGGATTTGAGGTGACCTATGTCCGCAACTTTACGGACATCGATGACAAGATCATCCAGAGGGCGGCCATGCTGGGAGTCGATCCGAAGGATCTTGCCGAAAAATACATCCGGGAATTCCATCAGGACATGGATGCCCTGAAGGTGGACCGGGCCACAGTCGAACCCAAGGCCACCGACCACATCCCGCAAATCATCCGGGTTATCAGGCTCCTCATGGAAAAGGGGTATGCCTATGCGGCAGACGGGGATATCTTTTTTTCGGTGACCGCCTTCAGCGGTTATGGCAAGCTATCCGGCCGGAAGCTGGAAGATATGGAGGCCGGAGCCAGGGTGGATGTCGATGCGCGAAAGCATGACCCCTTCGATTTCGTCCTCTGGAAATCCGCCAAACCCGGGGAACCTTTTTGGGAAAGCCCCTGGGGCACCGGAAGGCCGGGATGGCATATCGAATGCACGGCCATGAGCAGCGAATACCTGGGGCAAACCTTCGACATCCACGGCGGAGGGAAGGATCTGGTCTTTCCGCACCATGAAAATGAAATCGCCCAGTCCGAAGCGGCCTTCGGTCAACCCTTTGTGAATTATTGGGTGCACAACGGGTTTGTGAACATCAATCAGGAAAAGATGTCCAAATCGTTGGGGAACTTCCTCCTGATCCGGGATTTGCTGAAGGAGTATCATCCGGAGGCTCTCCGTCTGTTCCTTCTTTCCAGCCACTACCGCAGCCCCATCGATTTCACGCCCCAGCACATGGAAGAGGCCGGCGCCGGTCTGGATAAGCTTTATACTCTCTTGGAACGCACGCAAACAGTTCTGGGAACCGATGATTTCGAGATTAAAACTGAATCCGGGGATCACTGGGCGCGTTTCTGTGAGGCCATGGACAACGACTTCAATACCGCCCTGGGGATCGGAGTTCTCTTTGAGGCCGCAAGGCAAATTAACCGGCTCATGGACGAGGCAACGGCGGCCGTCGGCAACGATTTTCAGCAACAGCTGATGCGGCAACTCCGGGACATTCGGAAGATAGGGGCCGTCCTGGGGATTTTGACCGAATCCCCCAAGGACTATTTCGAGGGCAGGCAAGCGCGGTTGCAGGAGAAAAAACAGGTCGATGTCGCCACCGTGGACGCACTGGTGGCCGAACGAACCGAAGCCCGTAAATCCAAAGACTGGGCCAGGGCCGATGCAATCCGACGGAAACTCGAAGCCATGAACGTTCTGTTGGAGGATCGCCCGGAAGGTACGGCCTGGAAGATCCGATAGTCCGCACTCCTCATGCCTGAATTCAAGCTGACATCCAATTTCACCCCGAAAGGGGACCAGCCCAAAGCCATGGCTTCCCTCTGCAGATCCATCGTCTCCGGGAAGCGGCACCAGGTCCTCTTGGGGGTGACTGGGTCCGGGAAAACCTTCACCATGGCCAATGTCATCGCCACAATCCAAAGGCCCACCCTGGTTATCGCCCCCAATAAAACATTGGCAGCCCAACTTTACCAAGAATTCAGGGGCTTTTTCCCGGAAAACGCGGTGGAATATTTCGTGAGCTATTACGATTACTACCAGCCCGAGGCCTACATTCCTTCCACCGATACTTATATTCAGAAGGACTCCTCCATCAACGAGATGATCGACAAACTGCGGCATTCCGCGACACGGTCCGTTTTAACCCGACGTGACGTCATCGTGGTAGCAAGCGTCTCATGCATCTTCGGCCTGGGGGCCCCTGAAGATTATCTGGCCATGCGGGTGGACCTGATAAACGGCGCAAGCCTGTCGCGGGACAAGTTGCTTTCCGATCTGGCGACCATGCATTATTCGCGAAACGACTACGATTTTCATCGAGGCGTGTTCCGGGTGAGAGGGGATCGGGTGGAAATCTTCCCGGCCTATGAGGAGGATCGGGCCGTCCGGGTCGAGTTCTTCGGTGATCAAATCGAAGGGATCGCCGAAATAGATCCCTTGCGGGGGGTAACCAAAAAACGGCTTGAGAGGATGACTCTCTTTCCGGCCAGCCATTATGTCACCGAAAAAAACCGTGCCCTGAGGGCCATCGAGGCCATCAAGACGGAACTGAAAGAGCGGATCGAAGTATTCAGAAGGGAAGAAAAGCTCATCGAGGCCCAGCGGATCGATGAACGGACCCTGTACGATCTCGAGATGATCGCCGAGCTGGGGTACTGTACGGGTATCGAGAATTACTCCCGCCATTTTACCGGAAGGGGGGCCGGAGAACCGCCGCCCACCCTTTTGGATTATTTTCCAAAGGACTTCCTGCTGTTCATCGATGAGAGCCATATCGCCGTCCCTCAGTTGCGGGGCATGTACCTGGGCGACCGGTCCCGTAAGGAAACCCTGGTGGCCTTTGGATTTCGCCTCCCTTCGGCTCTCGACAACCGGCCCCTCACCTTCGAGGAGTTCAATACTCGGGTTCCCCAGGTGATCTTTGTCTCCGCCACACCGGCCGATTATGAGCTATTGCAGGCGGGTGATGCCGTGGCGGAACAGATCGTGCGTCCCACAGGCCTTGCCGACCCAGAGTTGGAGGTCAGAAGCGCCCGCAATCAGGTGGACGACCTGTTCCAGGAGATCCTGCTGAGAAAGAGCCAGGACACGCGCATCCTGGTGACGACACTGACCAAAAGAATGGCGGAAGATCTCACGGAATACCTGTCAGACCTGGGTATCCGTGTTCGATACCTCCATTCGGACATCAGTACCCTTGATCGAATGGAGATCATCCGGGAGTTAAGAATCGGAAAATTCGATGTCCTCGTGGGGATCAATCTCCTTCGGGAGGGATTGGATATTCCCGAGGTCTCTTTGGTGGTGATCCTCGATGCCGACAAGGAGGGTTTTTTACGCTCCCGGCGGTCCCTCATCCAGACCTTCGGACGGGCTTCCCGAAATGTGAAGGGAAAGGTCATCCTATATGCCGACGAGATGACCCAATCCATGAAAGAAGCCATCGATGAGACCGCCCGGCGCCGAACCATACAGATTGAATATAACCGGGTGCACCACATCACCCCCGAAACCGTGGAAAAAGAGATCACCCGCATTTTCGAATCGGTCTACGAGGCCGATTACGTCACGGTCAATCCGGTCCGTGAGCCCGTTGCCGACTATGCAAAAACGGAAGACCTGGAATCCCACATCGCCTCCCTGGAAAACGAAATGAAACGGGCGGCGGCGGAACTGGCTTTCGAAAGGGCGGCCCAACTGAGGGATCGGATCCGGGACCTGAAAAAGCGCATGGTTTTCGAATGGTAGGCCCCCAAAGCGATGCTTCCTTGGAAGAGCGGTTGTCTCAACTGCCGGATTCCCCCGGCGTCTACCTTATGAAAGGGGAAAACGGCGAAATCCTCTACGTCGGAAAGGCCCTCAGCCTCAAGAAACGGGTGTCCACCTATTTTTCAAGTTCCCCCCGGTTCGATCCCAAGACCGAGATACTCGTCAAACAGATCCAATCCTTCGAGACCATCCTCACCGAAACCGAACAGGAAGCCTTCATCCTCGAGGCCAACCTCATCAAGCGCCATCGTCCCCGCTACAATGTCTTTCTCAAGGATGACAAACGCTATCCCTCGCTGCGCCTGGATTTGAATGATCCTTATCCCGCATTGGAGGTCGTCCGGCGC
>PCSF01000120.1:0-7397 GCA_002771315.1 Desulfobacterales bacterium CG23_combo_of_CG06-09_8_20_14_all_52_9 | reverse complement strand
TACGCTTCCGCGCAAGCCGTGCGGGAAACGCTGAAGGTGATCCACCGCACCTTCAAGCTTCGAAAATGCAAAACGCACCCTCTCAAGCCAAAACCCCGGCCCTGCCTTAATTACCAGTTGGGCCAGTGTCTCGGCCTTTGTTCAGGAAAAATTCCGGAAAGCGATTACCGGAAGATCGTGGATGAAGTCGTTTTATTTTTAAAGGGACGCGCCCCTCAGCTCATCACTATGATCGAAAAAGAGATGCAGGCCGCATCGCAACGCTTTGAATTTGAAGAGGCGGCCGTCCTCAGAGACAAGGTGTTCGCCCTTAAGCGGACCGTGGAAAAACAGGTCTCTGTCTGTACCGACTTCAAGGATCGGGATGTGTTTGCCATCGCCCGGATTCCGGATCTGGCAGTGGTGACCCGTCTTCACATCCGGGGCGGGTTTCTTTTGGGGACCCAGCATTTCGAATTTACCCGGACCCTTGCAACCAATGCGGAGGCTTTAAGCTCCTTCATCCGCGGATATTACGAAAAGGGGCACTTCATTCCGGAGGAGGTTTTGACGGCGGCGGTCCTGGAAGAGGGCGAATTAATTCAAGATACCCTTTCGGCTGCCAAGGGGAGACGGGTTCGGGTCCTGTCGCCGCATCGCGGGGAAAAAGCACGGCTGATTGCCATCGCCGTTCAAAATGCCGAGAATCGCCTCAAGACAGTGGCGAATGCACAAGCTTCCGACCTGGATCGGCTTTTGAGGCTGAAGCGACGCCTGGGAATGCCCCTTTTCCCCAACCGGATCGAGTGCATCGACAATTCCACGACATTCGGAGTGGAGCCGGTGGCGAGTCTCGTGGTTTTCGAAAAAGGGGCCCCGAAGCCTTCCGAATACCGGCACTACCGGATCCGAACCGTCGACAATACAGACGACTACGCCTTCATGGAAGAAGTGCTGCGGCGGCGTTTTGTGGGAGCCAAGAAAAACGATCTTCCAGATCTGTTGATGGTAGACGGCGGGAAAGGGCAGCTGAACGTGGCTGCCGCTGTCTCCCGGGACCTGGGTCATGAAAACGCTTTTTCAATCATCG
The DNA here is from genome assembly GCA_002771315.1 of Desulfobacterales bacterium CG23_combo_of_CG06-09_8_20_14_all_52_9. Taxonomy (GTDB): domain Bacteria; phylum Desulfobacterota; class Desulfobacteria; order Desulfobacterales; family UBA2156. The sequence continues at coordinate 6,328 of PCSF01000120.1, read as the reverse complement.
CCATCGCCAAGAAAGATCGGAAAAAAGGAGAGCCCGAGGACAAGATCTATACGCTTAAACGGGCCGACCCCGTGCATTTCGGCCGGGAAACGGACCTGTTGCGCTTGCTCGAGCGCATCCGCGACGAAGCCCACCGTTTCGCCGTGACGTTTCATCGGAAAAAACGAAAGACTCTGGCATTACGCTCGGCACTGGATGCCGTTCCCGGGATCGGCAAAAAGCGCAAGCGAATCTTGCTGACCCATTTCGGGGGTATCGATAAGATCCGAAACGCTACGGTGGAAGAACTATCCGCGCTTCCCTCCATGACACTGAAAAGCGCTCAGGCCGTCCTGGAAGCTCTGATTAAAGACTGATGAATTCTTATTTGAGTTTCTTTAAGACCTCCACCAGTTCCCGTACCGCAGCAGCGGATTTGTTCAAGGCCGCCTGTTCGGCTTCCGTGATGCGGATCTGGATGACCTCTTCAATGCCGTTTCTTCCCAGTTTGACGGGAACGCCGATGAAGAGCCCTTGGATGCCGTACTCCCCTTCAAGATAGGCGGCGCACGGAAGAATCTTCTTCTTGTCTTTGAGGATCGATTCGGCCATCTCCACCGCCGCCGATGCCGGGGCGTAATAGGCGCTTCCGGTCTTCAGGAGGCTGACGATCTCCGCGCCACCGTTGGCCGTCCGTTTCACCAGTGCATCGATGCGTTCCTTGGAAAGCAATTCCGTAATGGGGATCCCGGCCACCGTGGAATAACGGGGCAGGGGAACCATGGTGTCTCCGTGCCCGCCCAACACAAAAGCATGGGTATTTTCCACCGAGACGTTCAATTCCATGGCGATGAAGGCCCGGAAACGCGCCGAGTCCAGGACTCCGGCCATCCCCATGACCCGGTTTTTCGGAAAACCGCTGGCTTCAAAGGCCACATGGCACATGGCGTCCAAGGGATTGCTGACAATGATCAGGGAGGCCTTGGGGGAAAATCTGGCCACCTCCTTTGTGACGCTCTTGACGATGCCGGCATTGGTGCTGATGAGATCGTCCCGGCTCATTCCGGGCTTTCTCGGGATTCCGGCCGTGATGATGACGATGTCCGATCCTGCCGATGCTTCGTATGCGTTGGCACCGACGATATGGGCGTCGTGTTTCTCGATGGGCGCAGCCTCGGCCAGGTCCAGGGCCTTCCCCTGGGGGACCCCTTCGATAATGTCGATCAATACTACATCACACAGTTCCTTCTCCGCCAATCGCTGGGCCGCCGTGGCACCCACATTTCCGGCCCCCACTACTGTTACCTTCTTGTCCATGTTCTTCTCCTTGTATCAAAAAGATAATTCGATCCAATGACTTTAAACGGCCTGAAAAACTAGAAGTATTCGATCCTTTTTCATTTCTTACGACCCCACGAACCCTTGGCCTCTTGAATTGGTATTTATCCCCTGCCCGATTGAATTTGTCAACCGTGCGGTTCGGCATTGCGTGTTGACATTTCAAGAACAATCGGGATAAAGGCTGTCCCTGGACAGGAGGAAACATGAAGATCGGAGTCATTTCGGACACGCATATGCAACATGCCGACGAAGCGCTGATTCGTACGGCAAAGACCGTGTTCGGCGAGGTCCAAATGGTTCTCCACGCCGGGGATTTGACACGCCTGGCGGTCCTGGACGCGTTTTGGGATAAAGAAGTTGTGGCCGTGTGCGGGAACATGGACCGCTTTGATGTTGCCAACCGCCTGAAGGATCGGGAAGTGATCGAAGTGGGCGGGTTCCGGATCGGGTTGACCCACGGCTGGGGGTCGGGAAAAGGACTGGAGGAGCGTGTGCGGACCCGCTTCGACCGAGTGGATGTCATCGTTTACGGCCATAGCCATCTGCCGACCAACCACATCCAGGAGGGGATACTCATGTTCAATCCGGGGGCTTATTCCGGAAGCCTCTTTTTCCGTTCAGGCCGTTCTGTGGGAATCCTCGAGCTCGGCGAAGGCGTCACCGGAAAGATCATTCCCCTGTAAAAAGATTCCTTTTCTGAAATCTTTAAGGAGAGCGATATGAAAAAAACCGTTTTTGAAACCGATTTTCCGGGTGTAAGGCTCATGAAAAAGGGGAAAGTCCGGGATATCTATGATCTGGGCGACAGCCTCCTCATGGTGGCGACGGACCGGATTTCGGCCTTCGACGTCATCATGCCTGACCCGATTCCGGACAAGGGAAAGATTTTAACACGGATTTCCCTTTTCTGGTTCAAGACCCTGGCGCCCATCGTCGATAACCATCTGATCACTTCCAACGTCGCAGCGTATCCCGCCTCCTGCCGGCCCTATGCCGCAATCTTAAAGGGTAGGAGCATGCTCGTGAAAAAGGCCGATCCCCTTCCCGTCGAATGCGTGGTGCGCGGTTACCTCAGCGGATCCGGATGGAAGGCCTACCAGGAGACCGGCGCCGTCTGCGGCATCCGCCTTCGCGAAGGGCTGAAAGAATCGGATCGCCTGCCGGAACCCATTTTCACCCCTTCCACCAAGGAGGAAATCGGTCTGCACGATATCAACATCGACTTCGAGGAAACCGCCCGGCGGATCGGAAGGGATATGGCCGAAAAAGTTCGGGACTTAAGCTTGGCCCTATACCGGAAGGGGACGGACCTGGCGGAAAAGAAAGGGATTCTCATTGCAGACACCAAGTTCGAGTTCGGGCTTCTGGACGGCAAACTTATCCTCATCGATGAAGTGCTGACGCCGGACTCCTCGAGATTCTGGCCCAAAGCAGCCTATCGCCCCGGAAAACCCCAGCAAAGTTTCGACAAACAATACCTAAGGGATTACCTGCTTTCCGTCCGGTTCAATAAAAAGCCGCCCGGCCCCTCCCTTCCCAGGGGAGTGATTGAAAAAACCCGGGATAAGTACCTTGAAGCCCTCCAACAACTGACCGGGGAATCCCTTGAGGCCTGAATCGAAAACGAACCTTCCGGAAGTGGGCATGCGGACTGAATCCGATGTCCCCATCGAAAAGATCGATTCAGGCGAAGAGACCTTCCGGATCACCACCTGTCCCTGCACCGACGATCTGACGGCCTCCATCCGATCCTGCGGGCTGATCAACCTTCCCATCCTGAGGGACAGAGGATCAACGTTTGGTATTATCAGCGGATTCCGTAGGGTTGAGGCTTGTCGGCAAATAGGGTTTTCCCGGATTCCCGCTCGTGTTGTTTCCCGGGATCTGGATGAGTCGCATTGCATCCGATTGGCTGTGACGGATAACGCCCTCCAGCGCCCCCTCAATCCTCTGGAAGCCTCACGGATCGTGACGCTTTTTTCCCGGATTCACCCGGACCACGCAGCGCTGGCGGAAGCATCCACTCTTGCAGGGTTTCCCCTACATCCGGCCATGGTCGAGAAGCTGATCACATTAGGCCGGCTCCCGCATCCGGTGCAGGAAGCCGTTGCAGAGGGCTTTATCACCTTGCCGGTAGCAATGGATCTGGCGGATCTAGATCCAAAGGGAGCCGTGGCCCTGACTACACTTTTCGACCGGTTGAAGCTGGGTTTCAGCCAGCAGCGGGAAACCATCCTTTGGGCTACGGAAGTCGCCGGACGGGAAGATCTTTCCATTGCGGACCTCTTGAAGGAACCGGCTTTGGAAGAAATTCTGAACGACTCCCAATCGGACCGGGTTCAAAAGAGCCTCGGGGTCCGGTCCTATCTGAAAAAACGGCGTTTTCCGTACCTTGTGGGAAGAGAGGAAGCTTTCAAGAAGTGCATCAAGAAACTGAAATTAGGTGCCGACGTTTTTCTATTGCATCCCCGGGATTTCGAAGGGCCCGCTTATTCCCTCACCCTACAGTTCAACACCCTCGAAGCGCTTTCAGCGCGCAAAACCACCGTCGACCGGATTCTGAACGATCCGGATTTCAAAAAATTTCTGGAACAATAACGGGCGTCATCCGTCCTGAGATCGCCGATCCATAAAAGAATCCCGTTTCCAACCCCTTGGCGACTCCAAAAATATGCATTTTTTTCTTGACCAAATGGAAAACAGGAAATAAAGGACATTCAAACGACTAAATTTAATTCAATATATTATGGGAATACAGGAACGAAAGGAGCGGGAAAGGGAGCAAAGGCGACAGCAGATCATGGTGGCGGCCTTGCGCGTCTTCAGCGCCAAAGGCTTCAATAAGAGCACCATGGAGGACATCGCCACGGAGGCAGAACTCAGCCCCGGAACCCTTTACTTATATTTCAGGAACAAAGACGAACTCTTTGCCTCTTTGTCCCTGAGGATGCTCCAGTTTTTAAATATTCGGCTGGAGAAACTAGGCAAAGACCGAAATCTCTCCGTTAAAAAGAAGTATCAAATCCTCAAACAGGCCCTGTATGACGTATATGATTTCGATCCACTGGTACTGATCAATATGTTTCATCTGCAATCCAGTGAAACTCTCAAGAATCTTTCCGACGAACTGATTGAGGAGATCAAGGCGTTATCGAGGAAATCCCTCAGGGCCATGGCCGGCATATTCGATGAAGGAATCAAACAAAAGCTTTTCATCGAGCGACATCCGACCGCGATGGCCGACTCGCTCTGGGCGCTCTTTTCCGGAATGGTCCTTTGGGAAGAAAGCAAAAAAATCATCGACGGCGGAAAAGACTACCTGAAACCGACTTTGGATTTGGCTTTTGAAATATTCTGGCGCGGCATCCAGGCCTGAGATAAGTCCAACCCCCTAATTTTCTCACCTTGTCCAGCAATTGCTTTTCTCAAATCTATCAAAGCTGCATGTGGATTTTACCGACCTGACATGCCCCCCTTTTTGCCCTTGACGCTTGCAGCCCTTTTCCGTAAGGTCCATGAACACTTGGGGCGCTGCGATGCCTTTGCATCGGTGACCGCCCCTTTTTCATCATGGGTTACGAGGCTTAGATGTCTGTCTCCGCTCTTTATGTCCACGAATCCGTTAAGGACCTGCCGCGAGTCCATCATATCCTGTCGAAACTGACCGTTTCCCATCAGATCATTACCGACGTGCGGCAAGCCTATGCCGACATCATGAAGGCACCGGATCCCATTGTAAAGGGAAAGAGCGCTCTCATCCTGACGCGCAATAAAGGAACGTTTCTCAGGCCCTGCCCGGGAACCCGGGGATATACTTGCTGTGGATACCGGGTCCTCCGTGTCGGGACCTACTGCACGATGGACTGTTCCTACTGTATCCTTCAGGCCTATTTTCACCCTCCGATCCTCCAATTCTTCGTGAATCAAGAGGATCTGATGGCCGAATTGAAAAGCCTATTTGCGACACGCTTGATCCAAAGGATCGGGACCGGTGAGTTCACGGACAGCCTCATCTGGGACCGGTGGACCGATCTTTCCCGGGTGTTGGTTCCGACCTTTTCGGAACAATCTTCCTGCATCCTGGAGCTCAAGACCAAGACCGCGGACGTGTCCGCCCTGCAGGGCCTGCGCCACAACCGCAAGACCCTTGTCGCCTGGTCTCTCAACACCCCGCGGGTTATCGAAACTGAAGAGCGGGGGAGTGCGGACCTTTCGGCAAGGCTTACCGCCGCGGTCCGTTGTCAGGAAGAGGGGTATCCGCTGGCATTTCACTTCGACCCGATGGTGATCTATGAAGGGTGTGAGGCCGAGTATGCCGCGGTCGTGGATCGGCTCTTCGCATCGGTTAACCCGGAAAACATCGTCTGGATCAGCCTCGGAGCCTTTCGGTTCCAACCGGAACTGAAAGCGATCATCCGGAGACGGCATCCCCATTCGAAGCTGATCTATGGGGAATTCATCCGGGGTATGGACGGAAAGATGCGGTACTTCAAACCGCTCCGGATCCGGCTCTACCGGGAAATCGCTTGTCGGATCCGGCAAAAGGCTCCGGAGGTTACCCTTTATTTCTGCATGGAGGACGATGAGGTGTGGGAAAAGGCTTTGGGAAGGATTCCGCCACGGGGAGGGGGGGTGAAACGGATGCTGGACGAGGCCGCCATCAAAAAATGCGGCCTGAAGGAAGGGTAAGAGAAGGGGTAGGGGAAGATGAAAATGTTACGGGGGCTTCTGATATTTCTCCTGATGGCTTCCGGGATTCATGCCGGAGCATCGGAGGCCCTTTCGCAGGAGAGCTTCCGGGTCCGTTGGGTGGATGATGGGGATACCGTCATGCTCGAAAACGGCAGGCATGTCCGCTATATCGGCATCGACGCCCCGGAGGTCCAAAAGGGGGATCAAAAAGGGGAGCCCCTGGGAAAAGAGGCCGCGGCGTTCAACAGGAACCTGGTATCGGGAAAGAGGGTCCGGTTGGTCTTTGATAGAGAGGTATCGGATCGGTACGGACGAT
>PCSF01000202.1 GCA_002771315.1 Desulfobacterales bacterium CG23_combo_of_CG06-09_8_20_14_all_52_9 | reverse complement strand
ACCGGATCTATGAAACCGCCGATGGGAAGCGCTTCGATATGAGCCTTTCCAACACCTGCCTCGATTGCCATTCCAACAAAGCGGAGTTTTGCGATCGGTGCCACAATTATGTTGCGGTGGCCCCCTATTGCTGGCAATGCCATATTGAAAAACCGAAGGAGACAAAGGAATGAAAAGCAGCAGAAGAAGCTTTTTAAAAGTCGCCGGAGTTTCTGCGCTTGGGACAGGACTGCTCAAGCCGGTCGCCGACCTTCTCGCCGCTTCCGGGGGACACGGTGAAGCGCCCGCCGAAAAGGTCTATAAGAACGAGAAGGCGCTGAAGGCCAAACAATGGGCCATGGTCATCGATACCCGTAAGTTTGGGTCTGAAAAAGATCTCCGTCCGATCATCGAGGCATGCCATAAAATTCACAACGTCCCTTCCATCGACAATAAGCGCCACGAGATCAAATGGATCTGGGAAGAAGAATTCAAGCACGCCTTTCCGGACCAGGAGCTTCGGTTTCTTCCGGAACGCATCGAACATTTGCCGTTTTTGGTATTTTGTAACCAATGCGAAAATCCGCCCTGCGTGCGCGCATGTCCCACCAAGGCGACTTTCAAACGGGATGACGGCATCGTTTTGATGGATTTTCATCGGTGCATCGGCTGCCGGTTTTGCATGGCCGCCTGTCCCTATGGATCGCGAAGCTTCAATTTCAGGGATCCCCGCCCCTTCATTAAAGAGACCAATCCGAAGTTTCCCACCCGTATGAAAGGGGTAGTCGAGAAGTGCAATTTCTGCGAGGAGCGGCTGGCGGTGGGCCAGATACCGGCATGCGTGGAGGCTTCCAACGGTGCGCTCGTCTTCGGCGATCTGGAGGACCCCGAGTCCGACGTCAGAAAACTTTTGCGCGAAAACTTCACCATTCGGCGAAAACAGGCCCTGGGCACCGGCCCGGCCATCTACTATATCGTATGAGGTGGTTATGCTTGAAAATGCCTTTAAAGGAAGCAAACGGTATTATGGGTGGATGACGGCGCTTCTTGCCATCATCGGAATCGGATTCGGCTTTTATATATGGCAGCTGAGATTCGGTTTGGGAATCACGGGCATGAGTCGGGACGTAACCTGGGGATTTTATATCGCCCAGTTCACGTTCCTGGTCGGAGTGGCCGCTTCGGCGGTGATGCTCGTTCTGCCTTATTATCTTCACCATTATAAAGCCTTCGGGAAGATCACGATCCTCGGGGAGTTTCTTGCCGTGGCTTCGGTGACCATGTGCATCCTGTTTATTTTTGTGGATCTCGGGCAGCCGATGAGGGTACTCAATGTGCTCCTTTATCCTACACCCAATTCCGTCCTATTTTGGGACATGGTCGTCCTCAACGGCTACCTTTTGCTGAATATCGTCATCGGCTGGAAAATTTTAGAGGCTGAACGCAATGCCGTTGCTCCGCCCTCCTGGATCAAACCCCTGATCTACCTTTCCATCCCCTGGGCGGTGAGTATTCACACGGTCACCGCATTTTTGTACTGCGGCCTTCCCGGAAGAGGGTTCTGGCTCACCGCTATTCTGGCTCCCCGGTTCCTTTCTTCCGCCTTTGCGGCCGGGCCGTCCTTATTGATCCTGCTCTGCCTTATCGTGCGCAAACTGACCAAATTTGATCCGGGAAAAGAACAAATCCAATCCCTGGCGAAGATCGTGGCTTATGCCATCTCCATCAACGTTTTTTTCTTCCTCTGTGAGGTTTTCGTCGTCTTTTACAGCAATATCCCGGAGCACATGGATCATTTCAAGTACCTCTTTGTGGGATTGCAGGGACACGGCGTTCTCGTTCCATGGATGTGGAGCTCGCTGGCGCTCATGGTCATATCCATCATCCTGCTGGTGGTCCCGTCCACGCGACAAAATGAAAGTATTCTGGCCGTTGCGTGCGTCACCGTCTTTATCGGCACTTGGATCGACAAGGGACTCGGCATGATTTCCGGCGGATTCGTACCCTCACCCCTTCATCATGTCAACGAGTACGTGCCGACGATTCCGGAGATCCTGATTGCGTTGGGAGTTTGGGCCACCGGGTTTTTCGTTTTGACCGCGCTCTTCAAGATAGCCGTTACGGTCAAGGAGGAAGTGGCCGGCGTCGCCTCTTAACAATCGGTCGAATTTTTAGAAACACGAGGGCCCCTGCCGACGACCAGGGGCCCCATTTTTAAATCCACTTTTTTAGATTATCCGCTGTTCCCCGGTATATAGATAAAGCCCGTCATCTTTTGAGAGACATCCGAGCGTCATGTTCAGTCGTGAGGCCAATTCCACCGCCAGTGAGGTGGGCCGAGACACCGCCAGGAGAACCGGAATCTTGGCCCGGGCCGTTTTCTGGACCAACTCGTAGCTGATCCGCGAAGACAGAATCACCATTTCGGCCAGGTGCAGCTTTTGCTGCAAAAAAAGCTTGCCGATGGCCTTGTCCAGCGCATTATGACGGCCCACGTCTTCCGCAATGGACAAGGGAGCCTCCTCCGTTTGGAAAATAGCCGCCGCGTGGGAGGATCGGGTGGTCTTCCGCAAGGGCTGCAGGTCGGAAAGCCTGGAAAGACGGGACAGGGCCGCCTCCAGGGGGATGCGCACCTCCCTTTGGACCGGTCGGATCATCTGGAAAAGCTCACCCACCAGTTCCCTGCCGCATATACCGCAGCTGGTCTGGCTGATGAATCCGCGCCGATTCAGGAGGTCGGCAATCAGGGAGCGCCGGGACGGATTCAGGGTAACGGTGACCACGTTGGTGTCCTGGTCGTCGCAGAACCCGATGGACGCAAAGTCTTCTGGGGTGTCCACGATCCCTTCGCCGAGGCAAAACCCGGCCGCGTGGGAGATCTCATCCCCAGGAGTTCGCATGATGACCGAATAGGGATTCCCTTGGATCCGGATGGACAGGGGCTCTTCGCTGATTACGGCGCCTGGGATACGGGTCATCTGGTTGCCGAGACGCCAGGTAAGGTCATAATTCGAAACCGGTTTCATGGTGATTCCGTAGTTTCTAGTCGATGGACAGGGGAGAGGGCAAAAACCATGCTGATGTTTGTTGTCTTAAACGATTTGGATGCGGTCTCCGCAATGAAGAACTCCTCCTTGAACAACACGGCTAAAAACGCCTTCCTTGGGCATGATACAGTCCCCGGCTTGATAGAAGATGGCACACCGCTTATGGCATTCCTTTCCGATCTGGGTGATCTCCACGAGGACGCTTTCCCCCAGTCTGAAACGGGTTCCGACAGAAACCGCCTTCCAATCGATTCCTTCCGTGGCGATATTTTCTGCAAAATCGCCGAAAGAAACGTTAAGGCCTGTCTGTCTGGCCTTCTCGATGCTTTCCGCAGCGAGGAAGCTGACCTGTCTATGCCAGGCGCCTGCATGCGCATCCCCCTCGATCCCATGATCCGGGATCATAACGACTCGATCCACAACCTGTTTTCGAATCCCCTTTTTCCGGCTCACAGCAAGGGATACAATCCGCATGGCCACCTCTTCTATCAAGGTTTTTTTCTTGCATCATATCACAAAAAGGACGCCGATTCAAATTTTTTCTTGACAATATCTCCTTAAAATTTGACAATCCTTATTTTAAATCGTTTTCAAAAGTTGCGGAGGAGATCCATGTACGCTGTGGTTTCATCAGGAGGAAAGCAATATAAAGTCCAGGAGGGACAGACACTCAGGGTTGAGAAGCTGCCCGGAGATGTGGGCGCCCCGATCTTTTTTGATCAGGTGCTCCTGTACTCGGACGGACAGAATCTAAGCGTCGGAAGGCCATATCTGGATCATGTGAAGATCCACGGACATATTGCCGAGCAGGGCAAGGCCGAAAAAATCATTGTCTTTAAGTATAAACGACGCAAACGTTATCGATGGAAGCAGGGTCATCGCCAGCAGTTCACGGCAATTCGAATCGACCAGATTCAGGCATAGTTTTTCGGGAGTCAAACGATGGCACATAAAAAAGCAGGCGGAAGTTCACGAAACGGGCGGGACAGCCATGGGCAGAGACGTGGAGTCAAATGTTACGGTGGGAACCGCGTTAAAGCCGGCAATATCCTGATCCGACAGATTGGGACAAAAATTCATCCGGGAAGCAATGTAGGAATGGGGAAAGACTATACCCTTTTTGCTACAGTCGATGGGGTTGTTGAATACGAGCGACTGGGAAAAACGCGCAAGAAAGTCAGTGTCATTCCGGCTTGAAATTCATCGATGAGGCGATCATAACCGTTGAATCCGGAAAAGGCGGAAGCGGTTGTGTGAGCTTCCGCCGGGAAAAGTTCATCCCCAAAGGGGGTCCTGACGGAGGAGACGGAGGCAGGGGCGGCGACGTCATCCTGTTGGCCACATCCGAGAAGAACACCCTGTATCATTTCCGCAACAAAACCCACTTCAAGGCCCCGGCTGGCCGTAACGGCGCCGGGAAAAACCGATCCGGCAAGAATGGTTCTGATTTAATTATCCTGGTCCCGCCGGGGACCGTGGTCCAAGACCTCGATTCAAACCAAATCCTTGAGGATTTGGTGAAAACCGGAGAAAAAATCATTGTTGCCAAGGGGGGACGAGGAGGAAAAGGAAACGCCCACTTCAAGACCTCCACACACCAGAGCCCCAAATTTTCTCAACCTGGAGAGTCCGGCCAAACCAGAGCCTTTCGGCTCGAATTGAAACTCATTGCCGATGTGGGGATCGTGGGCCTGCCCAATGCCGGAAAATCCACTCTCATCCGTGCTATCTCCTCCGCCAAACCCAAGGTAGCGGATTATCCATTTACGACTTTAGTCCCCATCCTGGGTGTGGTGTATCCGAAACATGGAGACCCCTTTATCGTGGCTGACATTCCCGGCCTCATCGAAGGTGCCCATGAAGGCGCCGGGTTGGGGATACGGTTTTTAAAACACATCGAACGGACCCGGGTCCTGGTGCATCTGATCGATGCGGCCGCCGTCAACCCTTCAAATGCGGTTGCTGCGTATGAAATGGTCAATCGAGAACTTTTTTCCTATCACCCGGCACTGGCGCAGAAAAAACAACTGGTGGTTCTCAACAAGATGGATCTTCCCGATGCCGAACCTTGTGCCAACGCCTTCGAAAAAGCTATCCGACCGGTTCGACCGATCCGGATTTCCGCCCGGACGGGACGGGGAATTGAGGCTCTGAAGGATATCATTTTTAAATTACTGCAAGGAGCTTGCTCTTGAAGATGGATCGAGCAACGTGTTTTTCGAACTCGAAACGCATCGTTGTCAAGGTGGGGAGCAGCATCCTGACCGGTCCTGCCGGTCTCAACCTCAAGGCTATTCGATCCATTAGCCGACAGGTCCATCGCATCATCGGACAACAACGGGAAGTCCTGCTGGTTTCATCCGGCGCTCAGGCGGCCGGGATCCGGAAGATCGGTCTTCCCAGGCGGCCGGACGAACTTCCTATGCGTCAAGCGGTGGCCGCCGTTGGTCAGGCCGGGCTGATCATGGAATATGAAAAAGCCTTTTCAAAGTACCACAAGAAAGTAGCCCAGATCCTTTTAACCAATGACGGCCTTTCCAATAGGAAACGGTATCTCAATGCCAGAAACACTCTTTATACACTCCTGTCGTGGGAAGTACTCCCCATTATCAATGAGAATGACACAGTTTCCATAAAGGAGATCCAGTTCGGCGACAACGACAACCTGGCTGCCCTTATCACCCTCATGATGGACGCCGATATTCTAATCGTTCTCAGCGATATCGACGGGCTTTATACGAAAAATCCCGCCTCAAAAGCGGAGGCCAGGCTGATTCCCATGGTGACCCATATCACCAAAGAGGTTGAAAAAATGGCCGGAAACCTTCCCGGGTCGTCGGGAACCGGCGGCATGGTCAGTAAAATCGAGGCGGCAAAAAAACTCACATCAGCCGGAATTCCCATGGTGATCGCCAACGGAAATCACCCGGATGTTCTCCTGAACTTAATGTCCGGGAAAGAGTTGGGGACCTTTTTTGTGCCGAAAAACAATAAATTTTCCGGCAGGAAATCATGGATTGCCTTCAACCTCAAACCCAAGGGAATGATCCGCATGGATCAGGGTGCGGCAAACGCCATCATCAAGGGGGGAAAGAGTCTTTTGCCCAGCGGCATTGTGGGTGTGGAGGGGGATTTCCAGGTCGGCGCGCCGGTGGCTTTTTCATTGAATGATCGGATGTTGGGGACTGGGTTGGTCAACTACAGCTCGGCGGATATCCGCAAAATCATGGGGCTAAAAACCAATCAGATCAAAGATCGCCTGGGACATAAACCGTATGACGAGGTCGTCCACCGGGACAATCTGGTTTTAACTGTCGAAGATCCGGTGGGAATGATGCCGGAAAAAAGCGCATCGAACACTCGAGGTGACGCATGAATATCGAGACGTTTATTTTGCAGATGGCTCAATTGGCTAAAAAGGCATCCATACGGATGTCCCGATGTGATACCGAAGCCAAGAACCGGGCTTTGATTCGACTTGCCGATCGTATCGAAAGGGAAGCTTCTTTTCTCAAGGCCGAAAACCAAAGAGACCTGGATGGGGCTGCAAAAGCTGGCCTGAGCAAGGCCATGATGGATCGATTGACCCTCAAGGAGGCGACCCTTGAAAGCATGGCGAAAGGATTGAGGGATGTGGCCGGGCTTGAGGATCCGGTAGGTGCTGTAGTGAAAACCTGGATGCGGCCCAATGGAATTCAGGTATCCCGAGTCCGAATCCCGCTGGGTGTCATCGGGATTATCTACGAATCCAGGCCCAATGTCACCGTGGATGCGGCGGCGCTGTGCCTGAAAGCCGGAAATGCGGTCATCCTCAGGGGAGGCTCAGAATCCCAGCACTCGAATACGGCCTTGGCCGCCGTCATCGGGAAGGCACTCGAAGAGGCGGGGTTACCCGGCGATGCGGTGCAAGTGATCCCGGTAAGCGATCGAAAAGCCGTCTTGGCCATGTTGCAGGCTGAAGAGTTCATCGATCTCATCATTCCCCGGGGCGGTGAAGGGCTCATCCGATTCGTTGCTCAGAATTCAAGAATCCCGGTCCTTAAGCATTACAAGGGGGTGTGCCATGTGTATGTGGATGATGGCGCCGATTTGACCATGGCTAAGAAAATCTGCCTCAATGCAAAGGTTCAGAGACCCGGCGTATGCAATGCCATGGAGACCTTGCTGGTGCATCAGGCTATAGCCGATGCATTCTTGCCGGAAATGGCCGCGCAATTCCGAGAGGCCGGAGTCGAAATCCGAGGCTGCCCCAAGACATGCCGGATCCTTCCTTTGGCAAAAGCCGCTAAGGAGGAAGACTGGCCTGCGGAATACCTGGACCTGATACTGGCCGTCAAAGTGGTTTCCGGCATGGATGACGCCATCGATCACATTACGAGATACGGATCCAACCACACCGACGCAATCGTGACATGCGACTACAGCCGGGCAAGGCGATTCGTCCGGGAAGTGGATTCATCAGTTGTCCTGGTGAATGCTTCCACGCGATTCAATGACGGTGGTCAACTTGGATTGGGGGCTGAAATCGGCATCAGCACCTCCAAACTGCACGCTTTCGGGCCCATGGGTCTTGAAGAGCTGACGACAACGAAGTTTGTGGTCTTCGGCAACGGACAGGTCCGGACTGAATAAGATCGAAATGATTGAAGGGTTCGCCGAGAGATGATGAACCGGGTGGGACTCTTCGGTGGTACTTTTGATCCAATCCATAGGGGACACCTTACGGCCGCAAAAAAAGTCAAAAAGGCATTCATGCTCGACGAGGTTGTTTTTATCCCCTCGGCAGTGCCTCCTCACAAAGAAGGGAGCCGGGTGACTCCAGCGGCGGATCGCCTGGCCATGCTTCGCCTGGCTCTCACCGGGACGAATGGATTTAAAGTTACCGATTGCGAAATCAGGCGTCCTGGCCCGTCTTATACCGTGGATACTGTTCGATTCTTCCTGGAAAACGCCCACGGCAAAACCCAAATGTATCTCATCCTGGGACACGATGCCTTTTTGGAAATGCATACGTGGAAATCCTTTGAAAAGATTCTGGAGCAGATCCCCCTGATTGTAATACGGCGACCCGGGGGCATTTCCCATTCCGGTTCCATCTCGGTTAGCGCCTTGGAGGTTTTCATCACGACAAACCTATCTTGCGACTACCGCCTTTCCGAGGATGGAACCCGCTATCAGCATCCAAGATTGAAGCCGATCCACCTTTTCCAGAATACTCTGTTGAAAATATCCTCAACAGATATCCGAAAAGGCGTTCAGAGTGGAAAAAGCGTTCGTGCCTGGGTTCCCGAAACAGTGGAAACGTACCTAATTGAAAAGGGGCTGTACCGATGACCCGCACCGAGATGCCGTCTATCGATGCATATGTTCAAGCGGTTTTAGGGAAAAAGGCCGAAGACCTGATCGTACTGGATGTGCGGAATCTGACTTCCTACACCGATGTTTTTATTTTTTGCTCAGGTCGTTCCAGCCGTCAGGTCATCGCCATCGCCGAGCATATTCGCGAAACGCTGAAGAAGCAAGGGATCCGGCCCCTCAGCATCGAAGGGATGACCGAAGGGCACTGGGTCCTTTTGGACTATGGAGATGTCATCATTCATGTTTTTTATGAGCCTGTTCGCCGATTCTACGACTTGGAAGGGCTTTGGACAGGCGCCAGGCGCATCGAATATTCCGAAACCGGGAGCCCATCATGAATCATCGCGCAAAACCGGTCCTTCTGATGATTCTGGACGGTTGGGGGTTGAATGCTAAGACCGAAGGAAATGCCGTGGCGCAGGCTAAAACGCCTGTCCTGGATCGCTTGATGGAAACCTATTCTCACACCCGACTCCAGTGCTCGGGTCGCGCTGTCGGGTTGCCTGACGGTATCATGGGCAACTCCGAGGTAGGGCATTTGAACATCGGGGCAGGACGTATTGTTTATCAGGATCTGCTCCGGATCGATATCTCCATCCAGGAAGGCGCTTTTTTTGAAAACAGCGTTTTCAACCGGTTGTTTTCCAAGGTTAAGGAAAACGGCTCGAAACTCCACCTCATGGGCCTGGTTTCAAACGGGGGAGTTCACAGCCAGTTGACCCATTTGCTGGCCCTGTTGAAGCTTGCCAAAAAAATGAGCCTTCAGCAGGTGTACATCCATGCGATTACGGACGGCCGGGATACCTCTCCGGACAGCGGAATAACATATCTGACTCAGCTCTCTGATGCCATTAATGGGATGGGATGCGGCACCGTTGCGACGATCTGCGGCCGTTTTTTTGCCATGGACCGTGACAACCGATGGGACCGCGTTGAAAGGGCGTATCGGCTTTATACCAAAGGGGAAGGAATCGCAGAACAAGACTCGGTCAAAGGGATCCGAAACGCCTATTTGAGGGGAGAAACGGATGAATTTATCCAACCCATGGTGATGACTCAAGGAAACGGTTTACCCGTCGCAACGATTGAAGATGGTGATGGTGTCTTGTTCTTCAATTTCCGAGCGGACCGGGCCCGAGAAATCACGCGGGCGCTGACCGAGGACAGGTTCGATGCCTTTGTACGTAATCCCCGGCCACAGTTATGCGGCTATGTGTGCATGACCCTTTATGACGAAGGGTTTTCCCTCCCTGTAGCCTTTCCGCCTATCCACCTCAAAAATATCCTGGGTGAAGTCATCAGTAATAACGGCTTGCGGCAATTAAGAATCGCCGAGACGGAAAAGTATGCCCATGTCACCTATTTTTTCAACGGGGGTGAAGAGAAAGCCTTTCCCCTGGAAGATCGATACCTGATCCCTTCTCCCCGTGAGATTCCAACCTATGACCTCAAGCCCGAGATGAGCGCCTTCGATGTGACTCGGGAAGTCCTTACGCGAATACGGTCCGAGGCTTATGATCTCATCATCCTCAACTTTGCCAACATGGACATGGTGGGTCATACCGGCAACCTGAAGGCTGCCGTTGCAGCCTGTGAGGCCGTTAACCGATGTGTGGGGGAAATCGTCCCGGAGGTTTTATCCAGAAAGGGAATCGCACTGATCACGGCGGATCACGGGAATGCGGAGACCATGATCGACGATCGGGGACATACCTACACCGCCCACACCACTAACCCCGTTCCCTTCATTCTGGTGGACGATGGTCGCAGATACGTCAAGTTGAGAGAGGGGATACTGGCGGACATCTCTCCGACGATCCTCTGGTTGATGGAGATCGAAAAACCCGGAGAGATGACGGGAAATGTATTGATCGACACTCCCTAAAAAAAGAGTCGCATTTGAGGACATGGGCATCGGCCCGGCAAAACCGCCGGGCCGGCCGGCCCGTTAAGATTCTGCGGTTAGGTCTTTTCCGCAGTGTTTGCAAATTTTAGCTCTTTTCTTGATGACTTCTGCGCAATAAGGACACTCACGGGTAAAATGGCGTTCATGGATTTTTTGAACACCCCGATCGATTTTGTTTTGCAAGATTTCGTTTCCGACTTTAAGGTTTCTCAACGGTTCGATGGCTTCCAGTTCCCCGAAGTCTCCGATCATATCCGCTGCCTTGAGTCGGACGCGTACCGGTTCCGCAGCATCCATCAACATCTGTAAGACAGGGACCATATCTTTTGCAACATAGCAATCCGCTAGGATGGAAAATCCCTTCTTGATAGCGGCTTTCAGTGTTTCCTCGGCGGCTGTAACCTGATCATCGATGATCTGGCCGCGGGTACCCTGGGAGTTGAAAATGGGCATGCATTCGAACTGATCGGTTCCGGGGTAGTACATGCACCGACAAGACGCGTTCTGGGAGTAATTTTCCTTTAAGTTATTCCAGCCTTGCACATAGAGGCTGCATTTGTCATTGAAACATTCATATAAGTAAGGCACACCCCATCCCAGTCCACCACTGAAAGTGATGGGGGGGCTCCCATAGGGTCATTTCTTCCCCGCAGTGCAGGCACTTTGGCTTCTTTTCGGAAAGGATCTTTTCCAGGACCTGTTTCTTGGTCTTAAATTCCATTTATCGATCTCCTTTTTTCGAGGTATCCCCCAAATCGACATTCAGGGGTGAATAACAGTGTTTAAAACCATAGTAAGACCCCCTTTGCGGATGTTAAACCTGATGGCTTCGTAAAAAGTCCATCTGCTGCGTTGCGCTGCATCCCCTGCCCGGTTGAATGCCGCTTTGCGGCCCTGCTTCGCAGGATT